>JBJMVX010000089.1:0-9744 GCA_045810445.1 Massilia sp.
AACTTGGTGCGCACGCCGGCGCCGTTGAGCTGCAATTCCTTACCGCCGAGCTTAACCGTATCCTGGAACTTGACGCCAGCGACCTCGGCCGCCGAAGCGCCCTGGCTGAACGCAAAAGCGAGCAAGGCGCCGGTCAGCAGACCTTTGAAGCTAAAAGATTTTGATGCAAACATGTTGTCTCCGTTGTTATTGAAAGTATAAAAATTAGAACGATTCCCAGTCACTACCGTTGGACTGTTTTCCGGTAATACGCGGCGCGGGTGCGCCGCTGGCCTGTTTCCTTAACGCAGCGGCAGGCTTGGCGGTGGACATCGCATTGAGCGGGATGGCCTTCTGCACCTGGTTATGGTCCAGCTTGAACACGCTGACCACGCGCGCCAGATTGGCCGCCTGGTCCTGCATCGAGGCAGCCGCTGCAGCCGCCTCTTCAACCAGGGCTGCATTTTGCTGGGTTGTCTCGTCCATTTCAAGGATCGTTGTATTGACGTGAGCAATCCCGACGCTTTGCTCCTGGCTGGCGGAAGTTATTTCTCCCATGATATCAGTCACCCTGCGCACGCTGGCAACTACTTCTTCCATCGTCACACCGGCCTGCTCGACCAGCGTGCTGCCCTCCCGCACCTTGGTGACCGAGTCACCGATGAGGGCCTTGATCTCCTTGGCCGCGCCCGCCGAGCGCTGGGCCAGGTTGCGCACTTCGGAAGCGACCACGGCAAAGCCGCGGCCTTGCTCGCCCGCACGGGCGGCTTCCACAGCAGCATTGAGCGCCAGAATGTTGGTCTGGAAGGCAATGCCGTCAATCACGCCGATGATGTCGACGATCTTTTTCGAGGATTCGGTAATGGAGCCCATGGTCTCAATCACATGCGAGACCACCGAGCCGCCGCGCACCGCCACTTCGGACGCCTTGGCCGCCAACTGATTGGCCTGGCGCGCATTGTCGGCATTCTGCTGCACGGTATCGGTCAGTTCGCGCATGGAACTGGAGGTCTGGCCCAGGGAATCGGCTTGCTGCTCGGTGCGCGAGGACAGGTCCAGGTTACCGCTGGCAATTTCGCTGGACGCTTCGGCAATCGAATTGGTGCCTGCGCGAACTTCGGCCACGATTTTGATCAGGCTGGCGTTCATGTCCTTGAGCGCCTGCATCATCTGCCCGGTTTCATCGTTGCTGCTCACTTCAATTTCGCTGGTGAGGTCGCCATCGGCAACGCGTTGGGCCACGAGCACGGCTTCCTTCAACGGACGGGTGATGCTGCGCGTGGCCAGGAAGGCGACGGCCAGCGACAGGCCGGCGGCAATGGCCGTCAACAGCTTGATGAACAACTGGGTGCGCGCGGTCGTGGCCGATGCTTCCTTACCGGCGGTGACCATTTCGGCATTTTGGTAAGCGACGAATTTATCGAGCTGCTCGAAGTACTTGCCTTGCTGCGGACGCAGCGAAAACATGAACTTGACCATCGCATCGTCTTTTTTGTCTTCGTTAATCAGGCCGACAAAGGTTTTTTGGCCTGGAATGAAGCGTTTGCGGACCGTTTCGATTTCAGCCAGGATTTTCTGGCCGGTGGCATCGGTGGTCGTTTTGGTAAGCTCGGCCAGCGCCTTGGTGGCGTTGGCGTTGCTGGTTTCGATATTGGCCAATTCCTTGGCGATCTGGGACGGGTCCGTCATGATCAGCACATTCAACATACTGCGCGTGGCCTCGTTGACGTCGGCCTTGATGCCATTGGCGGCCACAGTCTTGGGATAGCGCGCATCGACCATGGTTGCTACCTCCTGGTTCAAGCTGGAGATGCGCAGATACGATAGTCCGGCCAACAACAACAACAGGAAAATGACGGTGCCAAAACCGAAGGCCAGGCGCTGGCCGATGCTGATGTTTTTGAACATGGGATTGTCAGCTTTCGAAAAAGAATGGGCGTGCTAATCGCTCGGTTAAATATACCACCTATCTATATCAGGGAATTGCCGCACGGGACCATTTTCACGTACTTGAACCGGGAATATTTGTTGAACTGTGGTGCATCGTCACAGCCTTGCGCGATTGGCTATCTTGGCGAGTTACGCAAGCTGATCGAAAAGACCATGGCGCAGCCAGCGCCGTGATGGCGCATGGACCTGCAAAACGAGGGAATCAGGACTTGGCGGCGGTTAGCAGCTCGAACTTTGCTTGCAGCTGTTCGGGCGTTTCGCGCCATTCAGGATTGAATGGAATGCATTCGACCGGGCACACCTGCTGGCACTGCGGTTCGGCGAAATGGCCGACGCACTCGGTGCACTTGTGGGGATCGATGACGTAATACTCCGGACCCATGGAAATGGCGTCATTCGGGCATTCAGGTTCGCACACATCGCAATTGATGCATTCGTCGGTAATCAGCAGTGCCATGATGTACCTGCTTTATGCCTCGGGTGGCGCCATGGTCGCGATTTTTTTTTGCAACCAGCGGTCGACCGAGGGGAATACGAATTTCGACACGTCGCCGCCCAGCATGGCGATTTCCCGCACGATGGTGCCGGAAATGAACTGGTACTGGTCGGACGGGGTCAGGAACAAGGTTTCGACATCTGGCAGCAGATAACGGTTCATGCCCGCCATCTGAAATTCGTATTCGAAGTCCGATACCGCGCGCAGACCGCGCACGATCACGCGCGCATCGTGCTTGCGCACAAAATCCTTGAGCAGTCCGGAGAAGCTTTCAACCCTGACATTCGGATAATGGCCCAGCACCTCGTTGGCAATTTCCAGACGCTCTTCGAGCGAGAAAAAGGGGCGCTTGTTCTTGCTGTCGGCCACGCCCACGATCAGGCCGTCGAACAGGCCGGATGCGCGACGCACCAAATCCTCGTGGCCGCGGGTAAGCGGATCGAAGGTTCCTGGATAAACAGCTACAACCATTGCGGCTCCCTAGAGATGCACCAATATAGAACGCGCATTATGCCTGAAAAAAAAGCGCAGGCCGTAGTGCCGCCGCCCGCAGGGGCTGGCGCGCTCGGCGGGCGTGGTATTTACGCTGCTTTCGGACGCAAACGCAGCAGATGGAAGAAGACACCGCCGGCCTTGTCGGCACGCACGGCTTCCCAGTCCGCCAGCCAGGCCGGTGCGGGGCTGCCATCGTCAGGCGTGAAAGGCAGCGCAGCGCCAGACTCGGCGTAGACCAGGCCGCCTTCAGTCATCAAGGGCGCACATAGGGGAAGCGCCTTGGCCAACCAGTCCTGGTGGTAAGGCGGATCAAGGAAAATGAGCTTGTAGCGCTGGCCGCGCAGGGCAAACTGCTGGGCGCTGGCAAGTGCATCGGCCCGCAGCACGGACACGGTGTCGGCCTTGAGCTTGTCCTTGATAAGGTCGAGTTGGCGCACCACCGGGCTGTGGGCATCGACCATCGTCACCGACTGCGCGCCACGGCTGGCGGCTTCGAAACCGAGGGCGCCGCTGCCGGCGAACAAGTCGAGGCAGGCGGCGTCGGACCAGGTGCGACCCCACAGATGGTCGATCCAGTTGAACACGGTTTCGCGCACGCGGTCGGGCGTGGGGCGCAGGCCCAGGGCATCGAGGACAGGCAGCGGCGTACGCTTCCAGGCGCCCCCGATGATGCGCACCTGCTTGGGCGGCGGCGGGCGATGGACGGGTACTTTGGCGGGCTTCTTTTGCATAATCAGGCAATAAATCGAATGGCCGCGACTATATCACGCACCACTGCCCGGCCCGCCGCTCCGGGGTCTGCCCCGGAGGAACTATTTGGCGTCGGCAGCGAGCACTTTGAAGTCGTCGATCCAGCCCTGCATGCGTTTTTGCGCGTGCGCTTTCTGGGTTGGGGTGGCAATCTTGATGGCCGTGAGCGTCAGGTTCATGGTGCCGTCGATGTAAGTGTCGTAGACCGCCTTCTGTTCCGGCGCGTCAAAACGACCGAAGATTTCCTTGACCAGGGTCGCCATCAAAGCCATGGTCGCTTCCTTGTTCAGTTTCTTTTGCTGCACTTCGCGCAGCACCGCAACAATGCGCCGCTGCCGGACGATGCGTTCATTGAGCCAGAACTCGTTGTTCAGTAGCCGCGCGTCGGAAGCCTTGCGCAGGATGGCTTCCTGCTCGTTGCTGAAGTCGCCGAACCACAGATTAAATTGCTCCATCGACTTCTTGAAGCGCTCCTTCTGCTTCTTTTCCGTATCGATGCGCACAAACTTGCGGCGGAAGGTTTCATTGTTCTTGGCGAACTTCTCTTCCATCGTCACGAGTTGCTGCGGCTTGATGGACATGGCCAGATCGGCCAGATCCGGCAGTGCCTTGGTGGCTAGCGTTTCAGTGCGGGTGCGGATGTCGCGGAAATCGGCCTTCAGGTCAGCCATCGTGACTGTGCCGGCCAACTGCCGTTGCGCGGTGGCGAGAAATTGCTCGTACTCCTTGAGTTGGGTTTTGCGGTGCCAGTTGAACAGGTCGCCAATGTCTTCCTTGAGCGCGCCCGCCTGCTCCGAGTCCAAGTCCAGGTAGGCGTTGACCCACCAGTACAGCAGGGTGTCGCCCTGGTTGTAGGCAAAGCGCACGCTGCTGCAAGCGGCCAGCACGGCCATGGTGGTGATCAGGATCAGGACGCGAAAGCGCGAAAACCAGCTGTCTTGCGTGTTAAAATTTTTCATCTTTATTAACTCTCTGAACAAAGCCTATGAACGTTGTGATCCTCGCCGCCGGTATGGGCAAACGCATGCAATCGGCTTTACCAAAAGTGCTGCACCCGCTGGCCGGCAAGCCATTGCTGTCCCACGTCATCGATACTGCACGAACTCTTGCGCCAAGCAAATTATGCGTTATTTATGGCCACGGTGGCGCAACTGTGCCAGACATGTTGGCGCGATTGCCGCTTGAAGGGCACGCGCCCATCACCACGGCCCTGCAGGAACCACAGTTGGGCACCGGCCACGCGGTCATGCAGGCGGTCCCGCAGTTGGATGAAAGCGCGCCAACGCTGATCCTGTATGGCGACGTTCCGCTGACCTCGGCAGACTCGCTCAAACGCCTGGCCGACGCGGCGGGCAAGGACAAGCTGGCCATCCTGACCGTGGAGCAGGCCAATCCCTTTGGTCTGGGCCGCATCGTGCGTGTCGATGGCCAAATCCGCAGCATTGTTGAAGAAAAAGATGCGACACCGGAACAGCGCCAGATCCGCGAAATCAACAGCGGCATCATGGTGGTGCCGACCGCCCACCTGAAAAAATGGCTGTCTGCACTGTCAAACAATAATGCCCAGGGCGAGTATTACCTGACCGATATCGTGGCCCAGGCGGTTGCCGATGGCGTCGCCGTGGTCTCGGCTCAGCCTGCTGCAGAATGGGAAGTCGCAGGCGTTAACAGCAAGGTCCAACTGGCCGAACTGGAACGTCGCCACCAGCTCAATATTGCCCAGGCGCTGCTGGAAAAAGGCGTGCACCTGCTGGACCCGGCGCGCATCGATGTGCGCGGCGAACTCATTTGCGGACGCGATGTCAGTATTGATGTTGGCTGCGTGTTTGAAGGCCGGGTGGAATTGGCCGACGGCGTGACCGTGGGCGCTCACAGCGTGCTGGTCAACGCCCGCATTGCCGCTGGCGCGAACATCAAGCCCTTCTGCCATATTGAAGAAGCCGTGGTCGGGCCGAAGTCGGTCATCGGTCCGTACGCGCGCTTGCGTCCTGGCACAGAACTGGCCGAGGACGTGCACATCGGGAACTTCGTCGAGATCAAGAACAGCCAGGTCGCAGCGCACAGCAAGGCCAACCATCTGGCCTACGTGGGCGATGCCACGGTGGGTTCACGCGTCAATATTGGCGCTGGCACCATCACCTGCAATTACGATGGCGCCAACAAGTTCCGCACTGTGATTGAAGACGACGCCTTCATCGGTAGCGACAGCCAGCTGATCGCGCCGGTTACGGTTGGCAAGGGCGCCACCTTAGGCGCTGGCACCACGTTGTCCAAAGATGCGCCTGCCGGCAAGCTGACCATTTCGCGTGCAAAGCAAATGACCATTGAAGGCTGGGCGCGTCCGGTGAAGGTCAAGAAGAGCTAGACAGTTGGGCAGCGGCGGTATTGCTTGCGAACCGTCGCAGCGTGGCTTTCTCAAGGACAGTGCGCGGCGGCAGCGGGCTAGCGCTTTGCCTGTTGCTGCGTCGTCCGTCCGACACAGGTTCAGACGGCCAGCGCCGGTGCAATGGGAATGCGCGCTGCCTTGAACGCCGGCACCAGGGCGGCCAACAGCGCCACCGCCAGCACGGTGAGCACCGCCATGGCCATGCGTTCGAAGTCGAGTTCCACCAACATGGGCGCGCCGCCCGGCGCGTGCGCATTGTTATACGACAGTGCCGCGCGATTGACCACCCAGGCAATGAGCCCGCTGCCTGCCAGGCTCAGCAGCACGCCAGAGAAGGCCATGCCCACGCCTTCCAGGATAAACATCAGGAACACCGCGCTGCTGCGCATGCCCAGCGCGCGCAGGGTCCCCACCTCGCGGCGGCGCTCCAGCGCGTTCATGGCCAACGTCGCGGCCACAGTCGCGGCGATGACGGCAAACACCATCCCGGCCACACTATCGAAGGCCACGTCCGACGCGCCGCGCTCGCTGGCATAGGCGGCCGACTGCTCCTGCCAGGTTTTGACCTGCACAGCGATGCCGGCGGCATGCAGGGCAGCCGCCAGCGCGCTGCGCCGCTCGTCGGTGTGCAGGGCATCCGATAGATAGACCACAATGCGCTCGGTACGTTCCGTGTCGAGCAGGGTTTGCGCCATCGCGAACGGCATCAGCAAGGGCGCGTGGGGGACGCCATCGGGCGCGTTGCCGTTGTAGATATCCACCACTTCCGCTGCCAGCGGCGCCGAGTGCGCGTCGAGGGTGGCGCCAGTCAAGGTCACGCTGCTGCCATGCGACAGACCGAGCGAGCGCGCCTGCCCACTGCTCACCGCAATGCCGCGTCGCGCGGCCGGATTGAGGTGGCCCGGCAATTGCTGCAAGCTGGCACTGGCGTCCGGCGTCGACACAATGCCTTCACCAAAAAACAGGGCGGACCTGCTACCTGTGGACGCGATGCCACTCACGCTCATTTGCGGCACCACAAGCGCAATGCCCGGCAGAGTGCGCGCGACCTGGATCACCTGCAGCACTTCAGTCGGCGTGAACATCGCGCCAGTGCCTGGCGCGCCGCTGTGCAAGATGGCCAGGTGGCCCATGCGCTGACCGATCACGGCCTGGTATTCCAGTCCGGCACGCGCGCTGGCAATATGGCCAGCGAACAAGTCGAGCACGCACAGGCTCGCTGCGATGAGCAAGATCGCCAGCAAGCTGCGGCCACTGCCCAGCAGCAGCGCGCGCAATGCCAGGCGCGACGCGCTCATAGTTGCACCACCACGGGTCGCCGTCCACGCAGCATGGGCGCTGGCTGCAAGCGCCCTTCCGTCAATTGCAGCGTGCGCGTGGCGCGGCTGAGCTGACGCTGGTCGCGCGTGGAAATGAGAAACGCCGTGCCCAGTTCCTGCTGCTGGCGAGCAAACAGATCCATCACCTGGCGAATGCCGCCCTGGTCCAGGCGCGACATGGGTTCGTCAGCAATCACCAGGCGCGGCGCGGCGACCAGGGCGCGGGCGATAGCCACGCGCTGGCACTGGCCCGCGTCCAGCCGCGGTGGATAGAGACCGGCCTGGGTACTCAAACCCAGCTCGGCCAGCAGGAAGTCCGCGCGCGCCTGGGCTGCCGCCATCTCGCTGCGTTCCAGGCGGCTACGCAGGAACAAGGGCAGCAACACGTTTTCGCGCGCGGTCAGCACAGGCAGCAAGCTGCTGGCCTGGAACACAAAGCCGATCAGGTCATTGCGCAGGTCGGCGCGGGCTTGTTCGGACAACTTGGATACCAGCAGGCTGGCCACCACCACACTGCCTTCGGTGGCGGTGTCGAGCATGCCGGCCACGTTGAGCAGGCTCGTCTTGCCGCTGCCGCTGGGGCCGCACACGGTGACGATCTCGGCTGGCGCAATGTGCAGCTCGATGTCATGCAATGCGTGCACGCCCAGCATAGCGCCGGTGTACACCTTGTGCACGCGCGTGAGGCTCAATAGCGGGCGGTCGCCGCGCGCATAGCCTTCCATCTTGTGCTGCGCCAGTTCCGTATCCATCCGCGCCTCGTCTGTTTGCACTAAACAGTTGCCAGTAGACACTTTTCCGGCAGGGAACAAATTGAGCGGGCGCAGCTAGGCCGCAATCAGAGGGCAATACGGGTTTCGAACTTGCTGCGGAAGGTGGAGAAATAAGTTTTGACGTTGCGCACATTGGTCTGTGTGGCAAACAGGCGGTGGGCCAGCGCATGGTAGGCAGGCATATCGGCCACCTGGATCACCAGCACAAAATCCGGACCGGGCGCGACGCGGTAGCACTGCAGCACCGCGCCCTCCTGCGCCACATGCTGCTCGAACTCGTCCATGCGCTCGGCCGCCTGCACATCCAGGGTGATCTCGACGATGGCCGTGAGACGAGCACCGACTTTCTCCGGGGCCACGATGGCAACCTGGCGCTCGATCACACCCTGCTCCGTCAACTGTTTGACACGGCGCAAGCAAGTGGGCGGCGAGACGTGAACCAGTTCAGCGAGCTCCGCATTGGTGTGCGAGGCATCAACTTGCAGCAGATTGAGGATGCGACGATCAACGTCGTCGATGTCGCTTGCTATAGTCTCAGCCATACCTCACCAATTTGAAAAGAAAATTCCGATAAATGAAATAATATTTCACGTTCCCATGCGCATGAAATAATATACCAAAAAAGCATCGAAAACGGCAGCATATTTCATGCGAACTCATCTACGATGCGTCCATTGTTCAATTTATAAGCGAGGTTTCCATGTGCGGCATCGTCGGCGCAGTAGCGCAGCGTAATATCACCCCCATCCTGACCGAAGGTCTCAAGCGCCTGGAATACCGCGGCTACGACTCCTGCGGCGTGGCGCTGCACGTGGACGGCAAGCTGGTGCGCTCGCGCAGCACCTCGCGCGTCGCCGACCTGGAAACCCAGATCAACACCGTCGGCCTGTCCGGCTTTACCGGCATCGCCCACACGCGCTGGGCCACCCACGGCGCCCCGGCATCGCACAATGCCCACCCGCACTTTTCGCCAACGGAAGAAAACGCCCGCATCGCCCTGGTCCACAACGGCATCATCGAAAACCACGACGAACTGCGCGCCGAACTGACCGCCCTCGGCTATGTATTCCAAAGCCAGACCGACACCGAAGTCATCGCCCACCTGGTCGACCATATGTATACGGGCGACCTGTTCGAAACCGTGCAAACGGCCGTCAAGCGCCTGCACGGCGCCTACGCCATTGCCGTGTTCAGCCGCGAAGAACCGCACCGCGTGGTTGCCGCGCGCCAGGGTTCGCCCCTGATCGTTGGCCTGGGCAAGGGTGAAAACTTTGTTGCGTCCGACGCCATGGCGCTGGCCGGCACGACCGACCAGATCATCTACCTGGAAGAAGGCGATGTGGTCGACCTGCAACTGAGCAAAGTATGGATCGTCGACGCCGAAGGCCGCCCGGCCGCGCGCGAAGCGAAAACCGTGCACGCCCACACTGGCGCTGCGGAACTGGGCCCATACCGCCACTACATGCAAAAAGAAATCTTCGAGCAGCCGCGCGTGATTGGCGACACCCTCGAAGGCGTGACCGGCATCATGCCCGAACTGTTTGGCGACGACGCCTTCCGCGTCTTCAAGCAAATCGACCGCGTGCTGATTTTGGC
>JBJMVX010000090.1:0-13068 GCA_045810445.1 Massilia sp.
GGAAGAAACCGCCACCTCGATGGAGCAGCTCATGGCCACCGTCAAACAGAATGCCGAGCACGCTCACCAGGCCAGCAAGCTGGCCTTGTCGGCCTCCGATGTGGCGGTCAAGGGCGGCGCCGTGGTCGCGGAAGTGGTGGGCACCATGGCCTCGATCAACGATTCCTCGCGCCGCATTGCGGAAATTATCGGCGTCATCGATGGCATCGCCTTTCAGACCAATATCCTGGCGCTCAACGCGGCAGTCGAAGCGGCGCGGGCCGGCGAGCAAGGGCGCGGCTTTGCCGTGGTGGCCTCGGAAGTACGTAACCTGGCCCAGCGCTCCGCAGCGGCAGCCAAAGAGATCAAGATCCTGATCGACGATTCGGTGGCCCAGGTCAGCGCCGGCACCCTGCTGGCCGACAAGGCAGGCAAAACCATGGACGACGTGGTCACCAGCGTCAAGCGGGTCAGCGCCATCATTGTTGAAATTGCCGACGCCAGTGCCGAGCAGACCGTTGGCATCGAGCAGGTCAACGTCGCCATTGCTGCGATGGACCAGGCGACCCAGCACAATGCCGCGCTGGTGGAACAGGCAGCTGCGGCAGCAGCCTCCATGCGTGACCGCGCCGCCAGTCTGTCGCGCGCGAGCGGCGCCTTTGTGCTCGGCGCCGGTCACGCCATCTGTCCGCCCGCCATTCACCTGGTGGCGAGCAATCCCAACAAGGTGAGCGGGCGCCGCGCCGATGCCCGCGTGCGGCCCACCGTGGTGCCAGTGCACAGCGTGGCCAGCCGCGCTCTGGTACCAGCGACGCCGCTGCGTGGCCGTGGGCGTGCCGCCCCGCAAGATGTGGATTGGCAAGAATTCTGATGCGCAGATTTCATTTCAATTTTGTAGGATCATCTCCTACACTGGTTCAAGCGATCATCTGATAGCGATCGTACTGTACCGCTCGCATCATTGTGTCTCCGGAAAAACTGATCAGTGACACAATCAGCCACCGGCGAGCACGACATTTTCAAACTTCACAAAGGAATGAACATGAACTCGAATCAAAAGAACCAGGGCAGCAAACAGAGTGATCGCAGCAGCAGCGGCAGCAAGCAGTCGGGCAACCAGGGCTCCGGCTCGGGCACCCAGGGTGGCACCCACGAGCAGCATGTGGAAGCTGGCCGTCAAAGCCACAAGAATGACCAGCGCGAAGATTCGCGCCAGTCTGGCCGCGATTCGGGCAGCAAGCAATCGGGCTCCGGCTCGGGCTCGAGCAGTAAAGGCGACAGCAACCGCTAAGCCTGGCGGCGCGAGCCGCCCACAGTAGGACAATACGAGAGAGCCTGCAACGCCCAGCCGTTGACAGGCTCTTTTGTCATGCTGCCTGTGCCGCGCTCAGATATTGCGCAGCACCACACCGCGGGGCGGCGCGAAGTCGGCCACCTCGGTGATCATGCGTGCGACCTTGGCGTCGCGCGCGGTCAGGTGCAAATCGGAATACTGGTGGATGCCCCACTGATCGGGCGTGAACTCAATATGTTTGCGCAAAATGGCCTCAGTGCGAGCATCATCTGCACGCAAGCCTTCCACGATGATATTGAGCGCATCGGGCCGCGCGCCCGGCGAGGCGGTCGCATGCGATTTGTGCACCATGAAGCGCGCCGTTTCACTGGCATAGCGGCGGGTGCCGGCCAAGAACAGGATCACGGCAATCGAGGCCACGGCCCCTGCGTTGTACATGACGAACTTGATGGGCGCGTTTGAGAGGAAGTTGTACATGCACAGACCGTCGCTCACATAGCCGCCGTTTGACTGCAGCAGAACGTGGGCAGTTTCAATGCCCGATTCGCTCATCGCGGCCACGGCCTCGAACACGCGGTGCACCATATCGCTATTGACGTCGCCAGAGAGGGTGAAATAGGCGTCGGTGGGGGCTGTCGACAGTTCTTCGCTCATGCTGATGACCTCGCAAAGTGGATGCCTTATTTTAACAAATTGCCGGGCGTAGAACAGCCTGCGTGCACCATTCGTGCGCACCCTGGCGCGCCGGCCGCAGGTTGACTTTAGGCCCATGCTGGCATATGCTCTGCACTCTTGATCGGGAGAGGGTAGCCTAGCGCTGCCGCCGAAGGGGCATCACCCAAAAACTCTCAGGCAAAAGGACCGGTCAAGGGTCGGCGGCGCACTGCGTCCCGGTCACACTCTGGAGAGCGTCCGCGGCAGCATGCCGGCGGCCCACCGAAGGGGCAGGCGGAATCGCTTCCGCTATCTCTCAGGTACCAAGGACAGAGGGGCGCGAACACCCATGCACGGCCAACTGGCCGTGTTTGCTGTTCGGCGACCCCTATACCACTGCCTCGAGGATGCCATGACGCTCAAAACGACCCCGCTCAATTCCGCCCACCGTGCCGCTGGCGCCAAGATGGTCGATTTCGGCGGCTGGGACATGCCGGTCAACTACGGCTCGCAAATCGAAGAACACCACGCTGTGCGCACCGATGTCGGCATGTTCGACGTCTCCCACATGTGCGTGGTCGACCTCGAAGGCGAGCAGGTGCGCCCTTTCTTGCGCGGCCTCCTGGCCAATAACGTCGACAAGCTGCAGGTGCCGGGCAAGGCCCTGTATTCCTGCATGCTCAACGAACAGGGCTTCGTCATCGATGACTTAATCGTCTACTACTTTAGCGAGACCTGGTTCCGCCTGGTGGTCAATGCCGGCACCGCCGAAAAAGACGTGGCCTGGATGACGGCGCAAAACGCTGCCACCAACAGCGGCGTGACCATCACCGCCCGCCGCGACGGCAATGAGCCGATGGCCTTGATCGCCGTGCAGGGCCCGAACGCACGCGCCAAGGTCTGGCAGGTGCTGCCGACCACCCAGGCCGCGTCCGAGCCCCTCAAACCCTTCAATGCCGTCATCGTCAAGGACACCGCGTTTGGCGAAGTGATGGTTGCGCGCACCGGCTACACCGGCGAAGACGGCTTCGAGATCGCCTTCCCGGCCGCCCAGGCAGACGCCTTCTGGAACGCCTTGGTGGCAGCGGGCGTCAAGCCGGCCGGCCTGGGCGCGCGCGACACGCTGCGCCTGGAAGCGGGCATGAATTTGTATGGACAGGACATGGACGAGACGGTCAACCCGCTCGACGCCGGCCTGGCCTGGACCATCGACCTGGTCTCCGAGCGCGACTTCGTCGGCAAGGCAGCGTTAAAAGCCATGGGCCAGAACGCCCAGTTCGTGGGCCTGATCCTGCGTGAGAAAGGCGGCATCCTGCGCGCCCACCAGGGCGTGGTCAGCGCCTCGGGCAGCCGCGGCGAAATCACCAGCGGCACCTTCAGCCCAAGCATGGAGCAAGCCATTGCCCTGGCGCGCCTGCCGATGGATGTGGCAATTGGCGACGCCGTGCACGTGGAAATTCGCGACAAGCGTCTTTTGGCCACGGTAGTCAAGCTGCCCTTCGTGCGACACGGTAAAATCCTCGTTGCCTGAACCCCGAACAACAAACACACCACTTTGGAGCCACTATGAATATTCCTGCAGAACTGAAGTACACCGAGTCCCACGAGTGGGTGCGCGCCGAAGCTGATGGCAGCGTCACTGTCGGCATCACCGAGTATGCCCAGGATGCCCTGGGTGACATCGTTTTCGTCGAACTGCCAAAAGTGGGCAAGAGCTTCACCGCCGGCGACGACGCCGCCGTGGTTGAATCGGTCAAGGCTGCCAGCGACATCTACGCCCCGCTGTCGGGCCAGGTCACCGCTGTCAACGACGCTGTCGCCGACGCCCCGGAGACGATCAATGCCGATGCTTACTCGGCCTGGTTGTTCAAGCTCATGCCAAGTGACGCCAATGCCATCAACGGCCTGCTCGACGCAGCCGCCTACGGCAAGACCACCGGCGAATAAACCCCGTCCCACCCGGCCCGGCTCTCGTGATCGCGGGCCGGACCGGTGGCGCAGCAGTCTCCTTCCCTTCCCTATCCCGACCATCATGACCCGCACCAGCCTGACCCAACTCGAAGCCCGCGACTCCTTCATCCCGCGCCACATTGGCCCGTCCGACAGCGAACAGGCAGCCATGCTGTCTACCCTCGGCTACGCAACACGCGCCGCACTGATCGACGCCATTGTGCCTGCCCACATCCGCCGCAAGAGCAAGCTGGAACTCGGTCAGTTCTTCGATCCGATGCCGGAACAGGCCGCACTGGCCAAGTTGAAAGGCATCGCCGGCAAGAACAAGGTCATGAAGTCCATGATCGGCCAGGGATATGCAAATACCCACACCCCGGGCGTGGTGCTGCGTAATATCTTTGAAAACCCGGCCTGGTACACCGCCTACACGCCTTACCAGCCAGAGATCTCGCAAGGTCGCCTCGAAGCGATCCTGAACTTCCAGCAGATGATCACCGACCTGACCGGCATGGGCATCGCCAATTCGTCCATGCTCGACGAAGGCACCGCTGCCGCCGAAGCGATGACGCTGATCCAGCGCGTGGGCAAATCGGCCTCGAACGTGTTCTATGTCGCCAACGACGTCCTGCCGCAAACGCTGGAAGTGCTGCGCACCCGCGCCGCGCCGATTGGCGTGGACGTGCGCGTCATTGCCGCTGCCGATATCGCCACCCTGTCCGAGCCCTGCTTCGGCGTGCTGGTGCAATACCCGGGCGTCAATGGCGACGTGCGTGACTACCGCGCTGCCGTCGAAAAACTGCACGCCGCTGGCGCCATGGTCATTGCCGCTGCCGACCTGCTGGCACTGACTCTGCTCACGCCGCCTGGCGAATGGGGCGCCGACGTCGTCGTCGGTAACAGCCAGCGCTTTGGCGTGCCGCTCGGTTTTGGCGGCCCGCACGCCGGCTACCTGGCCACGCGCGACGAATTCAAGCGCAGCATGGCCGGTCGCCTGGTGGGCGTGACCATCGACGCCCAGGGCAATCAGGCATACCGCCTGGCCCTGCAAACGCGCGAGCAGCACATCCGCCGCGAAAAAGCCACTTCCAACATCTGCACCGCCCAGGTACTGCTGGCCGTGATGGCCTCGATGTACGCGGTCTACCATGGCCCGCAGGGCTTGACCCGCATCGCCCAGCGCGTGCACCGTTTCACCAACATCCTGGCCGCCAAGCTGAACCTGCTGGGCTACCAGTTGGCCAATGCCAGCTACTTCGACACGCTCACCATCAAGACCGACCGCGCCGAGCAGCTTCACGCAGCGGCAGTGGCCAGTGGCGTCAACCTGCGCAAGATCGACGCCAGCCATATCGGCGTCTCGCTCGACGAAACCACCACGCGTGAAGACATTGCCCTGCTGTGGTCGATCTTTGCCAAGGGCCTGGCCAACGCGCCTGCCACCGCCGACTTCGACGCACTTGAAGCGAGTGCCCAGACGGCCTTTCCGGAACAACTGGCCCGCACCAGCGCCTTCCTGACCCACCCGACCTTCAACCGCTATCACGCCGAGCATGAAATGCTGCGCTACCTGCGCTCCTTGGCCGACAAGGACCTGGCGCTGGACCGCACCATGATTCCGCTCGGCTCGTGCACCATGAAGCTCAATGCCACCAGCGAAATGATCCCGGTGACCTGGCCCGAGTTCTCCAACATCCACCCGTTCGCGCCGGATAACCAGACGGTCGGCTACCGCGAAATGATCGCCCAGCTTGAAGAGATGCTGTGCGCCCTCACCGGCTACGCCGCCATCTCGCTGCAGCCCAACGCCGGCTCGCAGGGCGAGTACGCAGGCCTCCTGGTGATCCAGGCTTACCACCAGTCGCGTGGCGAAGGCCATCGCAACATCTGCCTGATTCCCTCGTCCGCACACGGCACCAACCCGGCCTCGGCCAATATGGTGGGCATGAAAGTGGTGGTCACTGCCTGCGACGAAAACGGCAACGTGGACCTGGCGGACCTGAAGGCCAAGGCCGAACAGCACAGCGCCAACCTGGCCTGCGTGATGGTCACCTATCCGTCCACCCACGGCGTGTTCGAAGAAGGCATCACTGAACTGTGTGACATCATCCACGCGCACGGTGGCCAGGTCTACATCGATGGCGCCAACATGAACGCCCTCGTTGGCGTGGCGGCGCCAGGCAGCTTTGGCGGCGACGTCAGTCACCTGAACCTGCACAAGACCTTCTGCATTCCCCACGGCGGCGGTGGTCCTGGCGTCGGTCCGATCGGCGTTGGCGCCCACCTGGCCAAGTTCCTGCCTAACCAGCGCTCGACCGGCTACACGCGCGACGAAGCGGGCATTGGTGCGGTGAGCGCGGCGCCTTATGGTTCGGCCAGCATCCTGCCCATTTCGTGGATGTACATCGCGATGATGGGCGGCGAAGGCCTCACCGCAGCGACGGAAACGGCGATCCTGGCGGCGAACTACATTGCGCGCCGCCTGGCGCCCCACTACCCTGTGCTGTACACGGGCCACGACGGCCTGGTGGCCCACGAATGTATCCTGGACCTGCGTCCGATCACTGACGCCACGGGCATCAGCAATGAAGACGTGGCCAAGCGCTTGATGGACTTTGGCTTTCACGCGCCGACCATGAGTTTCCCGGTGCCGGGCACCCTGATGATCGAGCCGACCGAGAGCGAATCGAAGGTCGAGATCGACCGCTTCATCGATGCCATGATTGCTATCCACGCCGAGATCGTCAAGGTCGAACGCGGCGAATACGACCGCATGGACAATCCGCTCAAGGGCGCGCCGCACACGGCCGAAGTAGTCACCGCCGACGTGTGGGAGCACAAGTACAGCCGTGAAGCTGCCGCCTTCCCGGTGGCCTCGCTGCGCAAGCAGAAGTACTGGCCGCCCGTTGGCCGTGCCGACAATGTGTATGGCGACCGCAATCTGTTCTGCGGCTGCGCACCGATCAGCGATTACGAATAAGCGCTGGTGACGCACTAAACGGGATGCTGCGGCATCCCGTTTTTCATTTCCGCTCATCCCATTGTGCCCGCCACTGTCCTTGCGGATCCCTCAATCACGCTTGGCGGCCAGCCGCAAATGCGCCTTGCCAAGTGGCGCGACAGGCGGCGCATCGAGCTGAATGCCAGCGACGGCCTGCGACAGCGACAAGGCCTGCTGCTGCAAGCTGCCGGCCGCCAGCGCCGCCTCGGCCACCAGGGCCGAATGGTGGGCGCTGACCTGGTCCAAGGGCACCACGCTGACCATTCCGCTCATCGCACGCGCGCCATGTTCAATCGCCTGCGCGGCATCGAGCACCTGGCGCAGCGTGTGATTGAGGTGCACGATGCCAGCGTCCAGAGAGCGGGTGGTGTCGGCAATTTCATCGTGGCCGTAAGCGCGCTCCCGGGCGCGCAAGTCGCCATTGGCCAGATCGCGCGCAGCCTCTCCGATGGCATCGATTTCGCGCAGCAGGGCCGCGCGCACCAGCATGCTCACCGCCAGCGACAGCACGGTCGACACCAACACCAGCACCGGCATGGCAATGGAAATGACCTGAAATTCAGCAGCCGCTTCCTGGGCCGCCGTTTCACTCAAGCCCTGCTCGAGCGCGGCCAGCCGCGCCAGGCAGTCCGTCACCCGGTCGAAAGCCCGCTCGGCCTTGGCCATGGCGTTGGCGCCGATCGAGGCGTCGCCGCGCGCCAGTTCCAGCACGTCGCCGATGGCGGCCACGTACTGATCATGGGCGCGCTCGGACTGGAGCAGCAAGTCCCGTTCGACACCGGCGCTATGCCGAAGCAGACGGGCAAACGCCTGTTGCAAGGCCAGCTGGCGCGCTGCAATGTCAAGCGCCAGCGCATCGTTGCGGGGCGTGGAAAAGCTGCCCCCTATCCCCGTCAACAAACGGTAGCTGCGCACATGGGCCGCCTGCACGGCATTGACCAGGGCCGTCGCCTCCTTGATGCGCGCCGCGCGCACCTGCACGATAATCTCTAGCGATTGATTCTGGCGCACCAGCGCATACCAGGCCGTGAGCAGGGAGACAATCAGCAGTACCAGCACCAGGGAGGGCGCAAGCAGCAGCTTGGGACCGATGCGCAGCCTTCCCAGCCAGCGGCTCATGGCCGTGCCCGCAAGTTGGCGATCTGGCGTCCCATGCGATCCTCCCGACAGGGTATGATGCAGCTTGCCCTTGCAAGCTGCCAATAATTTCCTAAACGCACTGAGTAATTTACACCCCCACCCAGGCGCAGGTTTGCGCATGCGCAAGGGTGTCCAACGAGGATCACGATGCAACGACCGTTAAAAGCCGCCCTGCTCTCTGCCCTGGTGTTTCCAGGCGTGGGACAGTTGTATCTGGGACGACGTCTGCCTGGCGCCCTGTTTGTGCTGGGCACGCTGGCAAGCGTGGCGTATGTCGTGCGCACCCTGGCGACCCAGTTCGGCCCCCTGCTTGACGAGGTGCAGAGCGGGCGCATGGAGCCCGATGCCCTGCTCATTCTCGAGAAAGTGCACGCCATCAGCGAACAGGGCGCGTCGGGCGCCAATACCGGCATCATGCTGATGATTGCACTATGGCTGGCCAGCACCGTCCATGCCTGGATGGCGGGAAGCAAGCCAGCGCCCTGATGCGGCGCTGCACTATCCCGTCCGGGATGCTCCACGTTACACTAGCGCAATGAATCACGACCCACGCTTCCTGCCGCGCTTAGCCGGCCTCGGCCTGCTCTCGGTCGGCTTGCATCTGGCGTTGCTGCTGTGGCTGGGATGGCGGCCCCAGCTGCCTCTACCGCCCGTGCCTGCCATGCTGAGCGTGCGCCTGGCCCCGGTTGCCGCGCCAGCGGCGACCCGGGCCGCCCCGCCACCGCCGCCTGCGCCCTCGCCGCTGGGCACGCGCAAACCGGCGCCGGCCAAGCCTGTCCCACCAACCGTGACTGCGCCGGAACTGGCCAGCACGGCAAACGCCAGCACCACCCAGGCTGGCGCCGACCTGGACACCGGTGAACAGATGCCGGGCCGGTATGCGACGCGCCTGCCACCGCCGGTCGTGCTCGATTATGAGGTCCGGGTTGGCCCCGCGCTAACGCCCAGCAGCCTGCCGTCGCGCCTGGTGTGGCAAACCAGCAGCCAGCATTACAGCCTGCAATTTGAGAATATGCCCGACCCCATGGGTGGCACACCGCTACGCTACACCAGCGAGGGCGGCATGAACGATGGCGGCATTGCACCGGATATGGCGCTGCGCGAGCAGGACGGAACGCCGACGCTACGCACCAGCTTTGACCGCGACGCCGGCCGCGTCGACTTTGGCACAGGTGCCAGCGCGCGCCTGAACCAGGCAACCCAGGACACGGCCTCGCTGCTGATGCAGCTCGCGGGCATGGGCCTGGCGCGGCCCGAACAGATGCAAGACGTGGTGGAATTTGACGTGGCCGCCAGCGGCGGGCGCAGCATCGTGCGCTTTGCCGTCACGGGCCCGGAGCAGCTCGACACACCGCTAGGGGTGCTGAGCGTGATGCACCTGACGCAGCAGGTCAAGACCGGCGAAATACTGCTGGAAATATGGTTGGCCCCTGCCATGAACTGGTATCCGGTGCAGTTGCGCACCAGTGGGCCGGCCGGTGTGATTGCCCTGCAAACGCTGCGCAGCGCCACACCGGGTGGCGCCGCCCAGCCCTGATCAGCCGACCTTGACCGCGTGCTCGCGCGTGGCGTGGAAGGTCAGCTTGGGCCAGCGCTCCTCGGTCAGGCGCAAATTGACATTCGAGGTGGCCAGGTAAGCGAGGTTGCCGGCCGCGTCGTACGCCACATTGTGGCCCAGCGCCGCTTCGAAATCGGCCAGCACCCGCTTGTCCTCGCCGCTGACCCAGCGCGCGCTGCTGATGCTGGTGCCTTCGAACACGGCATCGACCCCGTATTCATTGAGCAGGCGGCTGGCCACCACTTCAAACTGCAGCACGCCGACGGCGCCGAGCACCAGCTCACTGCCCTGGACCGGCTTGAACACCTGCACCGCGCCCTCTTCGCCCAGCTGCTGCAAGCCCTTGTGCAACTGCTTGATCTTCAACGGATTGCGGATGCGCACGGAGCGGAAGAAGTCCGGAGCAAAGTAAGGAATGCCGGTAAATTGCAGCATCTCGCCTTCGGAAAAACTGTCGCCGATCTGCATATTGCCGTGGTTGGGCAAGCCGATGATGTCGCCCGCGTAGGCTTCCTCGACCTGCTCGCGCGAGGACGCCATGAAGGTCACCACCGAGGACACCTTGATCTCGCGTCCCAGGCGCAAATGCTTGACCTTCATGCCGCGCTCGAAACGTCCCGAGCACACGCGCAAGAACGCAATGCGGTCGCGGTGGGCCGGATCCATATTGGCCTGGATCTTGAAGACAAAGCCGGAAAATGGCTGCTCCGACGGCGCCACCACACGCACCGTGGCGTCGCGCTCGCGCGGCGGCGGGGCCCAGTCGACCAGGGCCGAGAGGATTTCGCGCACACCGAAGTTGTTGATGGCCGAGCCGAAGAACACTGGGGTCTGGATGCCGGCCAAAAAGCGCTGCAGGTCGAAGGGGTGGG
Organism: Massilia sp.; assembly: GCA_045810445.1. GTDB lineage: Bacteria > Pseudomonadota > Gammaproteobacteria > Burkholderiales > Burkholderiaceae_D > Telluria_A. The sequence continues at coordinate 10,449 of JBJMVX010000090.1, forward strand.
AGGCGCCATGCACCAGTTCCACTTCCATTTTCAGCTGTTCAATTTCAAGCGGGAACATGGCTGACAGGCGCGGGTTGTCAATCCCCTTGACGATCTCGAAAGCGCCATCGGCCTTCTCTTCGCCCGCCTTGAACAACATGATTTCATCGCGCAGCAAATGGTAGACGCCGCGGAAATTCTTGCCCATGCCAATAGGCCAGGTCACCGGCGCGCATTCGATCTTGAGCACCGATTCGAGTTCGTCGAGCAGTTCGAGCGGATCGCGCGTTTCGCGGTCCATCTTGTTCATGAAGGTGACGATGGGGTATTGCGCATGCGGCACACTGCCAGCAGCTTGATGGTTTGGGCTTCCACGCCCTTGGCCGCATCAATCACCATCAGGGCCGAATCGACTGCCGTCAAGACCCGGTAGGTATCTTCCGAAAAATCCTGGTGACCCGGGGTGTCGAGCAGATTGATGACGTGATCGCGAAATTCGAACTGCATCACCGAGCTGGCCACGGAAATGCCGCGCTGCTTCTCGATTTCCATCCAGTCGGAGGTGGCATGACGACCGCTTTTCCTGGCCTTGACGGTGCCGGCCATCTGGATGGCGCCCGAAAACAGGAGCAGCTTTTCCGTCAGCGTGGTCTTGCCGGCGTCAGGGTGGGAGATGATGCCAAAGGTACGGCGGCGCTCTACTTCGCGCGCGATGGCCGCTGGGGTGGCGGCGCTGGCCGCGGAGGAAAGGTCGGCGTCCTCGGGGGACGGCGCCGTTGTTGCTTCAATAGACATAGTGGCGGCCAAGAGGGCTCTGCAAAAAACCCTCGATTTTACCGTTTCCTGGCCACTTGGTGTGAACTGCTTTGCCGCCAGCTTGGGGCTGGCGGCAAAGTCCACGCGCTGTTAGCGCACCTGGCGCCAGCCCGACTTGGCTGCTGGCAAGCCCAGATTGCTTGGGCCATTGCTGGTGATGGTGCGACCGTCAGCCGTGGTGGTGACCATTTTCAGCACGCCCGTTGGCAGGCGGATCATGATGAAACCCACCGCTGCCGAGGTTGCCGACAGGGTACGACCGGCAACCACGTCCGAACCGACGCGCTCGTTGTTGACCAGGAAGCTGCCGGTACAGGCATCAACCTGGTACACATTGCTGCTGCCGCCCACCGAACAGGCCGAGGACGAACTCGGAATATTCGCCACCGCTGTCACGCTGCCTGCCACCACGACCGGATCAAGATTGATACGCTCGCCGGCGTTGAGGTTGAAGTCAACATACCAGCCATTGGCGGTGGTCAGATCAACGGCATTATTGCTGATCTTGTAAGTGTAGGTGCTCGAGCTGCTGCCCAGCAGGCTCAGCGTCTGCTGCACCATGCCGGTTTTCCATGGCGCGATGGTGGTGGCCGAATCCTTGAGCATGTACAGACTCTGCACTGCCGTATTGGACACGTCAGGGATGTCGAGCAGGCGGCCGGTACCGAAGATGATCACATTCTTCACAGCACTGGTTCCCACATTGCAAGAGGTAATTTCCGGCGCCGTGGTAATTGGCTGGTTGACGCCGGCATTGCCCATCAGCGTCTTGGTCACGGTACTCGTGGTCAAGTCGAAGCGCCACATCTGGCCCAGATTGTCACCACCGTAGACCTGGGTGATGACCGGGTCGGTCTGCGGATCGTTGGTGATGGCTGAAATCTTGGCAAAACCGGAAGGCGTGGTGGTATCGCCCGAACCGGTGGCAATCTTTTGCAGGATGCGGCCATTGGACGGATCGACGATATACAGGAAGCCGCCGCCGGAACCGCCAGCCACGCCATCGGTGCCTGGAATATTGTTGTAACCGGAGGTCAGCAGAACCACCCAATTACCGTTGTACATGCCGAACTGGGCGTTGCCGAAGGTCAGACCGATGTCGGTATCGAGATTGCTACCCGAGCAGACAGTCGCATCGGCGCACAGTTCCCACAGGGCTTTCGGATTGAGCGGATCGGTCACGTCGAGGGCATAGAAACCGCGTCCGCCGCCGTTCAGGCCGGCAACCAGGATGGTTTTCCACACACCGCCAATTTGCACATCACCGAGTTCCGGCGAACCGTCGGTGGTGTACTGGTGGTTGGTGCCGTAACGGGTACTGGCCTGCAGGTACAACTTCTTCATCGTCATGCGTGGTGCGTAGCCCCACAGTTCCTCGCCAGTGGCGCCGCTAAAGGCGTGCAGCATGCCGTCATTGGCAGCGGCAAACACAGTCGCAGGACGGGCCTGGTTGTCGATCACGAACTGGTTGTAGCCAGAGACCGTGTACTTCTTGCGTGGATCGCGCAGGAAGGCCGGTTTGGACGAGGCGATGTCGCCCAGCACGATCGGAATCGGACCGCTCAAGCCCGACGGTGTGTGATCGGTCGCGGCATAGGCACGCATGATGGAATCATCGGCGTACTGCTGCTGGCCGCGCAACCAGTCGACGACATTGGCACCGTTGTTGAGGGTCGCCTTCTCCGTGCTGTTGAGCGCAGGGCATTGTGGCAAGTCGTTGCAATGGTTGTCGAACCAGCCTTTTTCCACGCCTGTCATGGCTGAATACTTAAAGTCCTTCAAGTTGCCAGTGACGGTATCGAGCATTTTCAGCGTGCGCGTGTCC
>JBJMVX010000091.1:0-10137 GCA_045810445.1 Massilia sp.
AGCCGCTCATCTTGTCCGACGACAGGCCACCCTTCATGCCGGCCGAAATACGCTCGTCGAGCGCGGCCTGCAGTTCCTCGGGCAGGCTGACACTGGCCACATTGAACTCATCAAGGCCAATGCCGTAGCGTGCAAACGCCGTGGCCAGGTCGCCCTTGACCTGCTGCGCCATGAGCGCCTGGTTGGCAGCCATGTCGAGGAAGGCGACATTGGCGCCGCCCAGCGAGGAGGCCATGGTGGCCATCAACAGGCCGCGCAACTGCTCTTCAACTTCATCGCGCGTGTAGATTTCGCGGGTGCCGCTAATTTCGGTGAAAAACTTGCGTGCGTCGGCCACACGGTAGGAGAACATGCCGAAGGCACGCACGCGGATCATGTCGAAGTCCTTGTCGCGGATCGTGATCGGCTGCGGGGTACCCCATTTGCGACCGGTCTGCACGCGGGTACTGAAGTAGTAGACGTCGGATTTGAAAGGCGAGTCGAACAGCTTGTCCCAGTTTTTCAGGTTGGTCAGCAGCGGCAGGGTCTGGGTGGTCAGCTTGTGGGTGCCTGGGCCAAACACGTCGGCGATCACGCCTTCATTGACGAAGACGGCGACTTGCGACTCGCGCACATTGAGGATGGCGCCGTTCTGGATTTCAAAGTCCTGCATCGGGTAACGCCAGGCGAGCACGCCTTCGGTCTCCTCGTTCCACTGCAGGACGTCGATAAACTGCTTCTTGATGAATGAGCCAAGTGACATGGTGAGTCTCCCTTGAATGCGGCGAACGCGATGTTTAGTAAATGGCGCCGGCGTTAACCAGGCCGATGGAAATCGAAATGGTGCCGAGCAGGCCGCCGAAGGCTGCATTGTCGGCCTCGATCTGGTCCTTCGACATATGCAGCAAGCGCGTGGCGACCTGGAACACCAGGAGCTGGACCAGGGCGGCGCCGCCGGCCCAACCGAGGAACTGGTAATAGTCCGGCGTATGCATCAGGGCCGAGGCCAGGGTCAGCGCAAATCCGATCAAGGTACCACCGAGCGACAGGGCCGCGGCCCGGTTGCCGGCGCGGATCAGCGCGACTTCGTCGTAGGGCGTCATGCGCACATAAATGACGAAATACGCCATAACCATCGCAACGGCTGTTGCAAGGTGGAGCAGATAGTTTAGGATGGCGGGCACGCGGTCCTCCCCAATTGGAAATAGTCAAAATGACAGCTTTACAGAATCTTAGTGCAAAAGACCAGACATGACCAAACGAATTCTGATTCTTTCCGTCTTTGTGGTCGCCTCCTGTGGCCTGGCCTATGAACTGATCGCCGGCGCCTTATCGAGTTATCTGCTGGGGGACTCCATTCTCCAGTTCTCCACCATCATCGGCTGCTACCTGTTTGCCATGGGCGTGGGAGCTCACGTCTCCAAGTATGTGAACGAAGAAGACGTGCTGGCGCGCTTTGTCGACATCGAACTTGCGGTGGGTTTGATCGGCGGGCTCTCGGCGGCGCTCCTGTTCATGACGTTTTCCTGGATGACGGCGCCGTTTCGCACGCTGCTCTATGTGCTCGTATTCCTCATTGGCGCCCTGGTGGGCATGGAAGTGCCGCTCGTGATGCGGGCCCTGAACGCGCGCGACACCGCCTTCAATGAATTGGTGAGCCGTGTGCTGACCTTCGATTACCTGGGCGCGCTGGCCGTCTCCTTGCTGTTCCCGTTGGTGCTGGCGCCCTATCTTGGCTTGGTGCGTACCGGTTTTCTGTTTGGGATGCTCAATGTGGCAGTGGGCATGTGGACGCTGTATGTGTTCCGCTTCGAACTCAAGGACGCGGGTGGGCGTGTGTTGCGCGCCTCGGTCGTGATGCTGGTGCTGGTGGTGGGCTTTGGCATGTCGGACCGCATGGTGCAGTGGGGCGAACATGGCCTGTTTGGCGACGAAATCGTGTTTGCCACCACCACGCCTTACCAGCGCCTGGTCATCACGCGCTGGAAGGACGATACGCGCCTGTACATCAACGGTAACCTGCAGTTCTCCTCGCGCGACGAATACCGCTACCACGAAGCGCTGGTGCATCCGCTGCTGCAGTCGCTGCCATGGGCAAAAAGCGTGCTGGTATTGGGCGGTGGCGATGGCCTGGCGCTACGCGAAATCCTGCGCTACCCAAACATCAAGCACGTGACGCTGGTGGATCTGGACCCGGCGATGACGGGCGCCTTTACCAAAAGGGCGGAGCTGGTCAAGCTCAATCATGGCTCGTTCTCGGACCCGCGCGTCACCGTCATTAATGCTGACGCTGCGATCTGGCTGCAAAACGCCACCGACATGTTTGATGCCGCCATCATCGACTTCCCCGATCCTTCCAGTTTCGCGCTCGGCAAACTGTATTCGGTGCCCTTCTATGGCATGGTGAAAAAGCACCTGGCAGTCAAGGGCCTGATGGTGGTGCAATCGACCTCACCGTTTTTTGCGCCAAACGCCTATTGGACCATCGACGCCACCTTGCGCGATGTGGGCATGCACACCTGGCCCTACCACGCCTACGTGCCTTCGTTCGGTGAGTGGGGCTTCATCATGGCTTCGCCCGAGCAGCAGTACACGCCGCCGACCAGCTACAAGCTGCCGATGCGCTATCTGAACGAAGCGACGACCCGCGAAATGTTCGAGTTCCCGCCCGATATGCAACGCCGCGAAATGGCGCCCAACCGCCTCAACACCCAATCGCTGGTGCACGAATTCGAGCATGACTGGCGCCAGGTGATTCGCTGATGGACCGTCGTTCCTTCCTGGCTGTCGCAGGTGGCGTCGGCGCGGCCGCCTTGTCGGGCGTGGGTTTTCTGCGCTGGCAGGAGATTGCACCGACCTTGCACTACCCTGGCCGCGACGAAGGGCACTACCTGCGCGACCACCACGCCCTGCCGGCGCCATCCCAGGTGATCGAGACCGATGTCGTCATCCTCGGTTCCGGCATTGCCGGCCTCACCGCAGCCTGGAAGCTGAAAAAGCTGGGCCATGCGGGCGCCTTGATGATTGATGGCCCTCAGCCCTTCGGCAATGCGGCAGGCGGCCATTTTGGCGACCTGGCTTTCCCGACAGGGGGCCACTACCTGCCGTTGCCATCGCCCGAATCGGTGCATGTGCGCGAAATCCTGTCGGACCTGGGCATCATCCTGCGCGACCCGATGGCGGAAAAGCCTTATTACGACGAGCGGTTCATCCTGCACGGGCCCGAGGAGCGCCTGCTCTTTAACGGCAAATGGCAGGACGGCTTCATTCCCACCGAGGGGGTAGGGCCAGCCGAACTGGCCGAACACAAACGCTTTTTCGCTGAAGTGGAGCGCTTGCGCCAGCGGCGCGGCAGCGATGGGCGGCGCATGTTTGTGTTCCCCACCGTGGCTTCCTCAAGCGACCCAGAATTTGATGCGCTCGACAACATCACGCTCAAGCAGTGGCTGGACCAACAAGGGTACACCTCGCCGACACTGCACTGGTATCTCAATTACTGCTGCCGCGACGACTACGGTACGCGCTACGACAAGGTGTCCGCGTGGGCCGGGCTGCACTACTACTGCAGCCGCTGGGGCCAGGCCGCCAACGCGGGCAATGGTGCCTGGCTCACTTGGCCGGGCGGGATGCAACCGGTGGCCGACAAACTTGCTGCCGCATCAGGCGTGGCGCGGCGCGCGGGAACGGCGGTGTCGCTCAAGCGCACGGCGCAAGGCGTCGAGGCGCTGTGCTTTACGCTGGAAGGTGGGGTGGCCAAGAGCTATGTGGTGCGCGCCCGCAAAGCCATTTGCGCGATGCCGCTGTATGTAGCAGCGCGGGTGGTGGAAGGCATGGACGCGATGGGTTTCGACGCGGCCCATCATACGCCGGCGTACGCGCCCTGGATGGTGGCGAACTTCCTGATGAAGGCCTTTCCGGCGGAGCGCCCCGCAGCGCCCCTGGCCTGGGACAATGTGGTGTACCAGGAGCCGGGACTAGGCTATGTGGTGTCGACCCACCAGGATATTCGCGCCACGCCGCCCGAGAAAACCGTTTTCAGCGCCTACGTCGCGCTGTCGGACCGTACGCCCGATGCAGCGCGCAAATGGATGCAGGCGGCTACGCCCGCGCAACTGGTAGAACTGGCCAGTGTTGATTTGAAGTCGGCCTACGGCTGGAAATTTGCGGCCTGCGTGGAGCGGGTGGACATTACCCTGCGCGGGCATGCAATGGCCGCGCCGCTGCCTGGTTTTCGCAGCAACGCCGGTGCGCGTGCCTTGCGCGAGCTCGATGGGCCGATCGTGTTTGCCCACGCTGACCTGTCGGGCTTTTCCGTGTTCGAGGAGGCGGCGTGGTGGGGCTGCGAGGCGGCCCGCAAAGTGCACGTCTGATGAGAGTAGCGGGCTACTCGTAGGCCGCAGTGGCGTGGCGCCAGGCCGGATCCTCGTGCAGTTTCTTGATCAGGGGCGCCAGCTCTTCGAAGATCGCTGCATGGCGCCGCTGTACCAGGAAGCGGCGCTCCGTGCCTGGCACTGGCATGGGATACACGCGCAAGGTGGCGCCCAGTTGATGGGTGCGTATGAAATAGCGGGCCATTGATTCGGCCACGATCACACAATCGACGCGCCCGAGCAGCAGCTTTTCGATATTCTTTTCGTCGCTCACGCCGCCGCTGCGCTGCAGGCGCGAAGTGCGGAACCAGTCGTCCAGGCCCGGGTAGACATAACCGGTGGTGGTGCCGACCGTGGCCCCGGCCGGTGGCGCGCCGCCTTCGGGCGTAATGGGCCGCGCCGCGTGCGACACAAGCACGAAGCGGTCGGTGGAAAACGGCACCGTCCACAGGTATTTATTCTGCTCGCTGTCATTTACCCAGGCCGGCATCAAGCCTATCACCGGGCCGTCCAGCGAGCCTTCTTCCAGTTTGACTTGCAGCCGTTTGCGGGGGATGAATTGCAGCCGGTAGGTGTTGGCGCCCGGCTGGCGATTGAGGTAAGCGATCAGGTCGGGGTAGATGCCGCGCCCATCGCCCAGCACCAGGGGCGCAAAATTGGCGCTGGTGTAGACGTTGACGACTTCACCCCGCGCTGCCCCCATCAGCAGCGCGTACAGCATCAGCAGGCGGACCAGATGCGTTTTCATGCTCGCATCATATCACCGAGCAGTATCGCCCTGGCCAACCAGCGCGGCCAGAAACTGAGCCCGTTCGACATCGATAAGCTGGTTTGCGTATGCACTATCGGGTCCTGTCGCCTCCAGCGCGCAGGCGGCCAATTGCAGGCTCGCCTCCAGCGTTTCGGGGACCACGATGCTGGCGCCTGCCAGCTTGAGGGCGCGGGCATGGGATTCGTCGCGCGAGCGTGCATATACTGGCAGGTGCGGGTAGATGCGGCGGATGCCGCGCACCGCGTGCAGGGCCGAGGCGGCGTGATCCATCGTCAGCACGATGGCCGGCGCGGCGCCGGCATCTACGCGCTCGAGCAATTCCGCGCGGGCGGCGTCGCCGAAATACACCGGGTGGCCCTCGGTGCGCAGCCTGGCCACCAGGCGCGCATCGGTATCGAAGGCAACGAAGGCGATTCCCTGTGCGGTGAGCAGCTTGGCCAACTGGCGTCCCACGCGTCCAAAGCCGGCAATGATGATGCGCCCGCGCACCGCGTCAAGTTGGGCATTGTCGGGGCTGACGCCAGCCAGGTCGCTGTGCTTTTCCCAGCGTTGTGCCAGCCCATGGCCCAGGCGCGCCAGCGGTGGTGTCAGCAGCAGGCTCAGTCCTACCGTCAGGCTGACCATCTGGGCCAGGTCCGGCGCCAGCAAGTGGGCTGCCGTCGCCTGGCCAAGGGCAATGAAGGCAAATTCTCCGCCTTGTCCGAGCAACAGGCCGCCTTCGATCGCGCGCCCCCAACGCAGTCCGCCGGCGCGCAATAGCAGCGCGATCACCCCGCCCTTGATGGCCATCAGGCCGACCACGGCTGCGGCCAGCCACAGCGGCGAGGCGACCATCTGACGCATGTCCATGCCCATGCCAACTGTCATGAAGAACAAACCCATCAAGAGACCCTTGAACGGTTCGATCATCAGTTCGACTTCATGCTTGAACTCGGTTTCTGCCAACAGCACGCCGGCGATCAGCGCTCCCAGCGCCATGGACAGGCCAGCGGCGGCCGACAGGCTGGCAATCCCCAAGGTGGTCAGCAGGATCAGCGCCATGAAGACGTCCGTTTGCCGGTGACGCGTAAAGGCCCGGAACAGCGGGTGGACAATGCGCCCGCCAACGAGATAGATGGCGGCAATCGCCAGCGCCGCCTTGCCCAGCGCGAGGGCCACCACCATACCCAGGCCTTGTCCAGTGCCCTGGCCCAGTGCGCCGATCAGGATCAGCAGGGGCACCACGGCCAGGTCCTGCAGCATCAATATGGCAAAGCTTGCTTGGCCCAGCGGGCTGGCCGTGGCTTTTTGCGCGCTCAGCAGTTGCATGACAACCGCGGTGGAGGACAGCGAGAGCACCAGACCCAGCAGGATGGCGCTGTCAAGGCGACCGCACACCAGCCAGGCGGCAGCACCGAGCAGCAGGGAACTGATGAGCAACTGCGCACTGCCAGTGCCAATGACCCAGCGTCGTAGTGACCACAGGCGTGCCGCCGACAGCTCCAGTCCGATCATGAACATCAGGAACATGACACCGAGCTCGGCCAGCGCGCCCACGCCTTGTGCGCGCGCGAAGCTGACATACGAAAGCCAGGGGTGGTTGGCGGCGAACAGGCCCAGGCCGAAGGGCCCGAACAGGGCGCCGACGGCGAGAAAGCCCACGACCTGGTTAATGCGCAGGCGTGCCAGGAGCGGGATCAGGATGCCGGCCAGTGCCAGGAACAGCAGCGTCTCACGCAGGTAGGGAAAGACGGGTTGCTCGTGCACGGGCGGCCTTTACGGATTGTGGTGGGCAGCCGAGGCACTGTGCCGCCGTGCTGCCTGGTGTTTATTGCAGGCGCTTGACCTTGGGCGAGCGGTTCGTGCCTTCGATGATCATGAAGGTGGTGCCGAAGGAGCCGCGTTCCAGCGTCACTTTCAGGTTGGTGCCATAGACGACGGCGCTGCTGTCGTCGGCGACCCGCCACACTTGGCCATTGGCCAGGGTGAACTGGGTGTTCGGTCCCCAACCTTCAAATTTGCCGGGCAGGACGCTTTCGATCTGGGTGACAGGCGAGGGCTTGGCGGCCAGACCGAAGGCCTGTTCCTGCTCCTTCCTCGTCGGGGCAGCCACCGCTGGCGCTGCCGCCATGGTGGTAGCGACTGGTCGCGTGGCCACAGGCGCGATCGCCAAACCGTCGTAGCAGGCCAGGCGCGCATTCGCTTCCTTGATCGCGCGGCAGGTCAGCAGGCTATCGTCGGCCAGAACTGGTGCGCAGACCAACATCAAGAGCAGGAATTTCTTCATCGTTTTCTTCTTTACAGTGGGGTGTGCATGCCTGAATAAGCGGGAGTATTTCATGCGTTTTGGCATGGGTCAAGGCGCGGCCCTCGTCATGGTATAGGATTGTGATCCCGCGCGTGCAGTTGGCCAGGGCCGCGCAAGTAGCGCTGGTGGCGGTCCACCCACCATGCCATCCTGCCGCTTTTCGATGGTAAGGAGGACATGATGAGCAAGGCATTGAGCTTGACGCACAAATGGATGCAGCGCGGCCTGTGGCTGGTAGCGCTTGCGTTTGCCGGCTTTTTGATCGGACTGGGCGGCAAACTGGTCGAGAATTTATGGGATGTGGAAGCGCCCATTACCCTGGAACAGTTTATCGATCCGGTACAAGGGCCGCAGGTGCGCCAGGCTGCGGCGCAGGCTGAAAAAGCCAGCGCGGCAGCGGAAGAATTGCGCGACCAGGCCACGCAGAAACATCAGGTGGCCATCTCAAACGCCCAACTGGCCCAGCAAACGTTCCGCAACTGGCTGGCCACACGCGAGGCGACGGCACGTCCCGAGCAGGATCCCGCCCTGATCGCCCGCACCCGCGAACTGGACGTCCTGCAGGCGCAGGAGCGTGCCGCGCTCAGGGCGGTGGAAGTCCAACAACAGGCGCTGCTGGACGCGAATCAGGCGCGCGAACACGTTGCGGCGCGCTGGCGCGAGTTGCAGGTACCCGCGCTGCGGGCCGAGGAGCACGCCGAACAGATGCGCGAATTGCGCGTCTTCGGCTACCGCCTGGCGCTGACGCTGCCCCTGCTGCTGGGCGCGCTCTGGCTGTTTCTTAAAAAGCGGGGCAGCGTCTACTGGCCCTTTGTCTGGGGCTTCATCTTCTTTGCCACTTTTGCCTTCTTCGTGGAACTGGTGCCCTACCTACCCAGCTACGGCGGCTACGTGCGCTATGGCGTGGGGATCATATTGACTGTACTCATCGGGCGCCAGGCCATTGTGTCGCTGCAGCGTTATCTGGCGCGCCAAAAAGCCGTCGAAGCCTTGCCCGACATGGCGAGGCGGGAAACCTTGCGTTACGACGTGGCGTACGCGCGCCTGGCCAAGAAAGCTTGCCCGGGATGCGAGCGCCCTGTCGACCTGGCCGACAAGGCGCTCGATTTCTGCCCGCATTGCGGCATCAGCCTGTTCGACCGCTGCCTGGCCTGTGCCACGCGCAAGGGTGCGTTTGCACGCTTCTGTTTCGCTTGCGGCAGCGCGGCACGAGCAGGACTGCCCGATTGATCAGTCGCGCAGGTCGGCCGGGACCTTGCCGCCGTTGGCCGCCAGCTTGTTCATCACCTGGCGGTGCAGCCAAATGTTCATCGCGGCCGAGTCGCTGGTGCTGCCCTTGTAGTCAAGCTCGTGGGCCAGATCGATGCGCGACTGCAGGCTGCTGTCCAGATGAAGCAGCTTGAGCAGGTCGACAATCGAGGTGCGCCAGTTCAGGCCCTGGCTGTTGGGCATGCCGTTCAGGATGGCTTCCACATCGACGGTTTCCATCGGTGCACTGGGCGGCGGCATGCTGCCTTGCGCAGGCGCAGTCTGGGTGGCCGTACTCGACTGCATGGAGCCCGTGTTGCTGGTCGTTGGCGCCTGCACAGCCGGATGGGACGAGGGGAAAATCTTGTGGAAGATATTGCTTAATATACCCATGAGATGCTCCTTGAATAGAAGGTGAAAGGACAGCTCAGTGCTGCCAGCCTTGTGCCACGCGGCCCAGCACGATGGCCAGGGCCGCTCCGCCTATGGTTTTGACCAGTTGCGGATGGTCGGCGTAAAAATCGCCCATGCGGTCGACCACGCCGGGACTGTGTTTTTCAGCATGCTCGGCAATTTCCTGTACCTGCGCCGGGCTCATGGTCGCCGCCAGCTCGGGGGTCACTGCCGCAGGCGCGTCGTGGCCACGGTAGAGATTGGCCAGCACGCCGCCCGCCAGGCTGGAGAGAAAGTTGGGGCCGATACCGCGCAGCAGATGGTTGAGCATGCCGGCGCGCTGGGTGGCATCGCTGCGGTCAAATAGTTGGCTGACCATCTGCGCAAATGGTGGCGTTTCGTCCGAGCGCAGGGCTTCGGTGACGCCCTGGGCGACGGAAGCGCGCGGTGCATTTTGCGCGATCTGGTCGAAGTCTTCCAGGGCACGCCCGGCGTTGGGGTTGGCTGGGCCGCCCAGGTAATGTTGAAGTAAATTGCCAATATCGAATGCCATGCTGACCTCCACGTGCGTTTTGGAAACATCACGCGCGAGGGCGCGATGCGGACGTCACAGATTAGGACAGTTGGGTGGGCCATTCCGTTCGCCAGCACACGCAGCAAGTGCGGATGGGGCCGGCGGGCATCAAAGACCGCACCGCTACCACCACCGCCAGCGCCACCGCCGCCACCGCCACCGCCACCGCCACCGCCACCGCCACCGCCACCGCCACTGTCCTTGCGAAAGCGAGGACGACCGCAAGCGGTCGTTGCGCCCACGCATGCGTGGGCCCCATGCTGAGCTAGCGGAGTATGGGTCCTCGCTTTCGCAAGGACAGTGCGTTTGTACGAAGATAGTTGTGAGGGGGCAGGCAAAAAAAAGGAGCCGCAGCTCCTTTTTTTAATCGTTCTCTAATTACTCACCAACCAACTGGGCAGCTTCCACATACTTGTAGCCGTGCTCCAGATTATTGGCAAAGGTGTACTTCACGCCCTTGACCTCGTAGGGCGTTTTTTCAAAGCTGCGCACCACCCAGGTACGCGCGCCGCGC
>JBJMVX010000092.1:0-5681 GCA_045810445.1 Massilia sp.
AAACGGGCGCTTGATCCACCAGCTCAGTTGCGGATCGTAGCCATCGTAGTAGGCGCTCCACTCCTTGAGGTCCTTGGTGGTGGCAGCGAGGATTTGCAAGGCGCGGTTAGCTACGCTGCGCGAGGCCATCGGCTTGGCGGCGTTGATGTCGCCACCGGCCAGCAAGGCATCGTGCGCGCGGTGCACGGCGACCAGCGACTTTTGCAGCAGGGCTGCGGTCTGGGCGCCATCCTGGGCCTGCATCATGCGGCGCACTTCGGCCAATGCGATCAAAGGACGCACAAAAGGCACCAGCGGTTCGGCTTCATTAAAACGCTGGTTCTGGGCGGCCAGCTCGCGCAGTTCAAAGTCGATCTGATTGCGCAGCATGACAAAGTCGATACGGTCTTCCACGCCATAGCTGTCAAACGGCAGGCTGGCGAGGGCGCTGCGCCACTGCTGGTAAAAGTCGCGCAGTCCCGCCGCGCGCTGGGGACCATTGACCACGGTGTACTTGTGATCGAGGCTGGCAGCATCAAGCTGGTAGCGCGCAATCACGGCCGGCATGGCTTGCTGGGCGATGGCAAACTGCGACATCGTGGGCGTCACGGTCGCGCCGTGCGCAGGGTAAGCGCTGCCCAGCGCGGCCACCAGGGCCAGTATCAGGGGCGCGCGCATCAGTAGCTCGCCAGGGCGACAGGCGCACCGTTCTTGAAGGTGTAGACGGTGACAGCCGACTGCTTCATGTTGCCTGCCGCGTCGTAGGCGTAATTGCCGACCACGCCCTTGTAGCTACTGTTATGCATGGTCACGCCCACGACCGAAGGATCGGTTGAATTGGCGGCCTTCATGGCCTGGGCCATGAACATGGTCTGGTCATAGAAGGACGCTGCGTACACATCGGGCGCCTGCTTGAAGCGTTCCTGGTAGCGCTTCTGGAAGGCTGGGCCGTTGGCCCGCTTTTCAAGAATGGCGCCGCCCTGGGCGCACAGCACATTCTCGCCCACTGCCTCGCCGCCCAGCTTGGCCATCTCCGGGCTGCACAGGGTGTCGCCGCCGAGCAGCTTGACGTCTTTCAGGCCCAGGCTGCGCATTTGGCGTGCCATCGGGGCGCCTTGCGGGGCATAGCCGCCAAAGAAAATCGCTTCCACTTTCTTGGCCTTCAGGCCCGTCAGGATGGCAGCGAAGTCGCTGGCTTTTTCATTGGTGAATTCGTGGCTGGCGACCGTCAGGCCGGCGGCCTTGGCCTGCTTGATGAATTCGGCGGCCACACCCTGGCCGAAGGCGGTGCGGTCGTCAATCACGCCCACCGTCTTGACCTTCAACTGCTTGGCGGCGTAGGCGGCCATGGAGGAGCCGACCTGGTTGTCGCTGGCGACAATGCGAAACACATTCTTGTAGCCGCTCTGGGTGACCTTGGGATTGGTGCCGACCGTGGACATGAGAATGCCGCCATCGCTGAACACGCGCGAGGCAGGAATGGCCACGCCCGAGTTGTAGGGGCCAAGCACAAACTTCACGCCCGCGTCGGACAACTTTTGCGCGACGATCACGCCGGCGCGCGGGTCGCCCTGGTCGTCTTCGGACATGAGCTCGAACTTGAGCGTCTTGCCGGCCACCGTCATTTTTTTCGCGTTCAATTCTTCCAGCGCCAGTCGCACGCCGTTCTCATTGTCCTTGCCGGCAAAGGCGTTGGCGCCCGACAGTGGGCCGGTGACGCCAATCTTGACGACCTGTTCTTCTGCGTGTGCGGTGTGGGCAACGAACAGCAGCGCAGCTGCGGCAATCGTCAATACGCTCTTGTGTGACGGCATGTGGTGACTCCTCTGATCTAGACCAGCGGCAATCATCGCACGATTTGGACGTTTTTATATGCGGTTTTAGGCAGGTTGCCCATGCGAAATCAGCGCGAGCGGCAAGGCCGTGGTGAACTTTATTTGTTCCATGGAGAAGGCGGAAGAGACGCCCGTCAAATGGGCGGTCTTGATCAGCTTTTTATAGAAGCGGTCATAGCCGCCGATGTCGGTGGTGACGACCTTGAGCAGGTAGTCGATATTGCCGCTCATGCGGTGAAACTCCAGCACTTCGGGCAGGGCGATGACGGCGGCGGCGAAGCGGTTCAGCCATTTTTCATCATGCTCGGTGGTGGTGATGCTGACAAATACCGTGACCGGCAGGCCAACCTTCTGGCGATTGACGATGGCCACCCGGCTCTCCAGATAGCCGTCTTCTTCCAGGCGCTTCAAGCGTTTCCAGCAGGGCGTGGTCGAGAGCCCGACCTTCTCGCTCAATGCCGCAATGGACAGGCAGCCGTCAATTTGTAAAGCGGCCAAGATGGCGTAATCATAACGATCTAGCATATTCATGCTGTTTTTATCCGTAAAATAGAATAAATATTCTACATGTCTCTGATTATACAGAAACTATGGAATATTTTATCGCGTACTGATAGCTATCATAGAAGCTATCTTTTGTTTCGCGGCGCCACGTACACACGCCGCAGCACGCCCGACCATGCATACTGAAATCTACCTCGACGCCAACGCCACTTCTGCCGTCCTGCCAGCCGCCCTGGCTGCGGCCGAGCAGGCCATGCGCGATTGCTACGGCAACCCCAGCAGCACCCACGCCAGCGGCCTGCGTGCCCGCGCCTTGCTCGACGCCGTGCGCGCCCGGGCTGGCCGCGTGCTTGGCGTGGGAGACGGCCAGCTATGTTTTACCAGCGGCGCCACGGAAGGCATCCAGACGGCCGTACTCTCGGCCCTGTGCGCGGTGCGTGAACGGCGCGCCCGTGGCGAAGACGCGGGCGAGCTCCTGGTGTACGGCGCCACCGAACACAAGGCCGTGCCTGAAAGTCTGGCCCATTGGAACCGCGTGCTGGGCATGGGACTGAGCTTGTGCGCACTGCCGGTGGACGCCTACGGCCGCCATGACCTGGACGCGCTGCGCACGCTGGCGCCACGTGCTGCCATGGTGTGCACGATGGCAGCGAACAATGAAACGGGCGCCGTGTCCGACCTGGACGGCATTGCGGCAGTGCTGTGTGCCACTGCCAGCCCGGCCTTGTGGATGGTCGACAGCGTGCAAGCGCTGGGCAAGCTGGCGCTCAATCTGTCAGCCACGCGCATCGACTATGCGCCGTTCTCCGGGCATAAACTGTATGCCCCCAAAGGCATCGGCATGCTGTATGTGCGTGCTGGCGCGCCCTACACGCCGCTCATGTGCGGCGGCGGACAGGAGGCGGGTTACCGGGCCGGCACGGAAAACATGTCTGGCATCGCCGCGCTGGGCGCGGTGCTCGAAGCACTCGAGCAGGGCGGCACCTTCCGCAGCCATGCCGAGCTGGTGCAATACCGCGACGATCTGGCCGACGCGCTGCGCAGTGCGCTGCCCGGCATCGTATTCAATGCGCCCTTTGCCAGCACGCTGCCGACCACCCTCAATTTTTCCGTGCCCGGCTTCTCCAGCAAGGAGTTGCTGGACCTGTTTGACGCCGCCAATTTGCGCGTCAGTTCGGGCTCGGCCTGCTCATCGGCCAAGGCTGCGCCCAGCTATGTGCTCGCGGCCATGCAATTGCCCGAGTGGCGCGCCGCCGCTGCCGTGCGTATGTCCTTCGGCCCGCTGGTCGATGCGGCCTTCATTGCCACTGCTTGCGAGCGGATCGCCCGCTGCGGCGTGGCGCTGCGCAAGACCTGTCTGATTCCATCGGCCCTCCCGTCCGAAAGCCGCGACGGCATCGTGCAACTGAGCGCGGACGGCGAATCAACCTGGCTGGTGCTGGACGCGGCCAGCCGCAGCTGCGCCGTCATCAACCCGCTGGCTCCCCTGGTGCCGCGGATTGCCGATTTTCTGGCCTGCCAGGGCTACCAGGTGCGCGCCGTGCTCGACACCGACGAACGCGCATCCGGACGTGCGGCGCTGATGGCGCGTCTGGCCGGTCAACTGGACCGCGCGGACAGCAAGCATGCGCTGGGCTGGCCGGCACAGAGCGACTGCTGCACCTTGGGCACTGGCATGCTGGTCAACACCATCACGCTCGGGGCCCAGGTACTGGCGCGCTTGCCCCACGTCGACGGCAAATTCGACCAGGTGACGTATTTGCTCGGTAGCGAACGCGGCGAGAAGCTGCTGGCGGCAAGCGATGTGCGCTTTGCCTTTACCGGAAGCAGCCCCTCGCCTAGGTTAGCGCAGGTTATCGCCGCGACCACGCTGCTGTGTCCGTCGCAGGATGGCGGACATGTGTGCACCACCTTGGCCGCAGCGGCGCCAGTGTGCTTGCCGCGCATGTTGGATGAAGCGGGTTTGGCCAGCTTTCTCGACGCCCACCCGGATGCCCAGTTGATCGATGTGCGTGAAGCGTATGAACATGTCGCAGCGGCCGCGGGCGCCTGGCGCGGACGCAAGACCCAGAGCGTGCCGCTGTCGCGCCTGGCGGACCGGCTGGGAACATGGTTGAAGGGCGAGCGGCGTCCGCTGGTGTTTTTCTGCCGTACGGGCGGGCGCAGCGCCAGGGCTGCCGAATGCCTGCAGCGGCTCGGTTATCAGGAAGCTTGGCATGTGGTGGGCGGATTAAGTTTCAGCAGTGAGCAAGGAGCGGGAATGCCGATCGCGGCTTAGTGAGCGGCAGTAGTCAGTTTGTTTGTCATACCGAGTTATTCCGTTTTCGGCCTGCCCCACAAGGGTGGGCCGCTTTTTTTTGGGGAACCACCTTGCGAAATGAGGATGCCCCAACATCGTCGCACCGCCGCATTCGCGAGGACGACGGGATAGTGGCAGAGCAGCACGACGCCGTGATGCGCGAACATCGTCGTCCCCACGAAAATGGGGATCCACGCAGAGCTCGATTCAGTCTGGGTCCTCGCTTTCGCAAGGACAGTGATGTAGCGGCGCACACAGGAGCTAGCGCCGCCAGCGCGCCGTGGAAGGGGACACTCATTTTCCAATGGGAAACTAATTGCCGCTAACGCGGCCGCAATCCACGCGATCTCCTTGATTCCCCGCCGATTCCGCCTACGCTGTGTACGTTGGCGCACAGTTCCAAACGGGCAGGCCTTTTACCATGGAAACAGCCGTCCTAACTCGGCCGCAACTCGCTGTCACCGCAGCGTGTTGGCGACTCATGCCCACGCGAGGTCCCCATTGAACGAAGATAAAACCGTCCTGGCGGACACCCTCTCATCCTGGCGCAAGGCGCTCGATGGCGAGGTCGATCCTGCCGAAGAATTCCCCCTGCGCTCGGACCTGTTCAGCGCAGCCCAAATGGCTGCCCACGGCAAGCACCTATCTGCCCGCCACGTACTGAGCACTCGCGGCGGTCCCGACAAACTGCTCTCGCGCTTGACCGAAAACGCGGCCGTCATCGGCGCCACCTGCAACGAGCTCACTGCCGCCATCAAGGCTTCACGCCAGATCACACCAGCTTCCGAATGGCTGCTCGATAACTTCTACCTGATCGAGGAGCAGATCCGCACCGCCCGTCGCCACCTGCCGAAAAACTACAGCAAGGAGCTGCCACGCCTGTCCAACGAGGAGGCCGACGGTACCCCGCGCGTCTACCAGATTGCCCTGGAAATCATCTCCCACGGCGACGGCCGGGTCGACCCGGAAAGCCTGACCCGCTTCGTCGACGCTTACCAGCACAGCAGCACACTCAAACTGGGCGAACTGTGGGCCATCCCCATCATGCTGCGCCTTGCCCTGAT
>JBJMVX010000093.1:0-10326 GCA_045810445.1 Massilia sp.
CAACGCGAAACCGGCGCGGATGGCCTTTAGCGGAGTGCTTGTATCAACCTGCTTCCCGTGCAGCCAGACTTCGGCCTCGCAGCGGCCAGGATAAGCCCCAAAGAGTGCCGACACCAGCTCCGTGCGCCCTGCCCCAACCAGGCCGGCGATGCCAAGAATTTCGCCCTTGCGCAGGCTGAAGGACACATCGTCCACCCGCTTGCGCTCCGGCTTGTCGACGTCGTAGCAGGTCACATGGCGCGCCTCGAAGATCACCTCGCCCACCGCGTGTTCCTGCTTCGGATACAACTGGTGCATGTCGCGCCCGACCATCTGCGTGATGATGCGCCCCACATCCATCTGCGCCATTGGTGTGGTGGCGATGTGCTTGCCATCGCGGATGACAGCGATGGTGTCGCAGATGGCCGCCACTTCGTCGAGCTTGTGCGAGATATACACGCAAGCCACGCCCTTGGCCTTCAAGGCACGGATAATATCGAGCAGCACCGCGATTTCCGACGCCGTCAACGAGGCAGAAGGCTCGTCGAGGATCAGCAGCCTGGCATTCTTGGTGAGGGCCTTGGCAATCTCGATCAGTTGCTGGTGGCCGCCGCCATAATTCATCACCGGCAGCACCACATTGACATCGGTGAGTTTAAGCTCGGCCAGCAACTGCTCGGCGCGCCGGTTCATGGCCGGATAGTTCATGCGACCGCCCGGCAGCGTGATCTCATTGCCGAGAAAGAGATTTTCCGTGACCGACAATTCAGGCACCAGCATCAGTTCCTGGTGAATGATGACGATGCCCGCTGCCTCTGTTTCGCGAATCGACTGCGCGCGCAACGGCTGGCCATCCCACAGGATCTCGCCCTCCCAACTGCCATGCGGGTAGACCGCCGAGAGCACCTTCATCAGGGTCGATTTGCCGGCGCCATTTTCACCGCACAGGCCCATGCATTCACCGGGGCGCAGCGCGATATTAATGCCGTCAAGGGCGCGCACACCGCCAAATTCCTTGACGATGCCTTTCATCTCCAGCAGGTACTGCGCCATTATTTGCCCGCGATTTGGGCTTCGGTAAAGAATCCATCCTTGACCAGCAGGTTGACATTGGCCTTGGTGAGCGGCGTCGGTTTCAGCAGCAGGGTGTCGACCTTCTTGAAGCCGTTGTCATACTGGGCGTTGTAAGCAGGTTTCTCGTTACGCACCAACTGCACGGCAAGCTTGGCAGCTTCACCTGCAATCAGTTTCAAGGGTTTGTAGACCGTCATCGCCTGGGTGCCAGCCACCACGCGGCGTACCGCGGCCAGGTCAGCATCCTGACCGGACACGGGCACTTTGCCATTGAGTTTTTGCGAAGTCAGTGCCTGGATCGCCGCGCCGGCCGTGCCCTCGTTGGAGGCCACGATAGCGTCGATCTTGGTGTTATTGGCGGTCAGCGCATTTTCAATGATGGCCATCGCTTCTGACGGATTCCAGTCCTTGACCCACTGCTTGCCAACGATCTTGATGTCGCCCTTGTCGACCAGCGGCTGCAGCACGGCCAACTGGCCTTCGCGCAGCATCTTGGCGTTGTTGTCGGTGGGGGCGCCGCCGAGCAGGTAGTAACTGCCTTTTGGCTTGAGATCTACCAATGCGCGTGCCTGCATCTCGCCAACCGCCTTGTTATCGAAGGAGATATACGCGTCGATATCGGCATTGAGTACCAGGCGATCGTACGAAACAACCTTGATATGGGCCTTCTTCGCTTCCTTGATGGCGTTGTTCAGGACTGTGGCATTGAAGGGCACAATGACCAGGACATCGACACCGCGAGAAATGAGGTTTTCGATCTGGGCGATCTGCTTTTGCTCGTTGGCGTCGGCCGACTGCACGAACACCTTGGCGCCCAGACCGGTGGCAGCGGCCAGGAAGTAGTCGCGGTCACGCGCCCAACGTTCGACCCTCAGGTCATCGATGGAAAAACCGATCTTCGGATTCTTGGCATCGGCCATGGCCGGGGCGTTCGACAGCAACAGCATGGCCGCGCCGATCGCGACGCTCAACATCTTTTTCATCTTGTCTCCACAGTTTTTATGTAATTTCACTACAATTTTGCCGGAAGCCCCCATATTGCCATAATTTCGGGCTCGTAGTGACTTCGTAATAACTGTGACGAACGATGAAAGTTGGCGGGCCCCTCCCCGCTCAGTGCCGGGTCGCCTTGGCGCTTTGCCTGGCCTGGACCATCGCGTCTTCGGCATTGGACAGCAGGTCGCGCGCCAGCATGGTCCCATCAGGCACCTGCGACACCAGGCCGATGCTGACCGTGAGCGGCGTACCGTCCGGGTGAGTGATCGCAAGCGCGGCGATCTGGCGCGTGATCCATTGTCCGTAACGCTCGGTCTCCTCGGGCGTCGATCCAGGCAGGATGGCCACGAAGTCGTCGCTACCGAAGCGCGCCAGCGTCTCGCCGGGGCGGCGGGTTGCACGTTTCAGTGCCGCGGCTACCGCGATCAGGCACACATCGGTCGCCTGGTGGCCACAGCTGTCGCTATAACGCTGAAAATCGTTGATACCAATACGCGCCAATGCGAGCGGCCCTTTGTGTCTGCGATGGCGCGACATTTCCACTTCCAGCATGGTGTCGAAATAACGGCGGTTGTGCAGACCTGTCAGGCCATCCACATTCGCCTGCTCCTGTACCATCATCATTTGCCGGCGCAGCGCCAGCTGGGTGGCCACACGCGCGCGCACGATCTGTTGGCGCAGTGGCTTGGCGATGCAGTCCACGGCGCCAGCTTCCAGCGCTGCCACCTCCAGAAATTCATCGTGGCCGGCCATCAGGAACAGGATTGGAATATCGGCCGTTTCACGCGCGGCCTTCAACTGCCGGCACAAATCGAAACCACGCCCTTCGGCCAGGTGCACGTCGAGCAAAATCAGATCAGGCGCCATGTCGCGCGCCATGTTCAAGCCCATTTGCAGGCTGTTTGCCACCAGTACCCTGCCCTGGTCAGCCAGGTGGGTCTTGAGCATGGCGATGCTTTCTGGCTGCTCGTCGATCACCAGGATACTCATCCCGGTATCAAAATCGGCACCAGGAATCGCCATGCGATCAAGGTCAAAGTCCATCGCACCGTCAGCGTGCTCGCCGTTCTCGTCATTCCATATCATCTAGTCGCCCCTTATATTTTGTCTTGTCATGCCATGCTGACCTGCGCTTCGCGCACGCGTTCGCGCAACTGGTCGATTGGCGCTGGCCGGTGCAGCAAAAATCCCTGCGCAAAATCGATGCCGATGGCTTTGAGGCATGCGAGCACGTCTTCGCTCTCGACGCATTCGGCCACGGTCGGCACGCCCATGACAGACGCGACGTCGACGAAGGAGCGCACGGTTGCTTCGTCCAACTTGTGCGACAGCAGATTGCGCACGAACTGGCCATCGATTTTCAGATAGTCCACCGGCAGATTTTTCAGATAGCCAAACGACGAGGCACCGGCCCCGAAGTCGTCCAGTGCAATGCGTATGCCCAGCGCACGCAGGATGTCGATGAAACTGGCCGCATCCTGTAAGTTGGTCACGGCTGCCGTTTCCGTGATTTCGATGCATAGGCCCTTGCACACGGCGGCGCCGGCAGCCGTGAACAAGTCCACGGCCCAACGCTGGAACGCGCGGTCGCCCACCGACTGCCCGGACAGATTGATCGACAACTCGCCAGTTTCAGCCAGACCGGTACCTGCCTGCATCCAGGCCACGACATTTTTCAGCACCCAGCGATCGATGCGCGAGGCCAGGTGAAAGCGCTCTGCCGCCGGCAGAAACGCACCTGGCAAAATCAGCCCCACGCCATCGTCGTCCAACATGCGTAGTAAAATTTCGGCGCGGGCGACACCACTTCCCGGCGTCACCGCCACGATACGTTGGGCGTACAGGACGAAGCGGTCGTGGTCCAGCGCATGTTCGATGCGCGTGGTCCATTGCATCTGCCCCTGACGCAGCTGCATGGCGCTGTCGGTGTCGAACCAGACGTGCACCCGGTTGCGGCCTGCCTCCTTGGCGGCGTAGCAGGCGGTATCGGCCGCTAGCAGGACTGCCTCGGCCGACTTCCATCGTTTGTCCAGCGGAACCAGGCCAATGCTCGCACCGATCCGGAAGCGTCGTCCTTCGTGCGCATAACGGAAGGTCTCCATGCGATCGCAAATCGCCTGGGCGGCGCGCGCGGCTTGCTCCGGCTGGCATTTTTCCAGAATGATGGCAAATTCGTCGCCACCAAGACGGGCCAGGGTATCGCGTGAGCGGATACCTTCAGCCAGCAAGCGCGCAACCTGGCGTAACAGCTCGTCGCCCGCTGCGTGGCCACAGGCGTCGTTGACCAGTTTGAACTGGTCCAGGTCAATGAACAGCAAGGCGTGTTCGCCATGATCGATATGCGCATCGTGCACCAGCCGAAGCAGGCGCGCTTCGAATTCGGCGCGGTTGGCAAGACCCGTGAGCGCATCGTGACTGGCCCGGTGCCGCATCTCGCACGATAGCGCGCGTTGCGCCGTCACGTCATGAAACACCAGCACTACCCCGATGATCATGCCCGCGCCGTTACGGATCGGGGCAGCGGAATCTTCAATGCCGTACTCAGAACCATCGCGCGCGATCAGCAGCGATTGATCGTCAGCCTGCACCACGTCGCCCGCCGCAAGGCATATCGCAGCGGGATTCTCAGCTGCCAGGCGCGTGTCCTGTTTTATCACGCGATACACCGATGCCAGGGCCATGCCGCACGCTTCTTCGCTGCGCCAGCCGGTCATGCGCTCGGCGACGGGATTGAGCCAGCGTATTGTGCCTTCCACGTCGGTCGTGATGACCGCATCGGTAATGGACTGCAGCGTCACCCGCAACAGTTCATTCTGGTCCGCGAGCGCGGCCTGCAAGCGCCGCTCCTCGGTGATGTCGACCGTTGTGCCCACCATATGAACGGCGCGTCCACGGGCGTCGCGCAACACGCGGGCATTCCCGCGCAGCAGATGCACACTCTGGTCGGCATGAATGACGCGAAATTCGACGTCGAAGGAACGGTCTTCGGTAAAAGTGGCGTGCGAGGCGCGTTCCGCCCTGGCGCGGTCGTCGGGATGGAGGAAGTTGAGCCAGTAATCCGGTGGCACCTGTCCTTCTTCGGAATCGATGCCATAGAGCTTGAACATGCGCTTGTCCCAGGTCTGGACCCCGCTTGCCAGATCCAGGTCGAACACGCCGATTTCGCCCGCGTCGGTGGCCATCATCACCCGCGCCCGGGACAGCGCCAGGTCGATGCGCTCGCTGACACCGGCAGTCACGTCCTGGAAGGTGCCAAACAGGCGCACCACGCGCCCATCGACCATGTCGGCGGCACCGACTGCGCGCACAAAGCTGCGTGCTCCGTCGACCCGTACCAGTGGTAACTCCAGATCCCAGCCTTCGCCGCTGCGCATGCAGTGTTCAATGGCGGCGGTGATCAGAGGCCGGGCGTCCTCGGCGTAGTAACTGATCGCCTCGCCCAGTGCTGGCTGGTAGCCCGCCGGCAGGCCATGCAAGATGGCCGTTTCGTCGGACCAGTACACCGAGTCCTGTCCAACCTCGAAAGACCAACTGCCCACGCCAGCGAGGCGCTCGGTGCGTTTGAGGAAGCGCTCGTTGCGGCGCAGCTGCTTTTCGTGAGCCACTCGCTCACTGGCCGAGAGATTGAGCAGGCGCGCGGCGCTGGCCTGCGCCTCGTCGTACGCCTGACGTACCAGCAGCTTGGCACGCCGTCCTTCCAGTGCCGCGCCGGCCAGGTAGGCCAGGCGCTGAAGGACCAGGCGCTCGGTGTCGGTCAGCTCGCGTGCGACATGATCGATTACGCACAGCGTGCCAACACGCTGGCCATCCATCACGGTGACGGGCATGCCAGCGTAAAAGCGGATGTGGGGCGCGCCGGTGACCAGGGGATTGTCGGCAAAGCGCGGATCGTGCGTTGTATCGGTCACTTCCAGAATCTCGTCCTGCAAAATCGCATGGGCGCAGATGGAGATCGCGCGCGGCGTCTCGGTCATGCCAAACAATCCGGACGTCGCCTTGAACCATTGACGTTCATGGTCCACCAGACAAAGCAGCGCAATCGGCGCGGCGCAGGACAGCGCGGCCAGCTCCGTGAGCGCGTCGAATGCCTGTTCAGGACCGGAATCGAGGATCAATAGCGCCTGCAGCGCCGCCATGCGCGCGTTCTCGTCGACTGGATCCTTGGGCGTCTCCATGGACTTCCTCTATCTTCATCAGGCCTTGGCACTAATGAACTAAATCATTTCCGGACCGGGCCGCGGAAGGTTGATCGGTGACCGATGTTTTCTCGGCGACGGGAAGCGCGACGTTTGGGCGCTGTGAGTTTGATCATACGCTCTTACTGAGCAAATATCCATTAGGCAATTAAGCTGGTAATAGTGATATTTATTTATCGTACTAATGATACAGATAGTAATGCATGCTGCATAACCGTGGAACTGCCCAAGCCTTGCTTTCTGTGGTTTTTTGGAATATTGTATCGATCATTATATTTTTGAATGTAACCGATGCATGCCGATCAACTTGCCCCCAATCCGCCCAAACCGGGCAAGCAGGCCCGCAGCGAACGCACCCACAGTGCCATCCTGGACGCGGCAGAAGCCGTCATCGCCCAACGCGGCTATGCTGCCGCCAGCATCAATGAGATTTCCCAGCACGCAGGCGTGACCAGCGGCGCGCTCTATGGCCGCTTTCATGGCAAGGAAGACCTGCTCAACGGGATCTTCGAGCGTCACCGCGAACGCCTGCATGGCGCCTTCGAAGCCTTGTGCGGCGAAATCAACACCGGGACCTTAAGTTTGCGCGGCGCTCTGGAACGCGCCATGCAGGCCATGGTGTGGCTCTATCGCGACAACGCCACCCTGGTGCGCGCCACCAATGAGGCAGCTGCTGCCAGCCCTTCCCTGAAAATCAAGATCCTCGACTTTAACCGCCAGGTATGCGCCGAGCTGTATCGCTCGCTGCAGCGCTACGCGAACGAGGTGAAGCACCCGCAGCCGGCGCTGGCCGTCAAGTTGGGCCACGAAGCGGGCACCCGTCTGCTGCGCGCGGCCATCCTCAACGGCGAGGTCGATTACCGCGATCTCGCATCCCAAGGTATTACGATTGACGACAACGTGCTGGCCACCCAGGCGGCACGCATCATGGAAGCTTATCTGAGGTCGAACGATGCTTGAACTTTCCACTTTCCTCTCCCGACTGCGTGATGCGGCAGGCGGCCAAGCTTGGCACACGGTCACCGTTATTCACGCCCAGGGCCAGATCCACGCTGGCGGCATGAGCGGCGCCTACCGCCAGAGCGTCGAACCACGCGGTGGACGTTCTGTCACCACATACGCACTGGGGCCTGCCAACGTCGCCAAAGGCTTCGACGGCCATGACGCGTGGCAGCGCGGGCCGACCGGCGAGGTACTGGTTCAGGACTCAGAGGCAGCCCTGCAGGGCGCTTGCACGGAGGCCTGGCTCAATGCACGCGCCTACCTGTTCCCGGATCTGGACGAGACCAGCATGCGCATACTCGGTGAACGTGGCGATGCCGATGGCTGTTACCTGGCCCTGCATGCCCACCCCGCTGGCGGCCAGCCGGTCGAACTGTGGTTTGACGCGCGCACCCTGCTGCTCGATCGTACTGTACAAAATTTCGCTGGCAAGGATACGACCAAACGCTATGCCGATTACCGGACGGTCAATGGCTTGATGATCGCCCACCGCATCAGCAGCGGCCATGGCGATCCCCGTTTCGATGTCGTCATTGAACTCGATCACATTGTCACTGTCGCCAAGGTCGACGACGCTGTGTTTGCAAAGCCGGTACAGGTATTTGACGACGTCAGCTTCCCGGGTGGCGGCAACAGCGCCACCATGCCGATTGAACTGCACAATAACCATGTGTTCATGACGGTCGCGGTCAACGGCGTGTCGCTGCGCTTCATGCTCGATACTGGTGGGGTCAATCTGATCACACCGGAAGCGGCGCAGCGCGCCGGCCTAAACATCGACGGTGCACTGGAAGTGCGCGGACCAGGCAAGCATTCGGTGGGCGCCGGCTTCGCACGGGTTGAGTGTTTGCTCGTTGCCGACAGTGTCCTGTTCGAGCGCCAGCTGCTGCGCGTGATTCCCGTTCCCGGCTTTGACGAAGTCGAAGGAACGAGCTTTGACGGCACGCTCGGTCACGAAGTATTCCAGCGCCTGGCCGTGCGCATCGACTATGCACAAGGCACGCTCACCATGTGCCAGAGCGGCGCATTGGAGGAGCGTGGCGAGCATCTTCCGCTGACCTTTTACGCCCATCTGCCGGCAGTCGACGGCGTGCTCGATGGTGTGCCTGGCCAGTTCTGGCTTGATACCGGCAATCGCAATGCACTCACCCTGTGGACGCCCTTCGTCCAGGCCCACCGGCTGGAGCAGCGCTACGATTGCAGCGACACTACGGTCATAGGCTGGGGCGTTGGCGGCTGCACGCATGGCACGGTAGCCAGGGCCGGTCAACTGCGGCTAGGTGCCGTGCCGATTGATGCGCCGCTGCTGACGATTCCCCAGCACGGTGATGGTCCCACGGCCACCCGCAATGTGGCCGGCAATATCGGCGGCGACCTGCTGCGTCGCTTTGTGCTCACCATCGACTACGCGCAGCGCGCCGTCTGGTTCGCGCCAAACTATGCGCATGGCAGCGCCTTTTTATTTGACCGCGCAGGCATGTGGATCAATCAAGTCGAAGATGAATTCGTGGTCATGACTGTACTCGCAGGCGGCCCGGCCGAGCAGGCGGGCCTGCAAGTGAACGACCGCATTACGACAGGTGCAGCGATGACACTGGACGCCATGCGTGCCATGTTGCGCGACCCAAGCCAGCACACACCACTGTCCCTGATCCTCAAGCGCGACGGGGCCTGCCGCGAAGTCGCCCTGCAGCTGCGCGACCTGGTGGCGCCGCTGTGGACAGGCCAAATGTAAGAGTTGTAACGGCTGTCTACCAATCGAAATCGGGCCGCGTTATTCGCTCAACAGGCAGCAATAACGCTCCTGGCACACGAACCAGAAAGACAGACACCATGAACAAAATCGCCCTCGTCCTCGTTTCCAGCCTGTTCGCAGCCGGTTCGACCTTCGCTCAAACGCCAGCACCTGCCGCACCCGCTGCGCCAGTCGTTGCAGCCAAAGTCGCGACGGCCGTGAAAGCGGACGCCAAGGAAGTCAAAGTCGATGCGAAGGCTGCAGCAGCACCGGCCGTTACCGCACCAGCCAAGGTCGCCGCAGTCAAAGTACCCGAAGTGAAAGCGCCGGAAGTGAAAGCTGCTGCCACCACCGACACCAAGGTCGCTGTCGCCAAACCGGAAGCTGGCAAGAGCAAGTCGCACGCTCACAAGAAAACCGCACACGCCAAAACGGCGCCAGTGGTAGAAGCGAAGGCTGACGTCAAGCCGGTGACCACCAAGTAAGCTGCACCTTAACGCCCCCAACGGCCCGTCCGCACTGCGCACGGGCCGTTTTTTCGTCTGCAGTATTGCTTAGTGCGGCTTGAAGAAATCGCGGGCGATCTTCTCGATTTCGCCATTGCGCTTCATGTCGTAAATGATGGCGTCGAACTGCTTGAGAAAATCTAGCTTGTACGGGAATTTTCCCTGGTCGCGATCGGTGAACCCCAAAAATCCCTGCTCGGTGGCGATGATGGCCGCTTCCACGCCCACCGGTTCCGTGCTCAGCTTGCCTTCACGCACCAACTGCATCTGGGTCCAGCGAATCGAGATGCGGTCGTTGATATAGCAATCGATGCGCTTCAAGCCCAGCTTGAGAATATTGGTGCGGGTGTCAATCGCGTCTTCCTGCAGAATCTTGCCGGCTTTCACAGCCCGCACATATTTGTCGCCCCCGACCAGGAAGCCGGAATTGTTGCCGATGCGCAGACCATAGAAATCCTCGGGCCAGTGGCGCCCTACCCGCGCTGCCACTTCGCGCGTGCACACGGCCACCACAATTTCGTCGAACAAGGGCAAGGAATAAGGCCAGGTGAAGGGCTCTTCCTTCAGATTCATGTAGGGCGGATAGAGGGCAAACGCGCTGCCGTTCTTGATCATGGCCATGCCCCGTTTCCAGGGGATCGGCTTGATGTCGATGTGGTAGCCCTTCATGCGTGCGAACGCGACCTTGACGATCTCATGGTAGAGACCGGCAGGCGCGCCATCCTTGTCGGCGTAGGAATACGGCTGGTAGCCCGCGTCGGCATACACGGTGACGGGGATGTCGCCCGCGCTGGCGGTGAGGCAAACGCCCACCAGTGCCAGCAGGGCAAGCAGCCTG
>JBJMVX010000094.1:0-4277 GCA_045810445.1 Massilia sp.
CCTTCGACCTGCTGGGCCAGCGCCAGCAACTGCTTGACCTCGTCCTCGTTTTCCTGACGCTCCTTGAGCATCGGTTCTTCTTCGATCGCGTCAGCAATCGTCACCGGTTTACCCGGCTTGAAAGGGATCAGCTTGGAAATACAATCGCAGAAGTTGTAGCCGAAATCGAGCACCCGGCCCACGTCGCGAATGGCGCCCTTGGCGGCCATGGTACCGAAGGTGGCAATCTGCGAGACTGCCTCCTTGCCGTACAAGTCCTTCACGTGCTGGATGACGCGGTCGCGCCCTTCCTGGCAGAAGTCGATATCGAAGTCGGGCATCGAAACGCGTTCGGGATTCAAGAAGCGCTCGAACAGCAGGTTGTATTGCAGTGGATCGAGGTCGGTAATGAGCAGCGAATACGCCACTAGCGATCCTGCGCCCGAACCCCGGCCTGGTCCCACCGGCACACCGTTTTCCTTGGCCCACTTGATGAATTCGGCCACGATCAGGAAGTAGCCGGGGAACTTCATGTTGCAGATGGTATCGGTCTCGAACTTCAGGCGCGACTCGTAGCGTTCGCGCTGGGCTTCGCGCTTGACCGGATCCGGATACAGGTGAATGAGGCGTTGTTCCAGGCCAGCCTTCGATTCCGACACCAGGAATTCGTCGATCGTCATGCCGGGCGGTGTGGGGAAATTCGGCAGCTGCGGCTTGCCCAGGGTGAGCACGACGTTGCAGCGTTTGGCGATTTCGACCGAGTTTTGCAGCGCGGCCGGCATGTCGGCGAACAGCGTGGCCATCTCGGCCTGGGTCTTGAAACGCATCTCCTCATTGAAGCGTTTGACCCGCTTGGCGTTGGCCAGCATTTCGCCCTCGGCGATACAGGTGCGCGCTTCGTGGGCGATGAATTCGTCCGGCGAAATGAACTGGACCGGATGGGTCGCCACCACGGGCAGGCCAAGCTTGGCGGCCAGCGCCACCGCATGGCGGACCTGGGCTTCCTGGTTCGCTTGGCCGGCACGCTGGATCTCGATGTAGAAATGACCAGGAAAGACCTTGGCCCAATGACGCGCGCAACGCTCCGCCAGCGCCAGGTTGCCATTTTCAATGGCGGTGCCCACGTCACCAAAATGGGCGCCGGAGAGCACGATCAAACCATTGGATTGATCCTCTTCCGGGTGCAGAGTCGAGACGCTGGTGGCCAGGTCGGCCAGCCACTCCGGGCGGATTTCGGCCCGGCCCTTGTGCTGATTGGTCAGCCAGGCGCGCGAAAGCAGGTCGCACAGCTGCAGGTAACCCATGTGGTTTTTGGCCAGCAGCAGCAGGCGCGCAGGCTTGTCGCGGTTCTCATCGTTGGAAATCCAGGCATCGACGCCAATGACTGGTTTGATGCCCTTGCCGCGTGCCGATTTGTAGAATTTGACCATGCCGAACAGGTTGGCCAGATCGGTAATCGCCAGCGCTGGCTGTTTGTCCTTGGCGGCAGCGGCCACCATGTCGTCGATACGCACCAGGCCATCGACGATCGAATACTCGGAGTGCACACGCAAGTGCACAAATCCGGGTGCGGCCACCTTGGCCGGTGCAGGGGCCGCGGTGGCGGCGCCAACTTCGATGACATCCATACTCATGATCCGATTCGCTGCTGTACAAAGGCGCTATTTTACCGCGCCGGACGGCTAAACCGTCAGCGATTCGGCCCCGGCCATCAAGGATTCGACGGCGCGGTCGAACAGGGGGGCAAATTCCAGGGGACGCATGTCGCCATGCTCGAATGCCTCAAGCAGGGGCCCGCGCAGATAGATGGTCGGTGCATCCTCACCCGTGAGGGTGAACAGGTAGACGCAGCCGCCGGAACTGACCGTGCACAGGAGGGCGCGGCGGAATTTTTCCTCCACCCGAATCTCGAAGCCGGCGCCAGGGCGGGCCCAGGCCAGCCAGTCGGCGTCGGACGATTGCGGCAGCCGATTGGCGGCGCGCGCCTGCAGTGTGGCGACGACCGAGCGCTGGGCCAATTCTGCCTCCAGCTCGAACTTGCCCACCCAGCCTTCGCGCCCCTCGTCCACCGGGGCGGTGACGGCGATACTGAAGTCAGCAAAATGGTCCCGGAACTGCTGCAAGGTCATCTGGCGTCGCGACACTTCCTGCTTGTTACCCAGCACGTCCATGTGCACCGCCACCAGGCGGTCGAAAGCGGCCTTGGAAGGCGCTTCCGGCAAGGCGATGGCGGCCATCCCTTCGCGCACCTTGCGCACCAGCTCTGGCAACATGCGCATCAAGGCACTGCGGTCCTCCGGTGTGGTCTTTTCCTGGGCGCTCCACAGCAGGTCGGGCAAGAGCGGAATGCCGGCCAGCGCGCTGTCTTGCGAATGACTGAGCACACGGGCCCAGGTTCCGAGAATGAAGTCGGCCATGCGTGGATCGATGTGCAGCGGCTGCAAGGCTGCGCTCAAGGCGACACCGGCGCCGGCCAGACGAGCGCTGGCCGCCTCGGCGTCGGCAATCGCTGCCACGCACGGCGGAATGCGCGCGTCACTCACGCCCAGCAAAGTCGACACATAGGTATCGAGTGCGCTTTCTGCGTCGGCAAAAATGTGCATGTCGTCGTCGAACAGGTCCAGCACGGCGCCGACGATGCTGTGCAGCTCCGTTTCCAGCGCAGTCAGTGCATCCGCGTTGCTCGCAATGCCGACCGCAACCGAACCGATACGGTCGACCAGGCGGCGTACCGGATGGCTGGCATTGTGCAGCAGGTCCGGCTCCACCAGCGCGGCGCGCAGGAAGGGCAGATACAGGCGCCCGAGCTGCGCGTGCATCGCTTCGCTCAGCATGTCATCGTGAATCATGGCTTCGAACAGCAGTGCCACCACATCCATCGTGCGACGCTGCTCGGCGTCGGTCTCGACATCGGCCACCAGGGCGCGCAAGGCAAGTGGCGCAGGCGGCGCGCTGCCGCCGGCCACGCCACGCTGCAGCTCGCGCAGTTCGGCGTCCAGGGTTCCCGGCTGGTCGAACTCCCCGATGCCCGCCTTGGCGCGCGTGCTGCGGGCGCTTTTGGGCTGGTGGAAGATGTTCCAGATGATGTCAATCAGGTCCATGCCCTTGCTCGACATACCACCGTCGCCGCTGGCAGCTTGAATCTCCTGCAGTCGCTGGAGCTTGGGCAGCAAGCGTTCCTGCAGTGCCAGGTCGGCCGGGGCCAGTTGCATGGCAGGGCCGCCGCGCGGCTGATTGCCCGCGTAGCCGCCTTGCCAGATCTCGCCGAACGGACCGGCGTTGCCTCCGCCCGAACCACCGTGGCCGCCATGGCCTGGGCCGAACCCACCACCACCACCACCACCACCCCCACCACCCCCACCGCCACTACCACCCGGGCCGGGGCCATATCCGCCACCGCCGCCCATCATTTGCTGGGCGGCGCGCTGCCAGGCAAGGCGATCACGTTCGCTGCGTGACATGGTCGATGGCCGTGCCGTCAGGCGCGCGGTGATGCCGCCCGCTTCAAATACTTCGACGATGCCAGCATAGAAACCAGGCAGCCGGATCGCCATGGCCACCGAGAGGGTATCGAATAAGACCTTTGCCTGCGCTTCTTCCCACATCAATTCGCGCAAGCCTTCATACAGGGAACGCGCCAGCAAATACGGGCGGAAGGGATTCTCACGCTCGCGCGCATCGCTATCGTTATGCATCACGGCGATGGTCAGGTTCACGCGTCCCAGCGCGATCGGCTCGGCGTCGCGCAGGCGCTGCACCATGCGATCGACTTCGATCTGCCGTGTCACGACGTCGTCATCAATCAGTGTCAAGGTGGCGTAGTTGATTTCCATGTGCGCGTTGTCGCGCTCATCCGCATGCATGGTTTGCATGGCGCGTTCGAGGAAGCCCGCGAAGTGGCGATCCATGCGGGCGCGCAGGGTGCGGGCCTCGCCACGCAAGAAGGTCCGTACAGCGCTCAGGTTGCGCTGCTCGTCCGGATTTCCCGTCTCGGCCAGCAAGCGTGTGGTCATGGTGTCGGCTTCCACCACTGTCTGTTCTGCCAGCGACGAAAAACTGGTCAGCGCGCGTTCCTTTGCCAGCCGTAACAGCCGTTTTGGTATATGCATATCGCGTCAGCGTGTCATTGTTAAATCAGTGGTTTCATCATAGCGCAATGCAACACCTTCGCCCGCCCTGGAGGCCAATTTGTTGCAATATGTTACGTGATTTGGCAATTATCATACCGAAATTGGTAAAAATGCAAGGTCGCGAGGACAGAACGACTGCTTTATAATGTCGGCTGTCCCTCTGCACCG
>JBJMVX010000095.1:0-12517 GCA_045810445.1 Massilia sp.
ACTGCCCTTGCGAAAGCGAGGGCCCATGGCACGTCTGCTCAGCCCTAAGCCTTGGCAATGGTGGCACACACCTCAAAATAATCCGGGAACGTCTTCGCCACACACTTGGGATCCAAGATGCGCATGGCATTCCCGCGCAGCGTCTTGCCATCGAGCGTGGCGAGCGAAAAGCACATCGCCATCCGATGGTCGTCGTAGGTTTCAATGGTCGCGGCCGCAATGGCCGAAGGCGGCGTCACCGAAATATAATCAGCGCCCTCCTCCACCACCGCGCCCAGCTTGCGCAACTCCGTTGCCATGGCCGCCAGACGATCAGTTTCCTTGACGCGCCAGCTGGCGATATTGCGCAGCGTGCTGGTGCCGTCGGCATACAGCGCCGTCACGGCAATCGTCATGGCCGCATCGGGAATGTGATTGAAGTCCGCGTCGATGGCCTTGAGCGGACCGTTGGCCGAGGCCTCGATCCAATTGTCGCCGCGCGTAATCGTCGCGCCCATCAACTCCAGCGCCTCGGCAAAGCGCACATCGCCCTGAATGCTCTCGCGCCCCACGCCTTCGACCCGAACCGGTCCACCGCCAATGGCGCCGGCCGCGAGGAAGTAGGAAGCCGACGAGGCATCGCCTTCCACGTGAATGGCGCCAGGACTGGTGTACTTCTGCCCTGGTTGCACCGTGAACGACTGCCACCCGTCCTGCTGCACGGTCACCCCAAAGCGACGCATCAGGTTCAGCGTGATTTCAATATACGGCTTGGAAATGAGCTCGCCCACGACATCGATCGTGACCGCTTTTGTACGCGCCATGAGCGGCGCCGCCATCAGGATCGCGGTCAGAAACTGGCTCGACACATTGCCGCGCACGGACAGGCGCTCGGCATGCAATTGGCCGCGTCCAATGCGCAGTGGCGGATAACCTTCCACACCGGTGTACGTGATGTTCGCGCCCACGGCATTGAGGGCGTCGACCAGGTCACCGATGGGACGCTCGTGCATGCGCGCCACGCCGTGCAGCGTGAAGTCGCCGCCAATGACCGCCAGGGCCGCCGTCAGCGGGCGGATCGCGGTGCCAGCATTACCCATGAACAGATCAGCCGACACATTGGGCAGCACGCCGCCAGCACCATGCACGACGTGCGTGCGCGCGTCGGCCTGCTCCCAGGCGATACCGAGCGAGCGCAGTGCGCCCAGCATGACGTCCGTGTCGTCGGAGGCCAGCAGATCGTGGATGGTGGTGCTGCCTTCGGCCAGCGCGGCCAGCAGCAAGGTGCGGTTGGAAATGCTTTTCGATCCGGGCAGGCGTACCGTGCCTTGTGCGTGAGCGACAGCTTGAAGATCGATATGCTGCGGATGTTGCGTCATGCTGAAATCCTTGATGGCTATTCTGCGGTGTCAGGTGATGGTGGTGCTTCGGCCGCTTCAATCGCCGTGATCCATTGGTGGCGTGCCTGCTGGGCGTTGGCGTAGACCGCTTCGATACCGGCTCCGTCGCCCGCGGCCAGCATGGCGCGCAAGGCGGTCAATTGTGCCAGATACGCGTCCAGCTCACCGAGCAGCGCGCCCTGGTTGGCCAGGCTGATGTCGCGCCACATTTCGGGCGACGATCCGGCGATGCGGGTGAAGTCGCGAAAGCCGCTTGCCGCATATTGAAACAGCAGGTCGGCATGGGGCTTGTTGGCGATATCGTCGACCAGGGCGTAGGCCAGCAGATGCGGCAGGTGCGACACCGAGGCAAACACCTTGTCATGTTCCTGCGGCGTGAGCTGGTGAATGATGGCGCCGCACACGGACCATGCGGCAGCCACACGCGCGACGTCGGTGGCGCTGTTTTCTGGCAGTGGCGTGAGCACCGTCTTCTTGCCGCGGTACAGGTCCACGATGGCCGCGTCAGGGCCATTTGTCTCGCGGCCCGCAATCGGATGGCCGGGCACGAACTGCGCGACCTTCGCACCCAGTGCCGCGCGCGCCGATGCAGCAACGTCGGTCTTGGTGCTGCCCGCATCGGTGACGATGGTCTGCGGCTCCAGGAATGGCAGCAAGGAGGACAGGATGCGGCCAGTCTGCGCAACAGGTGCGGCGATCAGCACCAGGTCGGCGCCGTGCATGGCCGCACCCATGTCCGCCACCTCGTCCACGATACCGAGCGTCAGCGCGCGCGCCATAACCTCCTGCGAGCGGCCCACCCCCACCAGATGCTTGACAGCGCCGGCTGCGCGCAAGGCACGGGCGAAGGAACCGCCAATGAGGCCTACGCCGACGATGACGACCTTGTGGAACACTTAGGCCAGCGCTTTCTTGAGCGCCGCGATGAAGATCGCGTTCTCGGCTGGCAGGCCGATGGAAATACGCAGCCATTGCGGCAGGCCGTAATTGCCCACCGGGCGCACGATCACGCCCTGCTTGAGCAAGGCCAGATTCACGCGCGCGCCGGCGCCATCATCCTCGCCCACTTTCACCAGCACGAAGTTGCCAAACGAAGGCACGTACTGCAGGCCCAATTCGTCAAACGCGGCCACGAACTGGCTGTAGCCGGCGGCATTGTTCTTCGCACCCTGCTCGAGGAAGGCCTTGTCGTTCAGGGCCGCGATGGCCGCTGCCTGGGCCAAGGAATTGACGTTGAATGGCTGGCGGATGCGGTTCATCAGATCGGTCAGCGCAGGCTGGGCGATGGCAAAGCCCACGCGCAAACCGGCCAGGCCGTAAGCCTTGGAGAAGGTACGCGAAACGAGCAGGTTCGGATACTTGGCAACCCACTTGGCCGACTCGAACTGCTGTTCGGGCGCGAGGAATTCGTTGTAGGCTTCATCGAGCACCACGACCACGTTGGCGGGCACCTTGTCGAGGAAGGCTTCGATCTGGGCCGCCGCGATGAAGGTGCCGGTCGGGTTGTTTGGATTGGCGATGAAAATGAGACGAGTATCGGCGTCGATGGCAGCGGCCATGGCGTCCAGATCGTGGCCATAGTCCTTGGCCGGCACCACGATGGCGCGCGCGCCTATGCCCTGGGTGGCCAGTGCGTACACGGCAAACGAATACTGGGCGTACATGACGGCCTGGCCTTTTTGCACAAAGGCGTGGGCGGCGATTTCCAGGATATCGTTGCTGCCATTACCAAGGGTGATCCAGTCAGCCGGCACCTCGTAGCGCTTGGACAGCGCCACTTTCAAGTCGTAGCCATTGGCGTCCGGATAGCGGCCCAGGTCCGCCACCGCTGCGGCCATGGCTTGCTGGCTGGAGGCGGGTACGCCAAAGGGGTTCTCATTGGACGCCAGCTTGACGATGTTCGCTTCGTCGAGGCCGAATTCGCGCGCGACTTCCGCGATCGGTTTGCCCGCCTGGTAGGGGGCGATGGCACGTACGTAATCTGGACCGAATTGCTGGGACATGGACTATCTCTGAAAAAGTTTATGTGAGGCTGAGCGGGTAAGAGCCCAGCACCTTGAAAAATGCAGCGTTATCTTTCAATTCCTCGAGCGCTTTCGCGACTGCGGGGTTTTGCACGTGGCCTTCGATATCGACATAGAAGTAGTACTCCCAGGTGCCGATGCGGGCCGGGCGCGATTCGAAGCGCGTCATCGACACGCCGTTCACGGCCAGCGGCGCGAGCAGGTTGTAGACAGCGCCTGCCTTGTTCGGCACGGCCAGCACCAGCGAGGTCTGGTCGGAGCCGGAAGGATTGGTTTGCAGGTGGCCGATGACGGCAAAGCGGGTGCGGTTGTGCGGGTCGTCCTGGATGTGGCTATGCACCACACCCAGTTGGTACTGCTCGCCCGCCATCTCACTGGCAATGGCAGCAATGCTCGCATCCTTGCTGGCCATGACGGCCGCTTCGGCGTTCGACGCCACCGCGCGCCGCTCGATGCCCGGGAAGTGCTGGTTGAGCCACACCTGGCATTGGGCCAGCGCCTGCGAATGCGCACAGACCACGATGATGCCATCCATGTTGCCGGACTTGCTCATCAAGCTGTGGTGGACGGGAATGGCGATTTCGCCACTGATGATGGTGGTGGTGGCCAGCATCAGGTCCAGTGTGCGGTTAATCGCGCCTTCCGAAGAATTTTCAACGGGGACCACGCCGAAATCGGCGGTACCGGCTTCCGTGGCGCGGAACACTTCATCAATCGACACGCACGGCAGGCCTTCGACGGCGCTGCCGAACTGCTGGTACACGGCTTGTTCGCTGAATGTGCCGGCGGGGCCAAGGTAAGCGACGGTGACGCGCTTTTCCAGCGAGCGGCAAGCCGACATGATTTCGCGGAAGATGGTCTGCACCTCGCGGCCCTTGAGCGGACCGGGATTGCGCTCGGCCACGCCGCGCAGAACCTGGGCTTCGCGCTCGGGGCGAAACACGGGGGCATTGGTTTCGGCTTTGACGTGGCCAACTTCCTGGGCCAGCTCGGCGCGGCGGCTCAAGAGGGCAAGGATTTGCGCATCGATGGCATCGATCTGTTCGCGCAAGGGGGTAAGTTTGTCTGTCATGGTCAGCTAGTGTGCGGTGGGCAGCGCCGGCGAATTAACGGCCGGCGAACTCGTTCAAATAATCGACCAGGGCTTGCACGCCCTCGATCGGCATCGCGTTGTAGATCGATGCACGCATACCGCCGACGGACTTGTGGCCCTTCAGTTG
The DNA here is from genome assembly GCA_045810445.1 of Massilia sp. GTDB lineage: Bacteria > Pseudomonadota > Gammaproteobacteria > Burkholderiales > Burkholderiaceae_D > Telluria_A. The sequence goes on from JBJMVX010000095.1 coordinate 4,624, forward strand.
CAGCAGGCCGCGCGCTTTTGCACCGGCCAGAAATTGTTCGTTCAGTGTTTCGTCGCGCAGGAAGAAAGGCACGTTCATGCGCGAACGGCATTCCTTGGCCACGCGGTTCTGGTAAAAGTCGTCCGTATCCAGCGCCGCGTACAACAAGGCCGCCTTGGCGATATTGCGCTCTTCCATGGCCGCCACCCCGCCCTGGCGTTTCAGGTGCGCGAACACCAGGCCGGCGATGTAGATGCTGTAGGTAGGCGGCGTGTTGTACATCGAGTCGTTGTCCGCGACGGTCTTCCAGTCGAAGGCCGATGGGCAGATCGGCAGCGCGCTGCCTAGCAGGTCTTCGCGCACGATGACCAGGGTCAGGCCGGCCGGGCCGATGTTCTTTTGGGCGCCGGCGAAGATGACACCGTACTTCGACACGTCGATGACACGCGAGAGGATGTGCGAAGACATGTCGGCCACGATGGGCGTGTCGCCCTGGATCGTGGGCACGAAGTTGTACTCGACGCCGTCGATGGTTTCGTTGGTGCAGATGTGCAGGTAGGCGGCGTCGCGCGTGAGCTTCCAGTATTCCTGGGGCGGGACCGACGTGAAGTGGCCGGGCTCGGAGGTGGCTGCCACGTTCACTTCCGCGTAGCGGCGCGCTTCCTTGATCGATTTGCCGGACCAGGAACCGGTGTGGACGAAGTCGATGATGGCAGGTTGCGTTTTGCGGCCGACCAGGTTCATGGGGACGATGGCGTTTTCACCCAAGCCGCCGCCTTGCAGGAACAGCACCTGGTAGTTGGCGGGGATGGCGAGGAGTTCGCGCAGGTCACGCACGGCGGCCTGGTAGATGGAGATGAATTCGGGACCACGGTGACTCATCTCCATGACCGACATGCCGCTGCCGTGCCAGTCCAGCATTTCAGCGGCGGCCTGCTCAAGCACTTCCTTGGGCAGCACGGCCGGGCCGGCGGAGAAGTTGTAGATCTGGGTCACGTGGTCGGTCCTATGTCAGGGTATCGGTGTTATTTTCGCATATCTGGGGCATCTCAATGGCAAGGTGCCGGGAATGGTGGAATACGTTACGGTTTTTGGGCAGATGGCGTCAGGACCGTATCATAAAATGGCTGAAAAATAGGGACTCTGCAAGCGCTCCGCTAACCCGTCGTCCTCGCGAAAGCGGGGACCCATACTTAGGCGAGCGAAGTATGGGTCCCCGCTTTCGCGAGGACGACGTTTGAGAGCATTCACGAGGACGACGTTTGAGAGCTTTCACGAGGACGACGTTTGAGAGCTTTCGTCGGGACGACGAATTGAAGCTTTCGCAGAAGACGACGTTTGAGAGCTCTCGCAGGGAACGGCGTCGAGACGCATACGCGCATCGCATAAAAAAGGGCGGGGCAGCCTTTCGACTGCCCCACCCTCTTTGTCCGCGCCTCGGGTTGATTACTCCGGCGGGTTTTCCAGGTCGACTTCTTCCAGATCGGTCTCCACCACGCGCTGCAGGCCAGACAGCTTGGTGCCGTCTTCCACAGCGATCAAGGTCACGCCTTGCGTGGCGCGGCCCATTTCGCGGATCTCCGAGACGCGAGTACGAATCAGCACGCCACCGGTGGTGATCAGCATGATTTCGTCGCTCGCTTCCACCAGCGTCGCCGCAACGACCTTGCCGTTACGCTCACTGGTCTGAATCGCGATCATGCCCTTGGTGCCGCGGCCATGACGGGTGTACTCCGTGATTGGCGTACGCTTGCCGAAGCCATTCTCGGTTGCCGTGAGCACCGACTGCTGCTCGTTCTCGGCCACCAGCAGGGCGATCACGTTCTGGCCTTCTTCCAGGTTCATGCCGCGCACACCGCGCGCGGTACGGCCCATCGGACGCACATCGTTTTCGTCAAAGCGCACTGCCTTGCCCGAATCGGAGAACAACATCACATCGTGCTCGCCATCGGTCAGCGCAGCGCCAATGAGGAAGTCGCCTTCGTCCAGGTCGACCGCGATGATGCCGGCCTTGCGTGGATTGCTGAAGTCCTTAAGCGGCGTCTTCTTGACGGTACCCAGACTCGTCGCCATGAACACGTAATGATCTTCCGGGAACACGCGGTTGTCGCCCGACAGCGGCAGGATGACCGTGATCTTTTCGTTGTCCTGCAACGGGAACATATTGACGATCGGCTTGCCGCGCGAGCTGCGCGAGCCTTGCGGCACTTCCCATACCTTCAGCCAGTACATGCGGCCACGGTTGGAGAAGCACAGCATGTAGTCGTGGGTATTGGCGATGAACAGCTGATCGATCCAATCCTCTTCCTTCGTCGCCATGGCCTGCTTGCCGCGGCCACCGCGTTTTTGCGCGCGGTATTCGCCAATCGGCTGCGACTTCATGTAACCGGTGTGCGACAAGGTCACGACCATGTCCTGCGGCGTGATCAAGTCTTCGGTTTCAAGGTCGGTGGCATTGAGTTCGATGGTCGAACGACGCGCATCCTTGTTGCCGACGCCGTACTCGTTCATCACCAGCGTCATTTCATCGGTAATGATGGTCGTCACGCGCTCCGGCTTGGACAGGATGTCCAGCAGATCGGCGATGTGGGCCATGACTTCCTTGTACTCGTTGACGATCTTGTCCTGCTCCAGACCGGTCAGGCGCTGCAGACGCATCTGCAAAATTTCCTGCGCCTGTTCGTCGGACAGCTTGTACAAGCCATCGCCCTGCATGCCGTAGTGCTTAGGCAGATGCTCTGGTCGGAAGGCTTCGATGCCGCCAACGGTATTGCCTTCGCCGGTACGCAACAGCATTTCGCGCACCAGGGACGAATCCCAGGCGCGTGCCATCAGTTCGGTCTTGGCCACTGGCGGCGTCGGTGCTGCCTTGATGATGGCGATGAAGTCATCGATGTTGGCCAGGGCGACGGCCAGGCCTTCGAGCATGTGCCCGCGTTCGCGCGCCTTGCGCAGTTCGAACACGGTACGACGCGTGACCACTTCGCGGCGGTGCGACAGGAAGCATTGCAGCATCTGCTTCAGGTTCAGCAGCTTGGGCTGGCCATTGACCAGGGCCACCATGTTCATGCCGAAGGTGTCCTGCAACTGGGTCTGCTTGTACAGATTGTTGAGGACCACTTCCGGCACTTCGCCGCGCTTGAGTTCGATGACCACGCGCATGCCCGACTTGTCGGACTCGTCGCGAATGTCGGAGATGCCTTCGAGCTTCTTGTCGCGCACGTTTTCCGCGATGCGCTCGAGCAGGGACTTCTTGTTGACCTGGTAAGGCAGCTCGTCAACGATGATGGCGATACGGCCGCCATCCTTGCCGTATTCTTCAAAGTGGGTCTTGGCGCGCATGACGACGCGGCCACGGCCGGTGCGGTAACCATCGCGCACACCCGAGACGCCGTAGATGATGCCTGCGGTCGGGAAGTCCGGCGCGGGAATGATCTCGATCAGTTCATCGATGGTGCACTCGGGATTGCGCAGCACGTGCAGCGCCCCGTTGATGACTTCAGTAATATTGTGTGGCGGAATATTGGTCGCCATACCGACCGCGATACCCGAGGAGCCGTTGATCAGCAGGTTGGGAATGCGCGTAGGCAGGACGGTCGGTTCTTTTTCCTTGCCGTCGTAGTTGGGCTGGAAGTCGACCGTATCCTTGTCGATGTCAGCGAGGATCTCGCCAGCAATTTTGTCCAGGCGGCACTCGGTGTAACGCATGGCCGCAGCGCTGTCGCCATCGACCGAACCGAAGTTGCCCTGGCCATCGACCAGGGTGTAGCGCAGCGAGAAGTCCTGGGCCATGCGCACGAGCGTGTCGTAAATCGAGGCATCGCCGTGCGGGTGGTACTTACCCATCGTTTCGCCGACCACACGGGCGCACTTGACGTACGGCCGGTTGTGCACATTGTTCATTTCGTGCATGGCGAACAAGACCCGGCGGTGCACCGGCTTCAAGCCGTCGCGCACGTCCGGCAAGGCGCGGCCCACGATCACGCTCATTGCGTAATCGAGATAGCTCTTGCGCATCTCTTCTTCGAGGGAAATGGGGATTGTTTCTTTTGCGAATTGATCCATTGGCGGGACTGATCTCAGGCTGTGGTTATAGTAGCTGTACGCAAATGCTGCATCGTGGTTGGCCCATCGACGCGGACGGCGCAAAACGCCGAACTTATCAACAGAAGCCTGGGATTTTAGCATGCGGCGCAGGGCAACTGGCCTTTTTGCTGGCGAGCCCGGGCGGGCAAAGGGATGCCATCGCGGAAACCTTCTTGCCTGTCCATACCCGTGCACTCGGATGTTGCACGAAAACAACGTGACGCACCACAATCGCTCGCGAATGAATTAGCGCGGTCGTGCTATTTCGTCCGCTGTGGCAAAATGGCCGACAAGTTAATTGCCTGTTTCACAAGCGGTACAAGGCATTTCCGGGGCAAGCTGTTACCATCTTGTTCATAAGCCCGCTGACACCGACGTCAGCCGCAGTCTAGGCTGCGGATATCCCCCCGAAAGGAAAGAAAGCAATGAAAAAATTCTTAACGTTCATGCTGGCAGCGAGTGCGATTGCAGGCAGCGCGTTCGCCCAAAGCTCGCCACCGTTTTCGCCGGTCACGACCGACATTCAGGCAGCCTCCCCATACAGCGCCTACGTGCAAGATGCACGCGGCGTGATCGCGCGTGACCCTTTCGGTCTGTGCTGGCGTACTGGCTACTGGACCCCGGCCGATGCCGTGCCAGGTTGCGACCTGCCACTGTGCGTTGAACCGGCCAAGCTGGAAAACGGCAAATGCGTGAGCCCACCGCCACCACCAGTGGCCGTTGAGCCACCGCCACCAGTTGCTCCAGCAGCCGTTGTCGCTGACAAGCCAGTTGCACCGTCGTCGGAAAAAGTCAGCTTCGCCGCTGATGCCCTGTTCGACTTCGACAAAGCCGTGCTGAAGCCAGAAGGCAAAGCCAAGCTGGACGATCTGGTCTCCAAACTGCAAGGCATCAACCTGGAAGTCATCATCGCTGTCGGTCACACCGACTCGGTGGGCGCCGATGCCTACAACCAGAAGCTGTCGGTACGTCGCGCTGAATCGGTCAAAGCTTACCTGCAAGGTAAAGGCATTGAAGCGAACCGCGTGTACACCGAAGGCAAAGGCGAGAAGCAGCCAGTTGCTGACAACAAAACCGCCGAAGGCCGCGCCAAGAACCGTCGCGTGGAAATCGAAGTGGTTGGCACCCGCAGCAAGTAATACCGGCGCGGGCTAAGGCCCGCTACCGCGAGAATGCCGTTCAGTTACGCTGAGCGGCATTTTTTTTGCCCGAGCAATCCCCGGCGCGAAGACAAGGGGTAAGTGCAAATGCAAACATTCCGTCGTCCTCGCGAAAGCGGGGACGACCGCAAGCGGTCGTGCGCCAACGCATGCGTTGGCCCCACGCTGAGCTAAGCGTTGCATGGGTACCCGCGTGCGCGAGGACGACGGGGTAACTCATTTTCAGCGCCTATTTTTCACTGCCGTCCGTCGCAGCTGCGCATTTCCCGCTATTATTCCGCCTATGAACGCCGACCCTCTTGAAATCCAGAAATTCAGTGAGCTTGCCCACCGCTGGTGGGATCCCACATCCGAATTCCGCCCCCTGCACGACATCAATCCACTGCGCCTTGAATGGATCAACGCACGCGTGCCGCTCGCTGGCAAAAAAGTCATCGACATCGGCTGCGGTGGCGGCATCCTGACCGAGTCGATGGCAAAAAAAGGCGCCCAGGTCACCGGGATCGACCTGTCCGAAAAAGCCTTGAAAGTGGCTGACCTGCACAGCCTGGAGTCTGGCGTGCAAGTGCGTTACCAATTGATTGCGGCAGAAGACATGGCCGCTGCCGAAGCGGGCCAGTACGATGTGGTGACCTGCATGGAAATGCTGGAACATGTGCCCGACCCGGCTGCTATCGTCAAGGCGGCAGCGACCCTGGTCAAGCCAGGCGGAAAGGTATTTTTCTCCACGCTCAACCGCAATCCGAAAGCCTATCTGTTTGCCATCGTGGGCGCGGAATACCTGTTACGCATGCTGCCCAAGGGCACCCATGACTACGCCAAATTCATCACACCAGCCGAGTTGTCGCAATTTGCCCGCGAAGCTGGCTTGCAAGTCGATGGACTGAAGGGCATGAGCTACAATCCGCTGACCAAAATTTACGCCCTGAACCAGGACACCGACGTCAACTACATGGTTGCCTGCACCCGTCCGCTCTAATCTCCCGCCATGACCCGACCTGCCCTTGCGACGCGCCCGCGCGCCATCCTGTTCGACCTCGACGGCACGCTGGCGGACACTGCGCCTGACCTGGCTGCGGCCGTGAACCTGCTGCGCACCGAACGCGGGCTGGAGCCGACACCGTACGCGCTGCTGCGTCCGACCGCGTCGGCAGGCGCACGCGGCATGATAGGCGCAGCGTTTGGCCTCGGTCCCAGCGACGAAGGCTACGAAGCCTTGCGCTTGGCCTGGTTTGCCAACTACGAAGCAGCCATGGCCGTGCACAGTACGCTGTTTGGCGGCGTGGTGGAGTTGTTGGCAGGTCTGTCGGACGCTGGCATCGCCTGGGGTATTGTCACCAACAAGCCGGCGCGGTTTACCGATCCCTTGGTGCCCCAAATTGGACTGGCGCACGCAGGCTGCATCATTTCGGGCGACACGATGGCGCATCCGAAACCGCATCCGGCGCCCTTGCTGGAAGGCGCGCGCCGACTTGGCGTGGCGCCGCAGGATTGCTGGTACGTCGGGGATGATCTGCGCGATATTGAAGCCGGGCACGCGGCAGGCATGACCACCGTGGCCTGCGCCTGGGGTTATTGTGGCGCAATTGCGCCAACGGGCTGGGGCGCGAGCCACCTGGTGGAAACGCCAACGGATCTGCTGGAACTGGTGAAGGCCGTGCTGGCCGAGCCAGCGCTACGGCAGCTGCAAGCCTAAACCCCTAGCCGCTAACGGCTAACAGCTAACCGCTAACAGTTATCCGCTAACAGCTAACAGCTAACAGCTAAGAGCTAAGAGCTAAGCGCTAACCGCTAACCGCACTGTCCTTGCGAAAGCGAGGACCCACGCTGAGCCAACCCAGCGTTGACGCATTACCTTTCGTACACGCGGCCTGGGTCGCGAGGCGTCACAGCGTCGAGTTCGCAAAGGCATGCTGCGACGTATGGGCCCCGTTCGTCCTCTTCCGTTCCCCCAAAAAAAAGACCACCCCGTGGGGTGGTCAAAATCAATTCAACGGAAAAACAATGAAACGTGAAACTGTTAGCCGAGGGTCCAGTTGTATTCAACTTTGGTCCAGGTCGAATCCGGCTTGCCATCTTTGCTGCCCGGCTTGAATTTGCAGGCGCTGATGGCCGACATGGCTGCCTTGTCGAGATTTTTGAAGCCGCTGGTCTTTTCCAGTTTCGACTCAACAACCTTGCCTTCGCCCGATACCAGGAACATCATCGAGACCATGCCCTGCTCTTCGTTCATCAGCGACGCTTTTGGATATTCTGCTTTGCAGTTTTTGGCATCGAAGACCGCAGGAACATCAGCGGCAAATGCGGTGCTGCCAACGGCGGCGAACATCATGGCGGCGAAAACTTTTTGAGCAAGCTTGATCATTGTTGAAACTCCTGCGGTAGGTGGGTGGGTTTAGTCACCTTGTTGGCGACCGATGGAAGAACTATACGCTGCAAAATGCCGTGTGGCAACATATTTTCGTGCTGTGTGGCAATAAAGTTGCTATGGGGTAGCAATTTGGCCAGCTTTCAAGAGGTCAATCGGGTCTGCATGCCCTGGGGTGATGGGGTACAATAGAGCTTCTGTGGGGGCGACCTGGTTTCGACGTGGGTTGCAAAGCAGCGCAGGGCATACCGAGGGCGGGCTACCTCGTAAATACAACCTGAAAAACTTAACTGCAAACGAT
>JBJMVX010000096.1:0-12798 GCA_045810445.1 Massilia sp.
GGGTGAGTTGTTCCAGGGTTCGATCAGTGGCGACACCGTCATCAACAGCAACGCCAATCTGCGCCCGGAAAAGTCCTGGACCAGCGAATGGAGTGCCGAGCGCATGCGCGAGAACGGCTCCCTGCGCGCGACCGTATTCGTGGAACGCACGCGCGACGCCCTGTATTCGCAGGCGCTGACGCAGACCGTGAACACGGTGCAGAATGTGGACGCCATCCATACCAAAGGCGTGGAGCTGGCATGGCAGGAAAATGACATCGGGATCCAGGGCCTTGATCTCAACGGCAGCATGACCTTCACCGATTCCATCATTGCAGCCAATAGCGCTCTGCAGTCCAGTGTCGGCAAGCAGCAGCCACGCGTGCCGCGCTGGCGCGCAACAGGCGTGGCCAGTTACAAGCAAGATGCGCGCTGGTCCTACACGCTGGCAGCGCGCTACAGCGGCGTGCAATACGGTCAGTTGGACAACAGCGACACCCATGGCTTCAACTACCTGGGTTTCAGCAAGTTCTTCGTGGTGGACGCGCGCGTGCGCTTCAAACTGGACAGGCAATGGAGCGCCGCAGTCGGTATCGACAACCTGAACAACTACAAGTATTGGGCCTTCCATCCCTACACCCAGCGCACCCTGGTAGGGGAAGTCAAGTTCGACTGGTAAGCAAGGGCGCCGCCCCGGCGCCTGTTCAGGGCTGGGCAGCTTTTCTGTCCAGCTTGGCTTTCGATTCCATCAGCGACATGCGCGCGCCGACAAAGAAGGCAGCGATGATCAACAGCAGGCCGGTGCCATCGGCGAAGGCATAGCACAAGGTCGGCAGCTCGGCGAAATTGACGCTGCCCTGGCTTTGCAGGATGGCAGGAATGATCTTGGTGAACTGGCTGGTGTAATACGCATGGTGGGCGATGGGACCGAGAATCAGGGCGGTGCCAAATCCGATCGACGCAATAATAAATTTCATCAAGACGCTTTCATTGAATGGGAGACAAGCGGACCTGCTCAAGTCCGCAATTGTTTGCGTACAACCAGCTTCAAGCCTGACCACACCTCGGTCACGGCACATACTTTGATATCCACAAAACCGAGGGGCAGGGCCAGCTCGCGGATCACATCTTCCGTGACAGTGGTCGGGACCTTGGCCGATTTCTTCGGCCAGGAAATCCACACGACCGCCTCGTCACCGAGCTTGCTGCGCAGGCTGGCAAGCTGCTTTTCCAGGACCGCACGTTCGGTCATGAACACATGGGCCAGGCCGACCTGCGTACTGGCTTGCTTGACGAACTGCACACCGGCCGGCAAAGGCGCCACCAGACTGGCATAGTCCGCAGGCGCGGCAATCAGCAAGACGCGCTGTCCTTCCTTGATGCCCAGCTTTTTGACCAGCGCCGTACCGGAATAGCCGCTGCCACCCATCGATTCCATCGTTCCACCTCGGACCAAGCTGCCATATCTTGCGGCAGAGTATGCCGCGTATTGGCAATTCCTTCAACCGCCCCGCGCACTGGCCGCCAGCTGGCGTGCGTTCGACCCGGTCAAACTGCGCAGGAAGGCAGCCAGATCGCGCACCTCCTGCTCGCTCAGTGGCACCGGCTGCAGCAGGCGGTCCCGGCCAGGGTTGGCAATGCCGCCGCGCTGGTAATAGGCGATCACGTCTTCCAGCGTGGCCAGCGAACCATCATGCATGTAAGGAGCAGTGAGCGCCACATTGCGCAGGCTGGGGGTACGGTAAGCCCAGCGGTCGCGCCCCTGGTGGGTCACTTCATAGCGGCCCAGGTCCGCCTCCAGCGCTTCCGAGACCGTCCCCAAATCCTGCTCCTGCACTTCCGTGAACACGCCGGGCGCCAGCTGCACCTTGTAGCGCGTCTGCGGCGCCACGCCCTGGCTGCGCGCCCAGCCGATACCGGTGTTGTGAAAGCGGTTGTCCGAGAACAGGGCATGCTGCTCGCCCACGCTGTGACAGGCGATGCAGCGACCCTTGCCGGCAAAGATGGCAAAGCCGGCCTGGGCCGAGCTGTTCAGCGCGTTGGGGTCCTTGCCATAGCGCCAGCGGTCGAACGGCGAGTCGGCGGCCAGCAAGCTGCGCTCGTAGGCGGCCAGCGCCAGTCCCACCGTGCGCTCGCTGGGCGGCGCGCCGCCAAAGGCAGTTTCGAACCTGCCTTTGTAGTCGGGCAGCGCGCGCAGGCGCGCAAGCAGGCTTTCGACCGAGTCATTGCCCATCTCGATGGGATTGAGCAGTGGAATCCAGGCCTGGCTCTCCAGTGTGCTGGCGCGGCCATCGTGAAACAGCTGCTTGACGTAGGCCACATTCAACAGGGTGGGCGCATTGCGGCGCAGCGTGCGCCCTTCCAGCCCCAGCGCCGTACCCAGTTCGGTGGCAGTGAAGCCTTGCTCGGGCACATGGCACATGGCGCAGGACATGGTGCCGTTGCGCGAGAGCCTGCGGTCCATGAACAGTGTGCGGCCCAGCGCCACCTGGGCCATTGTTGCAGGCGCTGCTGTCAGTGGCGGCAGCCCCAGCGGTGCAACAGCCTCAGGTGGCTGACAGGCAGCCAGCAGCGCTAGCGCGCACGGCAATAGCCAGCGCAGCATCATGGCCGGCCGGCGCGCCGTTCAAGCAGCAGCGTCTTGATGTCGTTGAGCAGGATGGTCGGATGCAGGAAGGAGGTGCTGTAGATTTCGCGCACCTTGCCGCCTGCATCGATCAGATACACCTTCAACAGGTGGCTCAGCACCGGCACACGCTGACCGGCAGGCTGGTCGGCGGCCACCGTGACATCCTGGCCGAAGCCGTCCAGCATGGGCGCCAGTTCGGCACCGGAACGGGCCGTGAGAAAATGCCAGCGCAGGCCACGCTGATCACGCGTTTCGCCGTCGCCATAGAGCCGCATCATCTGCGGCGTGTCATTGCGGGGATCGAAGCTCATGCTGACGAAACGCACCTTGTCGCGCAGGCGGGGATCCTGTTCGATGCCGGCCTTGAGAGTATGCAAGGTGGCGTAAGCCAGCGGGCAGCCCTTGGCGTCGGTGCAGTAGGTATAGATGAAGGAAAACAGGGTCACCTTGCCAGTGGTGAACTCCGACAGGGCGTGCGCACTGCCGTCCGTTTCCAGCACCCTGCCATTGGGCGCGCTCATGATTTCGTACAAGCGGTAGGTGCCGGGCGCGGGCGGGACGAAACCGAGGGCCGCCACGCCAGGCGAGGCGGCGCTTGCGGCACTCCCCCACACCAAGGCAGCAGCGGCGATGAGGGCGTGCAGCTTCACTTAACGGGCAGCGAGCTTCGGCTCGATGGCGCCAAATTTCATGTGGTGGGCGCGGCCGAGTTTTTCCTTGTAGAAGTCGACCTTGAATTTTTCCGTCAACTCCTTGCCATCCCAGGCAAACAGTTTCAGGAACTGCTCATCGTCGGCGCCCTTCTTGTCCCAATTGGCCAGCAAGGAACTCGTGATGTAGACGCGCTTGCCATCCCAGCTTTGCGAGACCATGTTCACTTGCGCACCCGTGTGTTTGGTGTAGGTTTCCTTCGGCGCTTCCGGATTGCTCAGGTCGAAATAGCGGGTGGTGCCATCCATGAAGGTATTGACCCACAAGCCCTTGCCGTCAGCCGTAATGGAAATATCGACTGGCAAAGGAATCTTGGCCGGGTCGCCAATGGTGGCCACGTCTTTCGCCTGCCACTCGCCCTTGCTGTCTTTTTTCACCAGCCAGATCTTGGAGGTGAGCGCACTCGCTGTCACGGCCCAGTCGTCGCCTTCCTTGAGCGACCAGCGGATTTCCAGCGGCGCACCCGGCACGGCCAGCACTTTTTCAGGCTGCATGGATTTGAGATTCCACACTGCCATCGTGCCGCCAAAATTCTTCATGGCGGCAGGGTCTTTGATCAGCTTGCCCAAGTCCATCATGTAATTGTTCCAGCCGGTAAAGCTGGAGGTCAGCATGACGTTCTTGTTGGGATTGATGGCGATATCGTAGCCGTAGCCATCGCCGCCTTTGACGGTTGGCATTTCGTGCTTGCTGACGAAATCACCCTTGTTGTTATACATGACCATGCCGGTCACGCCGCCGTGGTCTTTCGGATTGGACAGGCCGCCAACGAGCATGCGGCCCGGCATCGCATAGAAGGTGTGCGGACCAACGACGCCGCCCTTGCTGGCGAAGTCAGTAATCGTGCGCACCAGCTTGGGTTTGCCCGGATGGGAGGCGACATCGAAGACGTAAATCTTGCTGTCGTCCAAGCCGCCGGCCCACAGGTAGCGGCGGTCATCGGTAAAGCCCATGTGGTGCGCTTCGCCGCGGCCACCGACCGATACATGGCCGACCACCTTGCCAAACTTCTTGGAGGCAGGATTGACGTCGATGGTCACCAGTTTGTCGGAGCCATCGCCCATGCCAGCCACGCCCAGGGTCCAGACGTGCACGAAATCTTCCTGGCCCTTGATCAGGCTGGACATATAGGGGGAATTGCAGGTTTCATCGGCCAGCGCAGGGGCGCAGGCAAAGACGGCGCCAAGCGCCACGACGAGTGCCAGGCGGGCCGCTTTCAAAGTATGGACATGCATAGGGTGTCTCCAATGGGAAGGCGGCAGTGTCGCCGCAGACCTGCTGTTATCGAGGGGCCGGTCCTGTCTTGCTTGGCCGGCATGCCCAAGAATGTAGCGTATTGACGACATCGCGGGGCGCAAAATGCGGCGCAATGCCAGATGTCGAAAAATTGGTTGTAAAAATGACACAATTAACCAAAATTGACGGTCTCTATCCGTGCGTGCCGCAGCCTGTCCGGCGCTTCCTGGAACCTCTTTATCCCCGCCGCAGAATCTTCCTGCGGCAGCGGGCCGCGGTGTAAGATCAGCTGTTGTCCACCTCACCATGAAGGAAAGTACCATGTCCGCAGTCTTTGTAAAACGCGTGGCCCAGATTGCCCTGTGCCTGGCAGCGGGCAGCGCGATGGCCGCCTCGCTGGCCGATCTGTCGAACGTCGACGCCAACAGCGGTTTGAAAGCCGCCCTGGAAAAAGGGGCAGTGTCTGCCGTGGGCAAGCTTGGCGTCGACAACGGCTTTCTCAATAATGACAAGGTCAAGATCGGTTTGCCCAAGGTGCTGGAGCAAGCGCGCCCCCTGCTGAAAATGGCCGGCCAGGGCGACCGCCTTGACCAGTTAGTCATTGACATGAACCACGCCGCCGAACAGGCCGTGCCCATGGCCAAGCCCCTGCTGCTCAATGCGGTCAAGTCGCTGACGGTGACCGATGCCAAGAATATCCTGGCCGGCGGCGAGACCTCGGTCACCGACTTTTTCCGTGAAAAAACCGGCGCGGCGCTCGGTCTCAAATTCCTGCCGATCGTGAAGAAAATCACGGACCGCTCCGACCTCTCGGCCAAGTACAACAGTGCGATGAGCCACGTGGGCAAGTTTGGCAAGGGCCAGCAGGCAGCGACCGTGGAAGACTATGTTTCCCAGCGCGCGGTCGATGGCCTGTTTACCATGATCGCCGAAGAAGAACGTGAAATCCGGCGCGATCCGATCGCGACCGGCAGCAAGATTCTCAGCAAGGTATTTGGCAGCATGCGCTGAGCCGACGTAACAACCAACCGCCTCACACTCTGGAGAACAACATGGGATTGCTAGACCAACTTGCAGGACAGGTAATGGGTTCTTTGGGATCGCAGCAACAGGATCCCGTGCCGCACAGCGGCTTGATGGGTGGTCTGCTGGGCATGCTCGAACAAAGCGGCGGCTTGCCGATGCTGCTGCAAAAACTGCAGCAAAGCGGTTTGCAGGACCAGGTCGCGTCCTGGGTGGGCACGGGTGAGAATCACACGGTGTCGGGCGACCAGATCAAGGATGCGCTGGGCGACGATCAGGTCAGCGACCTGGCGCGTCAGGCCGGTATCGCGCCTGAACATGCAGCAACCGGCCTGGCGCAGATCCTGCCGCAGCTGATCAACCAGCTCACGCCTGGCGGCAGCGTGCCCTCGGACGACCTGGTGGCCCAGGGCATCAGCCTGCTCAAGGGAAAACTGTTCGGCTGATCCCGCTTAAAAATGGTATTCCGCGCGCACCATCGGCGTGTTGGCGCGGAATCCCTGGCCATTGGTGGTGAGCGAGGTGTTGCCGAATTTGTTGTTCCAGTACTGATATTGGAAGCCAATCCGGAACACATTTTTCTTGTAGCCCAGGGCCGCGCCCGCATCGAACATCATCTGCATGTCGATATTGGTTTCGGGCCCAGTATCGTTACCCACTTCATCGACGCCCTTGGATGCGATGATGTTGGCGTAACCTTCAAACGACCACAGGCGTGAAACCGGAATGCCCCAACTGGCATTGAGCACGGGATGCACATCGTAGGTGTAGCGTCCCTGCACATTGGCAATCGGCGCGAACGCACCGCTGGGCGCATTGCTCTCATGGGCCAGCAGCAAGCTGGTATTGAGAAAGCCCGGCACCTTCCACATCAGGGTGGGCCCGGCCACCAGCATGCGCTTGCGCGAGTTGTAGCCGACATCGTGCTTGTTGTTCAGGTCAAAGCCGAGCGTGACGCCGACCCCACTCACGGCGCCAAAACTCATGTCGCGGCCACTGATCTTGCCGATGTCCAGCGTGTGACGATACACCAGGTAGGCCTCGCGCGCGCCCTCGTTGTCGCCCAGGGAAAGCGGGTCGTTTTCGTCGGACTTGAGCAAGTCGAGGTTCAGATAATTGCTGCCGTACTGGTAGCCGCTGGCGTGGGTGTAGGCAAAGATATTCTTGCGAATTTCCTTGGAATTGAAGGGCTCGCGAAACGCATTGCCAAAGCGCCAGCTGAAGGAATTGTCACTCCAGTCGGTGGCGCTGGCGGTACTGCTGGCCAGCGTGGCCGCCAGCAGCACCGCCAAGGGCAATCCACGACGCAAGAGATGGTCTGTCATCAAGCTCTCCTTAGAATTCTTCCCAGTCGTCCTTGGGGGCCGCCGCCTTCTCGCTGCGGCGCGGCGCAGGCGCTGAGTCTGGACGGGCCATGGCCACCGCAGGCGGCGCTGGCTTCTTGCGCGCGGCAGATGGTGGCGCACGGCGCGGCGCGGCCACGGCGGCCGCAGGTGCGGCGCTCTCGTCAAGTTTAAAGACGCTGACCACCTGCGCCAGATGGGCGGCCTGGTCTTGCAGCGACTTGGCCGCAGCGGCCGCTTCCTCGACCAGGGCGGCATTTTGCTGGGTCGCGTCGTCCATGGTGGTGATCGAGGCATTGATCTGGCCTATGCCCTGGCTCTGTTCGTGGCTAGCGGCAGCAATTTCGCTCATCAAGTCGGCCACCTGCTGGACCGAGGACACGATCTGGTCCATGGTCTTGCCCGCCTCGTCGACCAGGCGGCTGCCCGCATTGACCTTGTCTACCGAGTCGCCAATCAGGGTCTTGATTTCCTTGGCTGCAGCCGCGCTGCGCTGCGCCAGGTTGCGCACCTCCGAGGCGACCACGGCAAAACCGCGCCCCTGTTCGCCCGCGCGCGCCGCTTCCACCGCCGCATTGAGCGCGAGGATATTGGTCTGGAAGGCGATGCCGTCAATCACGCCGATGATGTCGACAATCTTGCGCGAACTGTCAGTGATCGAGCCCATGGTGCTGACCACCTGGCCGACCACCTCCCCTCCCTTGACCGCATGGCTGGACGCGGCCACCACCAGCTGGTTGGCCTGGCTGGCGTTCTCGGCATTTTGCTTGACGGTGGAGGTGAGCTCTTCCATGGCCGCCGCCGTTTCTTCCAGGCTGGACGCTTGCGCCTCGGTGCGCCCCGACAGATCCATATTGCCGGAGGCGATTTCCGCAGACGCATCGGCGATGGTGTTGCTGCTGGCGCGCACCTGGGCAATGGTCTGGTTGAGGGAGGCGACAAAGCGATTGAAACCTTCCGCCAATTCGCCCACTTCGTCGCGAGTTTCCACCTCCATCTTGCGGCTCAGGTCACCGTTGCCACTGGCAATCTCGGTCAACATGTGGGCCGCGCGCGCCACCGGTGCGGCAATGGCGCGGCTGATCAGGAATACGACCAGCAAGGCAATGCTGCCGCCAATCACGCCCGCCAACAGGGCGGCTATCGTGGCTGAGCGCACCACATTGCCCAGTACCTCGGACTCGGGCACGTCGGCCACTACATACATATTTAGTTCAGGCACGAAGGACGACGCCAGCAAGCGTCGCCCGCCCGGCGCGTCATAGGCCGCGCTCGTGTATTTGGCGCCACCCAGCAACTGGGTGCTGAGGGCCGCGTTAAAGCCCGGCAAATCCTTGAGGAAGTGCTTGCCGTCAGCCAGGGCGGGATCGCGGTGCACCAGCACCCCGCCATTGGCGCGCACCAGCGACACATAGCCGGAATTGCCAATCTTGTAGCTGCGGATGGACTCCGCCATGCTGGTGAGCGATAGGCCCAGGCCAGCGACGCCAAGCTTGTCCGGCGCCGCCTCGGCCCGCACATTAATGAACAGCATAAATTCACTGGAGCCCACATCCTTGTCCAGGTCCAGGGTGTAGGGTTTGCCGCTGGCCAGGAACCCGTAGAACCACTGATCGCTGGCGGCCGATTTGGACAGGGTACGATTCAAGCCCTGGTCCGTCAGGTACTTGCCGCTGGATTCGGAGACCCAGAACACAGTGGCTGCCTTGTTCTTTTCCTTGAGCTTTTTGGCATAGGCTTCCCAGGCCGGCAAGCCGGTATCGGGCAGCCCTTCGGCTTCCCAGGTGTGCAGATAGCTATTGTTGGCAATGGCCAGCGAAGTGGCCAGGGGCACGGCGATCTGGCGCCGGATATCGTTGCCGATCTCGCCCACGATGGCAGGCAGTTCCTGGTTGACGACGCGCTCGCGGATGCCCTCGCTGGTCATGCGGATGCTGACAGCGGACGAAATGGCAAGAAACAGCAGCAGGCAGGCCGCCATGCTCAACATGAGCTTTTTCTGAATGGACAAATGGCTAAGCAGCTTCATGCTTTATCCTCAATGGTGGGATATTGATCAGGCCGTCGTCCATATTCCCGCTTCACCAGGGCAGCGTCAAGCACAGCGCGGAATCTGTTGTTTCCGCCACGAAACTGGCGCCGATGAGCGTGTAAAATGCCGGGGAACCCCGCCAACCACCCTTTTTGCATGCAAATTTCCGCCATTCGCCAACGCTTGCGCGCGCTCGGCGCCCTCCCCCTGCACGAACAGCGCGTGCTGCGCGATTGGGTGCTGGGGCAGGCGCACGACCAGGGCCGGCGCCGCCCCCAGGACTTCCTGCCGCGCGCCGTGCGCGAGGCCCTGCCTGCGCTGGACGCCGAACTGCAGGGCATGCTGCGCCTGCTGTCACGGCACGATGGGGAGGATGGCTCGGCACGCCTGCTGGTGGGGCTGGCCGATGGGCAAACGATTGAAAGCGTGCTGCTGCCGCGCGATGGCTTGTGCGTGTCGAGCCAGGTCGGTTGCGCGGTCGGCTGCCAATTCTGCATGACGGGGCGCGACGGCCTGGTTCGCCAGGTCAGCAGTGGCGAAATCATCGCCCAGGTTGCGCTCGCGCGCACGCTGCGGCCGGTGAAAAAGGTGGTCTTCATGGGCATGGGGGAACCGGCCCACAACCTGGACAATGTGCTCGAAGCGATTGACCTGCTGGGTCTGGAGGGCAATATCGGCCACAAGAATCTGGTGTTCTCGACCGTCGGTGACCCACGCGTGTTCGAGCGCCTGGGCCAGGGACAGGTCAAGCCAGCGCTGGCGCTGTCGCTCCATACCACCAAGGCTGCGCTGCGTGAACAATTGCTGCCGCGCGCGCCGCGCATCACGCCGCAGGAGCTGGTCGATCTGGGCGAACGCTATGCACGATTGACGGGCTACCCAATCCAGTATCAATGGACCTTGCTCGATGGCGTGAACGATGGCGAGGACGAGCTCGATGGCATTGTGGCCCTGCTCAAGGGCAAGTACGCGCTGCTCAACATGATCCCCTACAACACGATTCCCGACCTGGCCTTCAAGCGTCCGAGCTGGGAAAAGGCGCGTTCGATTGCCGCGCGGCTGCACGCGCGCGGCGTGCTGACCAAGTTGCGTGATTCGGCGGGCCAGGATGTGGATGGGGGTTGCGGCCAGTTGCGCGCCCGCGCCGCCAAGCCGGCGCGGCGTGTGATTGCCATCGCGCCGCAGGCGGCCTGAGAGCAACTTCGGCTATTGGGGGCCGGCGCCCTTGCGGCTGACCCAGTTGTCGTACTTGTGTTCCAGGCGGCGCTCCGTGCCGTCGGCTTTCATCGCTTCCAGCGCGCCATTGAGCTTGTCGATGGTGGCGTCCGGCACCCCCAGATTGCAGGCGAGGTAGACCCGCACCCGGTTAAAGGTGAGCACGGGAACGATCTTGCCCGACCAACCATTGTTTTCCAGGGCGAAGCTGCCGCGCCGCAAACCGGCTGCCCACAGGTCTATCCGGTTGAGCATCAATTTTTGCGGGTTGATCATGTCGTTCGGGGCGGGGTCGACCAGGTAGCCGCGGCTGCGCAGATATTCATCGCGCGCGTCGCCATGGTAGGTGCCGATGCGCAGGCCGCGCGCGTCCTCCAGGGTTTGCAGGCGGTATTGACGGTCCGCGCGACCAAGCAGCACCCACTCGCCTTCATCGGTCGGCCCTACCCATTTGAACAGGCGTTCGCGATCGGGGGTGCGGGTGGTGGAATAGACGCAGGCGTCGGGACGCGTCAGTGCGGCCGTGTAGGCGCGCTTCCAGGGCAGCATTTCGAGCTTGTAGGCGATGTCGCTACGAGTAAAGGCTTCGCGCAATTTATCGGTGGCGCTGCCAATGATTTTGTCGCCTTCCTGCATGCTGGAGGGCGGGGAATATTCGGTGGTGATGTAGAGCGGCGCAGCAGGCGGCTGCGCGCTGGCTGCCGTGCACAAGCCAGCAACTAGCAATGTAACAAGGAGTACCCGTTGCTTCATCTCATGCCTTCAAACAATACTGCATCCAGCATAGCAGCAAGCTCGAAGCGACGGCAACCACCTTGAAATAAGCGCTGTGAAAACAACTACTTTGATTACAAAAAATTACAGTTGCTTTTGCGGCAGCAGGGGGGCGTTGCAAGATGCGAGCCCCTCCCCCAGAGATACACTGTCCTTGCGCACGCGAGGACCCATACGCCCCATGCTCAGAGTTGATCCAACGCGGAGCGCACTCAGCATGGGTCCTCGCTTTCGCAAGGACAGTGACGCTATCGGTGTGAATCTAGCTTAGCGCTCCGACACCGCATCCACCACGCACAGCGCGGTCATGTTGACAATGCGCCTCACCGTGGCCGACGGCGTCAGGATGTGCACCGGTTTCGCGCAGCCCAGCAACACTGGCCCAATCGCGATCCCGTTCCCAGCTGCCGTCTTGATCAGGTTGTAGGCAATGTTGGCCGCGTCGATATTGGGCATCACCAGCAAATTGGCATCACCCTGCAAGGTCGAGTGCGGCATCATGGTCTTGCGCAGCTTGGAGTCGAGCGCCACGTCACCGTGCATTTCCCCATCGACTTCCAGCTCAGGACGCAGTTGCTGCACCAGCGCCAGCGCCGAGCGCATCTTCTTGGCCGACTCGCTGTTGGCCGAGCCGAAATTCGAATGCGACAACAGCGCCGCACGCGGGATCAGGCCGAAGCGGCTCATTTCGTCCGCAGCCAGGATGGTAATTTCCGCTAACTGTTCCGCACTCGGATTCTCGTTGACGTGGGTATCGACCAGCGCCATCTGGCGTTCCGGCAGGATCAGGAAATTCATGGCCGCATACACATTGGCGCCAGCGCGCTTGCCCAGCACCTGGTCAATGTAATGCAGGTGCAGCATGGTGGTGCCGAAAGTGCCGCAGATCATGCCGTCCGCGTCGCCCTTATGGATCATCATGGCGCCGATCAGGCTGTGACGGCGGCGCATTTCCAGCTTGGCGTATTCTTGCGTCACGCCCTTGCGCATGGCCATTTCGTAATAGGTCTGCCAGTAGTCGCGGTAGCGCTCTTCATGGTCCGGATTGATGACGTCGAAATGCTCGCCTTGCTTGAGACGCAGGCCGAATTTTTCGATGCGTTTTTCCAGCACCGTGGGACGCCCCACCAAAATCGGACGGGCCAGTTTTTCGTCAACCACCACTTGCACGGCGCGCAGCACGCGCTCTTCTTCGCCTTCGGCGTAGACGATGCGCTTCAATTCGCACGGCGCATTCTTGGCCATGGCGAACAACGGCTTCATGAAGGTGCCGCTGCGGTAGACGAATTGCTGCAGGCTGTCGGCATAGGCTTGCAGGTCGGCGATCGGACGCGTTGCTACGCCCGATTCAAACGCTGCTTTCGCGACTGCCGGCGCAATGTGGATCAACAGGCGCGGATCGAACGGCATGGGAATCAGGTATTCCGGCCCGAAGGACAGATTGCTGATGCCGTAGGTGGTGGCCACCACGTCGGACTGCTCGGCATGGGCCAGGTCGGCAATCGCGTGCACAACCGCAATTTCCATCTCGCGCGTGATGGTGGTGGCGCCGCAATCGAGGGCGCCACGGAAGATGTAGGGGAAGCACAGGACGTTGTTGACCTGGTTCGGATAGTCCGAGCGGCCGGTGGCAATGATGGCGTCGCCGCGCACGGCTTTCACGTCTTCCGGCAAAATTTCCGGCGTCGGGTTGGCCAGCGCCAGAATCAGGGGATTGGGCGCCATCTGCTTGACCATGTCCTGCTTGAGCACGCCGCCGGCGGACAGGCCGAGGAAGATGTCGGCGCCGCTGATGACTTCAGCGAGCGTGCGCAGCGGCGTGTCCTGGGCGAAGCGCGCCTTGTCCGGATCCATCA
>JBJMVX010000097.1:0-17361 GCA_045810445.1 Massilia sp.
CGAAAGCGAGGACCCATATTGAAGCAGCTAAGTGTGGATCCTCGCTTTCGCAAGGACAGTGAGCTGGTGGCGAACGGGAATTACGCTTTGCGGCGCAGCCCCAGTGCCAGCAGACCCAAGGCGAACAATGCCATCGTTGCCGGTTCCGGCACCTTGGTCACGCCTTCGATCACATCGTTCTGGCACGTTTCACCCCAATGCAAGGCCATATTGCTATAGCTGGCCAGGGCGGTGTTGGCGATATTGATGGTCAACAGCAATCCGACATTGTTTTCCACCGACCACTGACCGGTCAAACCGGTATTGCGTACCGTGCTAGAGGTGGTTTTCACCGCCGTTGCCTGGCCATCGCGGTAGTAACACTGGCTGCCGAGCGCGCAGCTAAGGAAGCTTTGCGAGTTCAGGATGTTGCTGCCATTGGTCACGCCATTGAGTTCATACAGTGTGAAGGTGCCGCCGGTGTTGCTCCAACGGTTGTCCAGGTTCAGACCGTAGCTCCAGTGGGTGCCGGTGGTGGCGTTGTCGCTGGTGTGGTGCGCGTCCACGCCGGCTGGGTTCCAGGCCGATGCCAGGAATACGTCGCCGTAGCCAATGCCATTTGTTTCTGCCCAGGTGTCGGCGCCAGCGTGACCGGCAAAATTGGTGGTGATGCGGACGGTCAGCGTATTGCCAACCAGGGTGACCAGCGCACCGCTGACGTCGTACATACTGGTACCAATGACGTCGCCGTAACCATGATCGTTACCACCCCAGTAATTATTGCTGCCCACATCGGAGATGGCACCTGCCTTGGCGTTTGCTGCGAAAGCCATGACAGTGATCAAGGCCAAACGGATTAAATGTTTCATAAGTCTGATTTCCCATAATAAATTTAATAGCCTTCATAGCAAGTATCATGCCAAAAAGAACATTATTATGTAAATCAAGCACTTAGGTATTTCACACAGTCAGGTCGCTTTTCCTGATGTAAAGATTTCCGACAGTAATTTATAGTTCTAGCCGGGAAAATTTAGCCGAGCACGTCGGTTGTAGCGAGTACCGTGGCCGGCATGGGACCTGGGCGGGCTTCGGCAAATTGGCCGATCAGAAACTCGGCGATGCGGGCCTGGGTCACTTCCAGATAGGGAATATTCATGTGGTCTGAATCGGGCACCGTTTCGTCCAGATGCAATTTCCCTAGCTTGGCAACCAGTAAATCGGTATGCGAATGCGGCACTACATCGTCAATGGCCGCGCGCAACACGTAGGTGGGCGCCGTCAGGGACGGGGCGTACTTGACCGACTCAAAGCGGTGGCGCAGCACGTATTCCACCGGTACTGCCCGGAACTTGCGTTTGGCAATCGCCAGAATTGAATCGTAAGGGGTGATGAGCACCAGGGAATGCACGGGCCGCTCCAGCGCGACCTGCACCGCGACGCCGGAACCGAGGCTGCGGCCTACGACCGCCACCTTGGACGCATCCACATGGTGGCGCTCAGCGAGCCAGTCAAACAGCATGCGACCGTCTTCCACCATGTGCAGCTCAGCCGGATCACCCTGCGAGGCGCCGTAGCCGCGGTAATTGACAGCCAGCACGGCCATTCCGGGAAACAGCTTCCCCGCGTCGCGCACCACCCAGGACACTTCTTCCGACCGCCCGCCAAAGTAGACCACCGCCGGATGCGGGCCCGGCACCTGGGGCGTCATCAGCCAGCCGGACAGCTTGGTGCCGTCAGCTGCGCGCAGCACCACCGGCCGCGTACGATGGCCGCTGCTGCGCGGGCTGTGCACTTCGCGTTTGTTGGTGGGATTGAACACCAGGCGGCGCTGACTGGCCGCAATGGCAGCGGTCAGTCCCAGCCACAACACACTGATCGCGCCGGCCACGCCGGCAACTTTTTTACTCGTCTTCATGGTCTACATTGTAAGCAGCGTGCAGACAGCGTCCATGCGCTGCTGCACGCTAGGGAAAATTATCGGGACTTCAGGAAACGCACGTCGACCTGCGACACCTCGCCGCTGACCTTGGGCTTTTTCGGTTTTTTCGGTTTTTTCAGCACTTCGCCTGCCGTATTGGTCACTGGCACCCGGTGTTCAGGGGCAAAGCCGGGTTCCTCAATACGCTGCAGCGTCTGCTTGGTCAAGATTTCGATCGCTGCCAGCAAGCCCACCTCATCGGCGCAGACCAGGGACACCGCTTCGCCCGTGTTGCCCGCGCGTCCTGTGCGGCCGGTGCGGTGAATATAGTCTTCGGCCACAATCGGCAGGTCGAAATTGACTACCTGGGGCAAGTCTTCAATATCGAGGCCGCGGGCCGCCACATCGGTGGCCACCAGGATCTGGCACTGGCCAGCCTTGAAACGCTCGAGCGCGCGCAGGCGGGCAGGCTGGGGCTTGTCGCCATGGATGGAATCGGCAGCGATGCCGTTGGCAGCGAGGGTATCGACCAGTTGCTCGACACCTTTCCGCGTCTTGACGAAGACCAGCACCTGGCTCCAGCGCTTCTTGTTCAGCAAATGCATGAACAGTTCAGGCTTGCGCTTCTTGTCCACCGGCACCACCCACTGGCGAATGCGCTGCACCGTGCTGTTGCGTGGACTGACTTCAATACTGAGCGGATCGCGCAGCAGCTTGCCTGCCATCGCGCGTATCTCGTCGGAAAACGTGGCGGAAAACAGCAAGGTCTGGCGTTGTGCGGGAAGGGCAGCGAAAACCGCATCGAGCTCGCGCGAAAAGCCCAGGTCCAGCATGCGATCGGCCTCGTCCAGAACCAGGGTTTGCAACTGATCGAACTTGACCGCGTTCTGCCGGTACAGGTCCAGCAGGCGGCCAGGCGTTGCCACCAGCACGTCGAGTCCCTTGCGCAGCTTCATCATCTGAGGATTGATGGACACGCCACCGTAGGCAACAAAAGTGCGCAGTGGCAGGCCCCCGCCATAGGCCTTGAAGCTGTCGTGGACCTGCTCGGCCAGCTCGCGGGTGGGCACCAGGACCAGCACGCGCACGCTGTTGCTGGCCACTTGTGGGCCTTCCATGGTCAGGCGCTGCAAGAGAGGTACGGCGAAACCGGCGGTCTTTCCGGTACCGGTCTGGGCCGCCGCCATCACATCGCGTTTGGCCAGCACGGCAGGAATGGCCTGGACTTGCACAGGTGTGGGAGTGGCATAACCGAGCGCGTCCAGCGTACGGACCAGCGGGTCGATCAGACCAAGAGCTGCAAACGACATGGGGGATAACCTGGTGAAAAACAAGCCGCCAGTTTACCTCATGTGGGCGTATGGCCCCGTTACGTGCTGCTCACAGGCACGACTTTTGGCTTCAACGGCTCATTGCGATCGTGGCAGGCCGACAAGGCCAGGACGCAACATAGTGCCGCGGCAAGGACGCAGCGGAAGTTGGAAAACATGGCGAAGTCCCGGTAAAGACACCATGCTAGCCGGTTCCGGAACAAGGTGGCGCAAGCCAGAGATGCTGTATTGACGGGGCGCGTTCAACATCGCGGGGTAGTGCTAGGCGTCAAACCATGATAGATTCTGTGCGGCAAGTTCGGAACGACCGGACCAAAAAAGACAACGACCACGGAGACTGACCATGACCCCATCCTTTCAACGGCGCCTGATTACCGCAAGCATTGCGCTGGCCCTCACAGCAACCATCGTGCCGGGCTACAGCGCTACCGTGCGCGCCACCCCGGCCACTGCCGTGCGCACCAGCGCCGCCTTTGACAAGTGGGCCGACAGCTTTGCCGCCGACTGGGTGCGTCTGTCGCCCGAGCGCGCCACCAACGCGCAGTACTTCAGCGGTGCCGAGCAAGCAGCCCTGGACCGTGAACTGGCGCCGATCAACGAAGCCCAGCGCGCCAAATACCAGGCCCTGGCCCATGCCGGCCTGGCCCGCCTGAGCCGTTTTTTGGCAGGTCCTCTGGACAGCACGCAACGCATCTCGGCCGAAACCATGCGCTGGTCGCTCCAGCAAACCATTGCCGGCCAGCCCTTTGAAGACTACAACTTCACCTTCTCGCAAATGGGCGGCACGCAGGTCGGCCTGGTCACCTTCATGACCGAAACGCATCCGCTGCGCCGCGCCGCCGATATCGACAGCTATCTGGCACGCCTGGAACAAATTGGCGCGCGCATGGACCAGGCTACCGCACGGGCCCGCAGTGCAGCCGCCCGAAAACTGATCCCGCCGCGCTTCATCCTCGAGCGCGCGCAAGCCCAGGTCGACAATTTTCTCAAGCCAGCGCCCGAGCAAAACGTGCTGGTCACATCCTTGGCCGCGCGCCTTGCCAAATTGAGCGACGTGAGCCCGCAGGCGCGCGAAGCGGCCGTGGCAAAAGCCCAGGCCATTGTCGCCGCCCAGATCATCCCAGCGTACGCGCGCACCAAGACCTTCATGGCCGAGCTGTACCCGCAGACCACCGACGAGGCGGGCATCTCGCGTCTGCCCAACGGCGCTGCCGCCTACAGCCGCGCACTGGCCAATTTCACCGGCACCAATCTGACTGCCGCTGAAATCCACGCCATCGGCCTGCGTGAAGTGGCGCGCATCGAAGCGGAAATGGACCGTCACCTGCGCACGCTGGGCTTCACCGAAGGCGGCATCGAAGAACGCATGCGGGCGCTGGACAAAACCTTCCAGCCAACGGGCGAAGGCGATCCGCGCCCGGCGATCTTGGCCCGCTACACCGAGATGGTGCGCGACGCTGAAAAGCGTAGCGCCAAGGTGTTCAACCTGATGCCACGTGCGCCAGTGGACGTGCGGCGCGAGCCGCCGCTGACCGAAGCGACTGCCGCGGCCCACTACAGCCTGCCGGCGCCGGACGGCACGCTGCCTGGCATTTTCTGGGTGCCGATGCGCGGGCCCGTGTTCGACATGGTGCGCATGCGCAGCCTGTCTTACCATGAAGCCGTCCCCGGACACCACTTCCAGTTGGCGATCCAGCAGGAGACGCCGGGCCTGCCGAAATTCCGCACCCAGCGCATTTTTGGTGGTGGCAGTTCGCATAGCGAAGGTTGGGCCCTGTACGCCGAGCGTCTGGCGGTGGAGCAGGGCTGGTACGAGGGCGATGTGCCGGGGCTGCTGGGTGCACTGGGATCCGAGTTGTTCCGCGCCCGGCGCCTGGTGGTGGACACTGGCCTGCACAGCAAAGGGTGGACGCGCCAGCAAGCGATCGATTACGGCATCGGCGCCCAGGAAGTGGAACGCTACGTCGTGTGGCCGGGCCAGGCCTGCGCCTACATGCTGGGTATGCTGCGCATCCTCGAGCTGCGCGAAAAAGCCAAGACCGAGCTGGGTGACAAATTCAGCCTGCCAGCCTTCCATGACGTCGTCCTGCGTACCGGCTCCGTGCCGCTGGACGTACTGGCCAAAGTTGTGGACCAGTGGATCGCCCAGCAAAAAGGCTAACACCTGCGAGAGTTTTGCGGTCAGTTATTCGCTCTCTTCGACGGTCACGTCCTGACCGTTGAGGAGGCCGCCGTCGGCGGGAATCTCCAATTGGCGGGGCAAGGCGCGCAACCGCAGTCTTGCCAGTTGCTCGGGCGCGACGCGTAGCTGATAGCGCCCCGGTGCGATTGCCGTCATCAGGAAGTAGCCGTCGGCGCCGCTGCTGGCGCTGGTGACCACCTTGTTCGCCACGTCGACCAGTTGGAGCTGGAGCTGGGACGCTGGCCGCTTTTTGCCTTTCTCCAGCCGGAACGTCACGCCGTCGATTTCGCCCACCATGCCGATGGCGAAATCCACCTCGCTCACTTTTCCAGCACGCGGCACGATGCGCACACCAGCTTGCAGGGCCTGCCATTGCGGGTCTTCCAGCGTGTTGGGGTCAATCGCAATTGCCGCTTCCTGACTGGGCGGCAGACGTCCGAGCCAGGCCACGCCGTCGCCATCGGTGCGCACGATCTGGGGTGCGCCGTTCACCAGGAAGCCTACGTTGGCCAGTGGCGTCTCGCCCGCATCGAGCACGCCATTGCGGTTGGTATCGAGGAAGGCGCGCAGCGAGGCGCTGCCAGTGCCGGCCATGGGGGCGGCGTCACTTTGCCATCGTCCGCGCCGTGGTTCGCGCCCAGCTGCGACGAATAGCTGCACCCCGACGCCCCAGCCGCCACGCTCTGCTACAAACCCATTGATCCCCATCCCGAACCGCCCCAGATTCTTGTTCAAGGCTGCTGTGATGCGGCGCTGCCTGTCGGTGAAACTGCGCGTCACGCCGACGTTGGCCACGTAGCCATTGTCCAGAAATTTGTCAGCCGCCAGGGTCAGGGCCGACAGACACGCGTTGGGGCGGATTGCGTACTGCATTTGTGCGCTCATGCCGATGCCTGCCACGCGCCGGCTTGCCTGCAGCATGCCATCAGCTTGGGCTGGGCCCACTCCGGATTGCCAGTGAAGCGCATGACTAAGCGCGGTGCCCCAGCGATAGGCGGCCAGCCGCAGCGCCAGTTCGCGCCTGGCCGCGCCCGAGGTCAGGCGTTCACTGCGCGCCAACACCGATACCGGCATCCCTGCCGGTACACCGTCGATGCGCACTTCGTCGCGTAGACGCAGGTCCTGATAGAAGTCGCTCACAAAGTCGCGCGCCCACGCGCGGCTGGCGGCGTAGGCAAAAGGTCCGAGGCGGGTGCGCACGCCCAGTTGGGTCAAGATGCCGCCAGTGTCAACGCGCACTGCTGCGGCGTCCACCACGAGGTGATCAAAATAGGCATGCAGTCCCACATTGGCGTAGTTGCGCGCCGTGGCGCCGTCACCCACGCGCAGCACACCGGCGCTGGCGCTGAGCTGCTTGCTGATGCCTGCATCCGTTTGCAGCAAGGTGTGACCACGGCCCCCATCATCGCGTTGGAGGGCGACGCTGTATGCCAGTTCGCCCGGCGCGAGCCTGGACTGGTCGATCATGAAGCTGTGGCGCTCGATGTGCAACTGTCCCAGTGGGCCGTGAAAGACCAGGCGGAACTCGTTGGCGCCATAGACCAGCGGCAGGTCGTCGAACTGGTAGCGTCCATCGGGCCGCGCCTGCTGCACCCCGATCAAGGCCTCGTTGAAATAGAGCTCCACATCCCAGCCGGGCGCCAAGTCGCCTTGAAACTGGTGGCGGTCAAATTGCATGGGCTGACCCAGCCCGCGATTCGAAACCAGCAGGCCATTGCCGCCTGCGCTACCCAGGGCCACGTTGGGCACGCCCGGCAGCACCACACTGCCAACTTGGACGGTGCGCGCGTGCAGTGGTCCCAATAAATTGGCGTCGGGATCCTGGCGGCCCAGGGTCCAGCGCGTGCGCTGCGCGCTGTTGACGTACAGGGCCGCCTCCGCGCCTCCCAGGTCGGCTGTCAGGTAGCTGATGATCGTGGTGCGGCTGCGCTTTTGTGCTGGCGTGCGCTCCGCTTCCATGCTGATGGTCTGGTCAATGAAGGGCGCGCTGGCCAAGTCATACGGCGTATTCACGCGCGGGTAGGAGGGAGCTGCCGCAACCGCCCCCGGTAGCTGCCTGTCCATGCGTGCGAAACGCGCCTGCAGGGGCAGTGGTTCACGTGCCTTGACCTGCAGCGACAGATTGGCCAGGTCGATGCCCAGGTCCAGCGGTAGCCAACTGGCCAGCAAGCTGCTGGCGATGTAGATGTCGTCGTCTTCGCAGCGCAGCAGGCCAGGGGCGACGCTGGTGCGTGTCTCGCCACGCAGCACGCTGCGGCTTTGTCCGTCGAAATGAAAGCCGCGCGCCTGGTCGAGAATGTAGCCGCTGGCTTGGCAATCGGCAGGGCTGACGCTAATGGCGATGGTGAGCAGATGCGCCACTTCGCCCAGTGGCAGCAAGACCTCGTCGCCTTGCTGGTAGGCGCCAATGGCCTCGGACAGCAGGTGCTGCTCGAACTTCACTTCCAGCAGCAGGTCGGGACTGGCCGCTTGCGCCGGTCCGCCCCACAGCACGAGGAGCAGGGCACCACGGCGAAGCGGGCCTGGCCAGCGCACGGCGGCGTGACGCGGCTCAGGGGAGGGTGATGGACGCTTCGGCCAGCAGTTTGCCGCCGGCCTCCGGGCGCTCGCGGTAGCTCAGATGCAGTTCGCCGCCAGCGAGGGCCAGGCCGGGCGGCATCAGCAGCGGCAGTTGCGCGCGCCGCAGAGGATTTGGCGTGTACACGGCCACGCCATTGGCGCGTCCAATCAATTGGCCGGCCCCGCCGCGCGGCGTGAACACGGCGCTGATGTCGCCATACACGGAGCTGTTGCCGCCCCGTTCAATGCGAAACGCCAGCAACGGCGTGCGGCTGTTCGTTTGCGGCTGCAGGGTCAACTGGGTGAGCGTGACGCTGGCCTCGCAAGCGCCCTGGCGCACAATGATGGGGATGGATGCACCGATCAGCGTCTTGAGCACGACGCCGATATTGGCGTCGGTGCCGGTCCGCGTTTCCACGCTGGTGGCCAGGTCGGCAGGTCCTGGCTGTTTTTCAAAATGCAGATGCGAGCGGTATTCGCCATCGGCCAGCGCTTCCGGTTTGCGGACCATCAGCCGTACCACCTGGGCACTGCCCGGCGCCAGTGTTACCTGGCGCGGTGAATAGGAGAGCATGCTGTCGGCGAAGCGCTCGTCCGGGGCCGCTTCGTTCACGTTGATGAATTCCCCCGTCTCGCTCATGCGCCGGTTGACAAGGCTGATGCGGTAGGTGGCTGGCTCGTTGCTGTTGTTGATCAATTCAACCTGGGCCGCGCGCTGGTTTTTGATCAGCACTACGCGGGTCGGATTGAGCATCAGTTCTGCACGGGCCGCTGGCGCCACGATGGCCAGGGCCAGCATCAAGGTCAAGACAGTGCGCATGGTCGTCCTCACTGAAATTCAAGGGTGACGTGAAAGCTGCCGGCGTAATTGCCCGGCGCCTGATTCGGCGCCACCACCAGGTCGGCGCCGACGTAGGCCGTGGTGCCTAGGGACGGCAGCACGCCGCCCGAAGCGTAATTGGTGACGAAGTTATTCACGGCCATCTGGTTGCTGCCGGAGACCAGGGCCACCGTGCCATTGGCGGGCAGGGTGAGGATGGCCATCTTGTTCCCATTGCCATTGCTGTCGAGGGTAAAGGCGGCGGCGCTGGTGGCCGAGGGCAGCAGGATGACGCTGCCCGTTCGGGTGCGCAGGCTGTTAATGCCGACCTTGACGCTGCCACCAGTGCCAGCCACGAAGCGGCCAAACACCAGGTTGGCGCTGGTGGTGATGACGGCTTTTGCGGCCATGGCCAGGCCTGCCGCCAGCACACTGGCCAGCAGCAGAACCTGGACGCTGCGCTGTCTAGTTGTATTCAACGGTGGCGATGACGGTGCCGGTGTACACGCCAGGCACCTGGGCAGCAGCCACGCTCAAGGTGCCGCCCACGTACAGCGACTGGGCGCCGCTGCCATCCAGGGTGCCTGTGCTGACGTTGCCGGAGGTGGTGTTGGCGGCAGTGAGGTCGCTGCACTTTGACAGCGCCATGGTCTCGCCGCCGGTGCCGGTGGTGTTGGTCAGCACCGTGGTGCCGCTGTGGGTGATGGAATACGTGGAGGCGGGTGAGCCGGTGATATTAAAGCGCGCGGCACTTGGCGTGGCTGCCGCCATCAGCACCGGTCCGCTGGCCGCGCGTACGCCGCTGGTGCTGACCGTCACGCTCCCGCCGGGGCCGGCCGAAAAACTGCCAAACACTAAGCTGGTCGCAGCCGAAATGGCAATCGGGGTGACCACGGTGCCAGTCGCGGTGGCAGTCGCTTGGGCCGCCTGGGCCGGCATCTGCAAGCCGGCGCCCAGCGTGGCGGCAGCCATCAACAGCGCCAAACGATGGGACAGGCGGGGTGACGTGAAGGTGGTATTCATGGACAGCTCCTTGTGCGCAGTGATGGGGGGTATTTCCTGTATGCAAAGCGAATACTACGAGGGAATTTGCCCGCATGAATCACTAGCGCAAGCACGCTTGACCTGCGTCTAGCCTGGGGGCCCGCAAAATGCGACAAGTTGCATCAATGACAAAGCCGCCAGCCTCGACCAGGTTTCGTCGGCCCCAGCGCGGTTCTGTCGGATAATGCCGAGAAACAAATGCGGCCCTTGCTAAGCTCCTCTCATGCCCATTTGATTTGGAAACCATCATGCTCACTAGTCTTATCTTTATTTTCCGTCTTTCGCTGGCCTGGTTCCTGGTGTACCTGGTCGCGGCCATCAATGTTCACGAGATGTTCTTCCGCGAGGAAGGCGGGGACCACGGCGGCGCCTACGTGCTGCTCGGTTTTGCCCTGGTCATCGCAGTCGTCGTCACGGCCTTTTCCCACCTGCGCCGGGTGCGCCTGATCAAGGGCGAAGTGCATGCCGCGGCGCTGTCGAACCGCCAGCGGCGCCAGATCGAGGTGCCATGCGAGGCAGGCGAAGCCTTCGACCTGGTGGAAGCGGCGATCCGCGAACTGCCCGGTGTCCAGGAGATCGACAGTGCACGCGACAGCTTGCAGGTGCGCGCCAAGATCACCCGCATCGATCCCTATGGCGACAGCTCGGTCACGGGACGCTTTGGCCGCTGGTTTGCCAGCCGCCGCAACCAGATCCTGATGACGGTCACGCCCAACGGTGAAGCTGGCAGCGTGACCCTCATCTGCGAGCCCGAACGCAGCGCCTGGACCGATGGCTTTCTGGTCGACTTTGGCACCAACCTGGAAAACGCGGAAGCGATCACCCGTTCGGTGACGCGACGCGTGGCCGAAATGCGCCGTCGCGAACAGGCCAGCGTCATGCAAAGCGAGACCGAGAAAGAACTGACCGTGGCCAAACTGAGCCTGCTGCATGCCCAGGTCGAGCCCCATTTTTTGTACAACACCCTGGCCAGCGCGCAGTTGTTGACGCGTACCGACCCGGCCAAGGCCGACCAGATGCTGGGCAATCTGATCATGTACCTGCGCCACTCGCTGCCGCGCACGGAAAATTCGCTCTCCACCGTGGGCGAAGAACTGGAACGCGCCCAGGCCTATCTGGAGATCCTGCAAATTCGCATGGGTAGCCGCTTGAATCTGCAGGTGGAAGTGCCGCTGGCATTGCGCCGCGTTCTCTTCCCCACGATGATGTTGCAAACGCTGGTGGAAAACGCCATCAAACATGGCCTGGAGCCCAAACCAGGCGGTGGCACGGTGTGGATACTGGCCCGCGCCCATGAGAACTCAGTGGCGCTGACGGTGGCCGATGATGGGCGCGGCTTTTCGGCCGAAGGTGGCGGCACCGGCATCGGTTTGCGCAATGTACGTGAGCGGCTGCGTCTGGCCTACGGCAACACGGCAGCGTTTGCGATCGTGGCCAACTTCCCGTCCGGCGTGGCAGCGACCATCACCGTGCCACACACCACCAGCGAAGGAGCGCATCATGCCTAAATGCGTCATTGCCGAAGACGAGACCCTGCTGCGCGATGCACTGGTGCAGTTGCTGGCCGAAGTCTGGCCCGAGCTCGAGATCGTCGCTGCCTGCGACGACGGTGGCAGCGCCCTCGAAGCGATTGCCACCCACCAGCCGGACGTCGCTTTCCTCGATATCCGCATGCCGGGCCTGACCGGCCTGGAAGTGGCGGCCGCGCTGCCCGATACCAGCCCGCGCACCCAGGCTGTGTTCGTGACCGCATATGACCAGTATGCGATTGATGCCTTCGACCAGGGCGCGGTGGACTACTTGCTCAAACCGGTGGCGCGGGCACGCTTGGTCGCGACGGTGGAACGCATCAAGACGCGCATGAACAGCGGCACGCCCGATGCGGCGGCGCTCTCCGAGCTGCTTGCGCGCTTAAGCGCCGGCATCTCCAACACCAGCAAGGCGCCGCCGCTGGTGTGGTTGACTGCCAGCGCAGGCGCCGAAACGCGCTTGATCATGGTGGAGGATATCGCCTACTTCCAGTCCGATACCAAGTACACGGTCGTGATGACCGCTGCCGGCGAAGCGCTGCTGCGCAAACCCATACGCGAGCTGCTCGATGTGCTGGACCCGACCATCTTCAAGCAGATACACCGCTCGACCATCGTCAACCTGCGCGCGATTGCCTCCATCACGCGTGACGAGACGGGGCGCGGCATCGTGAAACTGAAGACGCGCCCGGAAACCTTGGCAGTGAGCCAACCCTTCATGGCCTTGTTCCGGAATATGTAAAAGATGTAAAAAACGGGAACTTCAGTGCGCTGGCGTACGGATAAAAGTGTTGCCTCTGTTAAACTTATGGCAGTCAACAACCGTCACACGAGAGCACACCATGAAAAAATTATTGATTGCCGCACTGCTGGTCGCCAGCGCGAGCGGCGCAATGGCACAGAACATTGGCATCCAGATCGGTGGCCCTGGCTACTACGGAACTATCGAACTGGGCAATTCGCGCCCACCACCGGTGGTATACCGCCAGCCGATGATCATCGAGCGCGATGTGCGCTACGTGGGCGAGCCCTTGTATTTGCGCGTGCCACCAGGCCACGCCAAGGATTGGCGCAAGCACTGCGGTCATTACAATGCCTGCGGCCGCCCTGTGTATTTCGTGCAGGACAGCTGGTACAACAATACCTATGCGCCTAGCTATCGCCGCAGCCACGGCGAAGAATGGCGTCGCGAAGAACGCCGCGAGGAGCGCCACGAAGAGCGTCGTGATGAACGCCGTGACGAGCGCCATGACAACCGCGGCCACGGCCACGGACATGACCGCGACGATGACAACGGCCGCGGCCACGGCCACGGTCACGACCGCGACTAAGCCACGCGGTCCGTGCGGACCCTCCCGCCTTGCACAGGGTAGACTGTTAGACATCAAAGTCGACAGGAGAACCATGTGCAGGGCGATATCATCATCGTAGGTGGCGGTGCGGGTGGCCTGGAACTTGCCAGCAAGCTGGGGCGCAAACTGGGACGCTTGCGCGGACTGCGCTCCCCGGTCACCCTGGTGGACAGCCGTCTGACCCATATCTGGAAGCCTTCCCTGCATGAGGTGGCCGCGGGCACCCTGGACGCCCATCAGGAAGGCCTGTCCTACCAGATGCTGGCGCACGACAATGGCTTCAATTTTGCCTATGGCGCCTTGATTGCCATCGATGCGGCAGCCCATACCGTGACAGTCGCTGCGGTGCAGTCGGACGATGGTCAGACCATCCTCCCTGAACGCACATTGGCATTCTCATCGCTCGTTATTGCGGTGGGCAGCACCTCGAATTATTTTGGCGTGCCTGGCGCCCAGGAACATACCATTTCCCTGAACGCGTCCGAAGACGCCGAGCATTTTCGGCTGGGCTTGCTCAAGCAACTGGCCCAGGCCGACCAGCGCAAGGCCGACGGTCAGGCGGGGCAGGTCGACATCGTCATCATTGGCGGCGGCGCCACCGGTGTCGAACTGGCAGCCGAACTGCGCGAAGCCAGCTGGGTCTATGCAGCTTACGGCTTCCAGCATCTGCAACCCCAAACCGATGTGCGCATCACGCTGCTCGAAGGCGCCCCGCGCATCCTGGCGCCCTTGACTGAGCAGGTGGCCGCTGCAGCCCACAAGCTGCTCGAAGAGCGCGGCATTCGCGTGGTCACCGACTGCCGCGTGAGCGCCATCGCGCCCGACCATGTGCTTGACGCCAGCGGCACCATTTACCCGGCCAGCCTGTGCGTGTGGGCTGCAGGTATTCGCGCGCCGGCCTTTCTTGGTCAACTGGGCCTGCCGACCACCAAGGGCGGCCAGATCGAGGTCGACGGCCAGTTGCGCGTGAAAGGCATTGCAGACCTGTACGCCATGGGCGACTGCGCGGCCTGCCTCGGTGTGGACGGCAAGTTGGTGCCGCCACGGGCCCAGGCCGCCCACCAGCAGGCCGATTATCTGTTTCGCCAGTTCATGCGACGGGCGCGCGGGCAGCAGATGCAAGCTGCGCCCTACGTGTATCGCGATCACGGTTCGCTCGTGTCCTTCGGTCACAGCAATACGGTGGGCAGCCTGATGGGCTCACTGCGGGGAATGAATTTCTTCGTCGAGGGCTATTTCGCGCGCATGATGTATGCGAGCCTGCACCTGATGCATCACGCAGCGGTGCTGGGCGTGCTCAAGACGGCGGTGTTGGCGGTCGCGCGCTTTTTGATCAAGCGCAGCTCACCGCTGGTCAAGCTGCACTGACAGGTACGGGCGCGCGGGGCAGGGTGACGGTCAGGGCGCTGCCCTTGCCCGGTGCGGCGGCAAAGCGCATGGCGCCACCCAAATAGCGCATGCGTTCGGCCAGCAGACGCAAGCCGTGGCAACCCAGTGCCGCGCTGTTGTAAGCCGCCGGACCGATGCCGTTGTCGCGGATGGTCAGCATGATCTCGTCTTCATTGTCGTCCAGGATCACGTCGACTTCCGTTGCCTGCGCATGGGCAAGCACATTGCGCAAGCCTTCTTCCACCGTGCGCAGCAGGGCCACGCTCTGGGCGCTGTCGTAGCGCGCCTCGTCGTCCGGCAGACTCAGGCGTGCAGTGAGCGCATGTTGGGTCCCGAACTCGGCAACGAGCTCGGCCAGCGCGCTGCGCACGCCCAGAAATTCCAGCTTGTCGTTCCACACGGCCGATTGCATCGCGCGGTTGGTGGCAATGATGGTATTGAGCAGGGTTTTCATTTGGGCCGTGCGCTGCAGCAGCGCTTTTTCAGCCGGCATTTGCTGACTGAGCAAGGCCAGATGCATGGTCAGGGCCGTCATCGACGAGCCCAAGCTATCGTGCAACTGGCGCGCCAGGTGGCGTTTTTCCTCATCCCAGCAGGCGTTCAGGTGGCCGAGCAATTCACGCAGGTCGGCAGTCTGCGCGGCAACGCGCCGTTCAATTTCCGCTTCCATCTGTTCTGATGCTGGTGCCGTCATGCTGGACTCAATAAAAGTTTCCCAAATCATACAACACGGGCCAGACGGTGGCGCACCGCAGGAAAGGGGTTGTCAGGTAGCTGTTTGTGCCGCGCACAGCGAGATGGCTTCGAGCAGTTGATTGATGTCGACCGGTTTGACCAGGTGCATGTCAAAGCCCGCCTCGCGCACACGGCGCTGGTCTTCGGCCAGGCCGTAGCCGGTCAGGGCGATCAATTTGATGCCGCGCGTGGTTGCGTGCGTGCGCAGGCGGCGCGCCACTTCGTAGCCGTCGATGCCGGGCAGGCCGATGTCCACCAGGGCCACATCGGGTCCGTGGGCGGCGGCCATCTGCACGCCCTGCAAGCCGTCGGCCGCCTGCTTGACCTGGTAGCCGCATGCGTCGAGCATGGTGGCCATCATTTCGCGGCCATCTTCGTTGTCTTCAATAAGCAGCACAGTCGGCTTGGCCGATTCCGGCAAGGCCGGCGCTTCACGAGGCGCCAGCGCGACCGGTACCGCGCGTGGCAGGCGGATCTGGAAGGTACTGCCCGCGCCCGCACCATCGCTGTGGGCGGTCACGCTGCCACCATGCAGCTCCACCAGGCGCCGTACCAAGGCCAGGCCGATGCCCAGGCCCCCCTGGGAGCGGTCCAGCGTCGTGCTCGCCTGCACGAACACGTCAAACACGTGCGGCAAGAGGTCAGGCGCGATGCCTACGCCTGAGTCGCGCACGGTCAGCACCACATGCTCGTCCTCTTCGCTGACCGAGATGGTGATGGCGCCGCCGGTCGGTGTGTATTTCAAGGCGTTGTCGAGCAAATTGGTGGCGATCTGTTCGAGCCGGGTCGGGTCGCCATCCACCCAGCCTGGCGTCATGTCCAGTTGCAGGCGATAGTCACCGGTGCGACCGGTGGCCTTGAAGGTGTCAAGACAGGCGGCCACCAGGGCCGTCACTTCCACCGGCTGGCGCGCCAGCAAAATTTTTCCCGACATCGCGCGTGAGAGATCGAGCAAGTCGTCCACGATGCGCGAGAGATGCTGGCTCTGGCGTTGAATGATGAGTTTGGCGCGGGCTATCGTGTCGGGACCGGCGCCCGGCAAGCCAATCAAGGACGCAGCGCTGCTGATGGCCGAGAGGGGATTGCGCAGTTCATGGCCCAGCATGGCCAGGAATTCGTCCTTGGCGTGGCTCTTGCGTTCGGCCGCCTGGCGCTCTTCCATTTCGCGCGTGAGGCGCTTGTTGGTGGCGGTCAGTTCGGTGGTGCGCTGGCTCAGCTTGTGGGCCTGGCGCTTGAGCTCGTCATTCTTGGTTGCCAGCGCGACGAAGACCTGGATTTTCGCGTGCAGGATCTGCGGAATGATGGGGGTGAACAGGAAGTCGGCTGCACCGCGCTGGTAGGCTTTCAGGCGATCGATTTCATCGGCCAGGAAAGCGGTCACGAAAATGATGGGGATATCGGCCGAACGGGCGCGCTGGTGGATGGCTTCGGCCGTTTCAAAGCCATCCATGCCAGGCATGTTCACGTCCAGCAGGATGACGGCAAAATCATGCAGCAGCACCTGGCGCAGCGCCTGCTGGCCGGAGCGCGCCGAGATGACTTCATAGCCCGCTTCCTCGGCCCATTGGTCGAGCAAACTGGTCAGTGCCAACAAGCTGCCGGCATCATCGTTGACGACGAGGATTTTTGGTTTTTCTAATTTTGGCACGTCGTTCCTGCGCTGCGCTAATGAGTGTGTCACGTTCGTTCGATTCGCATTTTCAACATCGTCGGCGCCCTGGCTCCCATAGGCTGCCAATCATCATAGCAACCCGGATATTTTGTGTCAAAAAGCAATCGTGCGCGTGTGCAATTTCTGTAACCGTACGCCAGCGCACATACGGTCTGGAGCAGTTGTGGGATAGTCAAGCCAGCAGGTTTATCGCCGCACCCATCGCGGCACATCGAAAGGAATAGTCATGAATATCAATACCATCGTTGACGCCGAGTTTGCCGGCAAATGCTTCCGCGACATCTGCAATGCGCCGCTGTCGGCGCTGCGCGGCGTCAGCGCCAAGGATGCCAAAGCCATGCACCAGGCCTTTGGCGTGAACACCATTGGCGAGTTGGCCGATCTCAAGTTCGTCAAGTGGGCCAGCGCCATCCGCATCCTGGCCAGCGAAGAATGCGATACGCCTGAACAGGTGGCCAAGGAAACCTTGCTTGACGAAGCGGTCGAGATGACCTTCCCGGCCAGCGACCCGATTTCCGTTGATTCGGGCATCACCCGCATCGAAGTCGCGCCGGAAATGGTCGACGCTTCGACCGATCACCAGCATGCGAAAAAGATGGAACAGGCCGCCGAAAAGCACAAGGAAACAGCCTAACTTCAGTGCACACGGAAAGCGGGCTTCGGCCCGCTTTTTTTTGCCCCCAACAACGACGGGGTAAGTGCAAATTCATAGCCGATGTTGCTCAAGTCAAAATACCGTCGTCCTCGCGAAAGCGGGGACCCACGCAGTGCTTACCTCAGCGTGGGTCCCCGCTTTCGCAGATACTGTGTTTGCTAAGCCTTGGCAAGGGCAAGATTTGGATCGAATTTCG
>JBJMVX010000098.1:0-25570 GCA_045810445.1 Massilia sp.
CAGCGTTCAATCTGAGCCAGGATCAAACTCTTCAGTTCAATCTCTGTTTAATGTCATTTCTGACAGATCGCTCACTCAAAATACTGACAGGCCACTTCTTGCGAAGCGCCTATATTTCTTCTTTGTGAACATTTGATAATTTAAGTATTCAACATCGCTTGCGCTTTGTTGGCACCTTCATCAAACGCCCACACTTATCGACTGTTAATTTTTAAAGAACTTATTCGGTACTGCTACCTGCGCATCACGAAGCGTTGTGTTCGTTGCAGCAGAGAGGCGAGATTATGAAGCACTGCATTTCATCCGTCAACCCCTTATTTCTACCGTCTCGCCCCGTTTAGAAGCGCCCCCATTTCTGAGGGAGGCGAACTATAGCAAAGCCTCAGCCCCCTGACAAGGGCGTCACGGCGTTTACTTTACAGCGGCGTCCATACGTGTACGCGCAGCGGCGATATTGCGAACCGCCTCCTCATATAAGGGATCTTCCTCATCAATTTGGCGCCAGCGCGCTATCGCTGCCGTAAATTCACTGCGCTCGAAATGGGCTCCGCCTGCAAGAAACAAGGCCTGCCCATGATCTGGCGCCAGCCGCAGCGCCTTTAGCAAGAGACGCTCGGGCTCTCCCTGCAAGGACTTCCCCTGCGCGACGGACAGCACCTCGGCGTACGCGCTGAGCACATCGGGATTATCCGGCTCCAACCGCAGGAGCTGCGCATAAGCCTGCCCTGCCTCATTCACATGACCAAGCAGGGTTTGCGACCGTGCCAACAAGAGCCAGCCTTTGGCATTGTCCGGCTGAGATTTCAAGCGCGCCGCGAGCTGGCTGACCATGGTGTCCGCCTGGCGCGTGGTCAACAGGCCTGTATCCAAACCGGCCGGCGTACCGAGTAAGGCATACAGTCCCGCAGCGAACACCACCAGTCCACATGGCGCTGCCAATGCAAGCCCACGCGAACCGCCCGCAACGCGCCAAACTGGCGGAACCAGCACCAGAAATACCAGCGCGGACAACAAGCCAGCTGCCAACAAAAAGCTATTCATGTGAGCTCCTGCTCATGACGCCGCGCGACGCGGTAGAGTTGAAACAGGCCGCCGCCCAAGAACACAAATGGTCCGAACCACAGTAACCAGGTCATCGGCTTGACGGGAGGCCGATACAGCACGAAATCCCCATAGCGCGCCACCATGAAGGCAATCACCTGCTGGTCCGACCTCCCCTGCGCCAGTTGTTCGCTCACTTGCATGCGCAGGTCCCGGGCCAGCGGCGCATCGGATTCTGCGATGGTCTGGTTCTGGCACACCAGGCAGCGCAGTTGTTCTGCAATCGCCTGTGCCCGGCCGGCATCCCGTGCCCAAGCCGGCGCGCACCACAGCAGCACGCACAAGCACAGCGCCCTACGCATTTTCCAGCTCCCTGAGTAAAGGCTGCAAGGTACTGCGAATCAGCTCAGGCGTGAGCGCACCAATAAATTTGAAGCGAATGATGCCCTTCTTGTCGATCACGAAGGTCTCGGGCACGCCATACACGCCAAAGTCAATCCCCACGCGCCCGTCGGCATCAAGCACCGACCAACGGTATGGATTGCCAAGCTGCTCAAGCCACGCGGCGCCGCTGCCGCGCGGGTCTTTGTAGTCAAGCCCGATCAGCGGCACCTTGGCCGACCGCGAAAACGCCATCAAGGCCGGATGCTCCTGGCGGCAAGTCCCGCACCAGGATGCCCATACATTGAGCAACCACACCTGCCCTGCCAGATCGCTCGGACTGAAACTCGCCTTGGGATCCTCGACCCGTGCAAGACGAAATGGGGGCACCGGCTTGCCCACCAACGGCGAGGGCACCTCGGCCGGATCGAGCCTCAGCCCGGCCGCCAGCACAATGACGAGCAACCCAAACACAATCAGCGGGAGCAGCGCGATCTTCTTCATACGACGCCCACGAGTGACGCTGCCGGCGCGAGCGCAGATTGACGCCGATAGCGCCGGTCCAGCGTCGCGAGCACGCCACCCACCGCCATCAACAGGCACCCCGCCCATATCCATCCCACGAACGGCTTGTGCTGGATACGCACGGTCCAGGTGCGTGCGTCGATCTGCTCGCCGAGCGCCAGATATAGATCGCGTGTCAGGCCACGCGCGATGGCAGCTTCCGTCATCGTCACGTTCTGCACCGGGAAGTAGCGCTTCTCTGGCAGCATCGCGGCCAGCTCAGCCCCGTCGTAGCGGACCTCGAAGCGCGCCTGCGCTGCCTGATAGTTCGGCCCCTGAACCTTGTCCAACGCATTGAGTTGGAAGCTATAGTCAGCCAGGGTGACCCGGTCACCGATTTGCATGCGAACGTCGACGCTGGTTTCCAGCCCCTTGACCAAGGTCACACCAACTACAAACACGGCGATACCCAGGTGCGCGACCAGCATCCCCTTGTAGCTTGATGACAGCCTTGCGCCCTGTTTGAGCCGCAAGCGCAGATTCCAGGCCG
Source organism: Massilia sp. (assembly GCA_045810445.1). Classification (GTDB taxonomy): domain Bacteria; phylum Pseudomonadota; class Gammaproteobacteria; order Burkholderiales; family Burkholderiaceae_D; genus Telluria_A. The sequence continues at coordinate 2,477 of JBJMVX010000098.1, forward strand.
TGGCCAGGCCAACCCAGATCGCCAGGCTCAAACCCAAAGCCATGCCAGCCGAAAGCCGCAAGGCGATCACGACACCAACGGTCAGCAGCAAGGCCGCTAACGCAACTCCACGCAACTGGCGCACGACCTCCTGCACCCGTCCCTCCTTCCAGCGGATGAACGGCCCCACACCGAGCATGAGCAGCACAGGAACCATCAGCGGTACAAACACCGACTCGAAGTACTGTGGCCCCACCGAGATTTTGCCCAGCCCCAGAGCGTCTAGTATCAAAGGATACAAAGTGCCGAGCAAGACGGTAGCGGCTGCGACGGTCAGCAGCACATTATTGAGCATCAGCGCAGACTCCCGCGAGAACAGCGAGAAAGCCGCCCCGAAGCCGATACGGGGCGCCCGCCAGGCATACAGCGTCAGCGACCCACCGATGACGAGTGTCAGGAAGGCGAGGATGAACAGGCCGCGCCGGGGATCGGTCGCAAACGCGTGCACCGAAGTCAGCACACCGGAGCGCACCAGGAAGGTCCCCAGCAAGGACAGCGAAAACGCCACGATCGCGAGGAGGATGGTCCAGCTGCGGAAGGCGCCGCGCTTCTCGGCCACCGCGAGCGAATGTATGAGCGCCGTGCCGACCAACCATGGCATGAAGGAGGCATTTTCGACCGCATCCCAGAACCACCATCCACCCCAGCCGAGCTCATAATAGGCCCAGAAGCTGCCCAGCAAAATCCCCAGCGTCAAAAACACCCAGGCGACCAGCGTCCAGGGCCGCGACCAGCGTGCCCAGGCCGAATCGACATCACCACTGAGCAAAGCGGCGATGGCAAACGCGAAAGCGACCGAAAATCCGACGTAGCCACAGTAGAGGATCGGCGGGTGAATGATCATGCCAGGGTCCTGCAGCAAGGGATTGAGGTCGCGTCCATCGAGCGCGCCGGGTAGTTGGCGCAGGAACGGGTTCGATGCGAACAGCAGAAACACCAGGAAACCGACGCTGATTAATCCCATCACGCCGAGCACACGGGCGACAACCTGCAATGGCAGGCGATGGCTGAACGCCGCCACAGCCGCTGTCCACAACGCCAAAATCACCACCCACAGCAGCAGCGAGCCTTCATGACCACCCCATGACGCGGCAACCCGGAACTGCAGCGGCAAGCTTACGTTCGAATTCGCCGCCACGTAGGCGACCGTAAAATCGTTCTGCACAAAGGAGGCGACCAAGGCGCCGAAGGCGAAAAGCACCAACAGCGCCTGGGCATATGCCGCCGGCCTGGCCAATGCCATCCACTGCAACTTGCCGCGCGCCGCGCCTACCATCGGCAAAGCTCCCATTAGCAATGCCACGCCTAATGCCAGCATCACGGCAAAATTACCAAGTTCAGGGATCATCGCGCCCCTCCTTTCGCCGCTTCACGAAGCGCAAACGCCGCTTCGGGCGGCATGTAGTTCTCGTCATGTTTGGCCAGCACCTCGTCGGCGACGAACACGCCATCCGCGCCCAGGCTACCCTGCGAGACCACGCCTTTCCCCTCGCGGAACAGGTCCGGCAAAATACCCTGGTAGCGCACGGTGACGCTGCGTGCGTTATCAGTCACCACAAAACTGGCCGCAGCTGAGGCGCCGGATCGAACCAGGCTACCTCGCTCAACCAGACCACCGAGCCGGAAAGGTCGGCCCTGCGGCGCGCCGCCGGCCAGCACCTGCGTCGGCGTATAGAAGAAGACCAAATTTTTCTGAAACGCGCCCAGAATCAAGGCCACGCCGCCCGCCAGTGCCGCCACGCTTGCCGCAATCAAGATGAATCTTCTTTGTCGGGCCTTCATGACGTCAATCCGATCTGGCCCAGTGCACGCAATGCCGCCCGCCGGCGCATCCGCAGTGCCGTGACCTCGCATACCAGCAGCGCAACCGTCGCGCCAACCGATCCCCAAACGTAACCTGCGTACCCGCCCATGGCAAAAAACGCGCTCCAGCTTTCCCAGATCATGTCGCCGCTCCCGCGCCATTGCCCAACCAGCGGGCGCCAGCCTCGCGTTCAAGCACGATGCAGCGCAATCGCGCCAGGACCACGGCGATCGCGTACGCCCAAAAACCCAGGGCGCACAGCAGCATCGCCAGAAGCATGGTCGATGCCATGTGCGAGCCACTGCTCACGCTGACCGACGCGCCCTGATGCAAGGTATTCCACCAAACGACGGAGAAATAGATGACAGGAATATTGACCACGCCGACCAGGGCCAGCACGCCACCGGCGCGGTCGGCGCGGCGCTCGTCGCTGATGGCGCCTTGCAGGGCGATAAAACCAAGATAGAGAAACAGGAGTATCAGTTCGGACGTCAGGCGGGCATCCCATACCCACCAGGTGCCCCAGGTGGGTTTCCCCCACAGCGCGCCAGTCCACAGCGCCAGCATGGTGAACAGCGCGCCGGTGGGCGCCAGGGCCGACGCGAACATGGAAGCCAGGCGCGTGCCGAAGATCATGCCGACCGCCGACCAGAACGCCATTGCCAGGTAAATCACCATCGACATCCAGGCGGCGGGAACATGGACGAAGATGATCCGATAGGCGTCGCCCTGCTGAAAATCGGTGGGCGCGACGAAAAAGCCCAACCACATTCCGCCCGCGCACAAGAGGGCGGCCAGGATCGCGCAAGGGCCTATCAGGTTTCCCGCGAGCGGAAAGAACCTGGCGGGAGAAGCCAGTGTGGCCCAGTGCCGGTGTTGCGTCATTGCTGCCTCATTCATCAAAAGTGCTTCATTCAAGTGCGATTCTTATCGCTGCCGCTGCAGCCCAAGGCCCCAGCGCCACGCTCAACATGCAAACGCCGCCGAGCAGCATCAGGTGCGCAGAGGCGCCATCGGGACCTGCCTGCACCGCACCGGCGCCAAATATCAGCACCGGGATATACAGCGGCAGTATCAACAGCGCCAACAAAGCCCCGCCTCCCCGCGCTCCCAGCGTCAGCGCCGCGCCCACGGCCCCCACAAGACTGAGCACCGGGGTCCCGAGCGCCAGCGATGCGACCAGGATCACCACCGCATCCCAGGGCAGATCAAACTGCAGTGCCAGCAATGGTGCGATGAGCACCAGCGGCAGGCCCGCTACCAGCCAGTGCGCCACCACCTTGCCGATGACGATGAGGCTCAGGGGCGCTGGCGCAAGCGCCAACTGCTCCAGGGTCCCATCCGCAAAATCGCTTGCGAACAAACGTTCCAGGGCCAGGGTCGACGCCAACAAGGCGGCTACCCACAATACGCCCGGTGCCATGCTGCGCAATAGGCCCGGGGCTGGCCCCACAGCCAAGGGAAACAGGCTGGCCGCAATCACAAAAAAGGCCAGCGTGTTGATCCACTCGCTGCGCCGGCGTAGCGCCAACTGCAGATCGCGCCGGATAACACACACCACCAGGGCCAGCATCAACCCAGCACCAGCGTGACGTGCGGCGCCAACGCCGCTTCCTGATGCGTGGTGTAGACCATGAGCCCGCCCCGTGCAAGGTGCGCTTTCATCAAACCGGTCAGAGCCGCGGTCGCCGCCGCGTCCAGTGCGCTGAAAGGCTCGTCCAGCACCCACAAGGAGCGCTCGCGTGCCAGGTGCAGACGCGCCAACGCCACGCGCTTACGCTGACCCTCAGACAACTGGCGACAGGCCATATCGGCCAGCTTGCCAACGCCTGCATCGGCCAATGCCTTGCGCACCGCAGCGCCGTCGGCGTCCACTTCCGCCAAAGCGCAGTCGAAGGCCAGGTTTTCAACGGCGCTCAACTCCTCCTTGATGGCCGGCGCATGCCCCAGGTACAGCAGCTTGCGGGCATAGGCCGCACGCTGCACGCCGATGCCCTCGCCCTGCCAGGTCACCTCGCCGGCATGCGGCAGGGCCAGGCCGCAGAGGATGCGCAGCAAGCTGCTCTTTCCGCTGCCGTTAGGTCCTGCCACCCGCAATGCCTGACCGGCGCGCAGGTCCACATCGACTCCTTCAAACAACATCCGCCGTCCGCGCAAGCAGCTGACCTGCCGTGCTCCTAGCTGTAACTGCATTGCGCTTTTCCTCGTCGTTCCAACAGCTTGAATATAACAACGCGGCGTCAATATGTAATCGAATATAAGTGGACGAGCATATGCGGAAAACGCGCTACAGCTTCCCGCTAAACACCAAGCCGATCCAGCGCGGATAAGGGTCGGGCGCATACGACACCCAGCCCGGTTCATGCGCGCGCTTGTCGAAAGCGTTTTTGATGACCAGGTTCAGATCAAAGCCGCCCTTGGTGCTGATGCCGATCGACGCGTCGGTCAGGCTGTAGCCACCCACCCAACCATAGCTGGACAAGGTATCTGTGTTGTTGAAGCGGCTCGTGAAGGCGGTATTGAAACTGGTGTGAAACAGCTTGTCGCCAAAGACTGGATGCGTGTATTCCGCGCCCGCGTTGAAGGTCCACTTGGCTGCACCGGCCAGGCGCTGGCCGCTCATGTCGATGAAATTCTCTGGCAGGTAGGCCAGTTCGTCCGGCTTGGGTGCGTTCTTGTAATCCTTGTAGCGCGCATCGTTGTAGGCTCCCGACAGACGCAGCGCAGTGTGTGGAATTCCCTGGTACACGCCGTCGAACTCCAGCCCCTTTGCCTGAACCCGGTTCACATTGCCCTGTGCCGCCACATAGGCGAGCGGGTTGGCCTGGCCATTGGCGATGTTGCGATCAGTTGTGAACTGGTCGATCACGCTCACGGTCTGCTGGTAGTCCCGAATATTGGTCAGGAATAGATTGGCATTCAAGGTCAGGTTCTTGTCACGTGAGATTGACTTCAATCCCAATTCGAAGGCATTGGTCGTTTCCGGTCGCACGACGGTCGGCGTGCCATTCACGTTGATCGCTGAACCCGATTTTTCGCCGTGCTGCCACGATGTGTAGGCCGTCAGCTCGGGGCTGAATTTATAGTGCGGGCTTAGTACACTGGTGAGCAGTCGATCGTTGTACTGGCTATCGACACCCGAAATCAATTGGCCAATCTGGCCGCTGCGCAGCGCTTTCGCCGCCGCCACCTGCGCCAGTTGCGCGACGGTGAGCGCGCGGTAGGCGTCACCCGGTGCGGCGCCGGCTGGCACACCATAGTAGCGATTGGCCCCGGTGTCAGCGAGGCGCAACTGGGCGTCCGAATTGGCGCCGGTCAGCGTGCCGTTAGCAGCGGTGGCAAAGCCACCTAGCGCAACGCCGCGCACCGCCACGGGGTTGAGCGCCGCGCCCACACCACCGCCACTCAAAAACACCACATCGTTGGTATCACGATCTTCGCGCGTGACCCGCAGTCCGCCCGTGAGTGTAAAGGCATCGGTCACGTGCCAATTACCCTGTCCGAACACGGCATCGCTGCGTGTGCGCACCAACGTTGTCCCCTGACGGAAGGTGTCCGCCAGCGATTCGCGCAACAGCGCCAGGCCTGCGCCGCGGTTGCTGCCCGCGTTGCGGTCCAGGGTGTTGTACTGGGCGTCCGTGGCGAACCAGGCGCCGGCATCCGATCCCCATCCAGCCTTGGACGCGATTTCGTCCCAGGTCTTGAGGAAGTAGGTGCCGGCCTGGTAGTCAAACTTTGGGCTCGGCGTGGCGTTGACGCGAAACTCCTGACTGAACTGACGGTAGCGCACGCCACCGCCACCCAGTTTGCTGATATCGAATGGCGTGCCTTCATCATTCTCAGCGCGGAAACTGGTCGCGCGCCAGGCAGTGATCGATGCCAGGTCCAGGCCACCGCTATGCCAGTCGACCCGGGTCGAGGCTCCCTTGTTCGAGACGGTCTGCCCCTGGTTCTCATTGAAATTCACGCTTTCGCGCAGCTCACCGCCGACGTACCCGTTTTCGTAGGTATAACCATTGCGGCCCTGGAACCACGCGCGCGGACCAACCTGTACCCCACTGCCATTGGTGAACCCTAGCAGTTTGGCGCGCGCCGAGACACCACTGGGGTCGGTCAGGCTGCCGTTCGCAAAACGCTCGGGCGCATCATGGTAGAAGGTCAGTCCATTTTGCAGCTGCGCCGCCTTCGGCTCCAGGTCGGCGCTAAAGAGCACGCTCAGGTCTGGTGTAGGCGTCAGCAGAAATTGTACGCGCCCGCTCAGGCGATTCTTGTTATACAGCGCGAAGTTGTCCGGATCGTAGGCATTCTCGTAGTAGCCGCCGGACCGGTTGGCCACAACGGCGCCGCGCCAGGCCAGCAGGCCATCAACAATCGGGCCGCCCAATGCCGCCTGGGCGATCACGGTCTGGCGCTGGCCAAACGTGAGCGAGAAGTCGGCGCTCGGCGTGAACGAGGGGTGCTTGGTATTGACCGTCACCACGCCTGAACTGGCTCCCTTTCCTCCCAGCGTGCCTTGCGGGCCGCGCGCCACTTCGACGGTGTCCACGTCATAGAAGTCGAAGTTGCCAAGCTGGGTCAGGCCAAAGCTGACGTCATCGAGGATGACGCCCACGCTCGGATCCTGCGTTTCAGTGAACGAGCGCTTGCCAACGCCGCGAATCGACAGCGAGGCGCCGCGTGTGTTGTTCTGGTTGAAGGAGATATTGGCGCCACGTTTGGCAAACGCGCTCAGGTCCTGCGCCAGTTCGCGCGAGAGCTCCTTTCCGGACACTACCGACACCGATTGTGGAATGTCGTGCGTCAGATCGATCGCCTTACGCGACCGCACAACTACCTCACCTAATTCGGTCGATTCCGGCTCGGCTTTCGCCACGTCCTGCGGCTCGGGCGCCGCCACCGGCACCGCAACGACGCCGCGCGCGCTGGCCAGTTCGCGTTCGGATTTGGCCAGCGCCGCTTTCAATTGCGCGACTTCAGCCCGCAAAGTATCCAGATCATCGGCGGCGCGTGCGGGAGCATTACTGATCAAGGCCAGCGCGATCAGCGCTGCCAATGGTTTGCGTCGGAGTGTGGCCTGAGCCCTTGCATGGTGAATCATCTGCTGCCTTTCAAGTAGGGTGATATCCCTCATTGAGCAACATGCATGCCAAGGCTGCGCCACGCCTGCCGAATGCTGCACTGCATATAGGTGCACACTGCATCGCGACCAAGCGCCGCTGTTGCATATGCAGCCGCGCGGCACCACACCTGTCGCATTCTTCACAGCGGGTGCACCAATGCCCACAGTGCCATTTCCGATAGCCGAAAAACCACTATCGACATGCGAAGTGATTCGTTTGGCGCGCGGCTACCGGCCCCTATACTGCGGCGACCAAACACTCATGGAATCCCGATGAAGACGAACCACACGCTGGTATTGGCTGCCGTCCTGACGCTAACAGCGCTGCCCGCCATTGCTGCCGATACGCCTGCCGCGCGCATTGCACAATGCATCGAGTGCCATGGCGAAAACGGTGTCGCCACCAGTTCCGGCTATCCGAATCTGGGCGGACAGCACCAGGACTACCTGCTCAAGCAGCTGCGTGATTTTCGGGCCGGTCGGCGCCGCAGTCCCTTCATGGATATCGTGGCGGCCAAGCTGGATGAAGCCGAAGTGGAAAATGTGGCTGCGTACTTCGCGCGTCAGAACGTGGTCAGCGATTCAGTCGCCGCAAACGACGCGACCGGACGTCGTCTATTCCTTGAAGGGGATGCAAAGCGCGGCCTGACTGCGTGCGCCAGTTGCCACGGCGCCGACGCACGTGGCGCTGCGCTGGTGCCCGCATTGCGCGGACAGCAAATGTACTATCTGCGCGAGCAGTTGCTGAACTGGCGCGCTGGCCAGCGCAGCAACAGCCCAGGGCGCGTGATGAACCAGGCAAGCGACGCGCTCAGTGACGCCGACATCGACGCCCTGGCGCGCTACCTGTCGCAGCTATAGCATCAAGCGTGGCCGCTGGCGCCCGGCACCAGGGTCGGATGCGGCGGCGGTGCGTCGCCCGCATCCGGACCAATGAGGCCCGCCCGCTTCAGGTGCGTACGCAGGATATTGCGACTGATCCCCAACGCACGCGCCGTTTGCACCTGGTTCTGCTGGCAGCGGCTAAAGGCCGTCCGCAGGACCACGTCTTCGACCATCTCGAACAGGTCTGCTTCGCTGTTATCGAGCAGCTCGCCGACCAATGCAGTCAATCGGGCGCGCGCGCCCTGACCGGTAGGCGCCAGCGTCGCAACGTTGCTCGTCTCGCTTTGCGGGCGCACGCGGCGCCGATGCAGCTTACCCACCAATTTGAGATCGTCCTCGCCAATCTCACCGTTGCGGCACACGATGAGGGCGTAATGCATCACGTTTTCCAGCTCGCGGATATTGCCCGGCCACTCGTAGCTGAGCAAGGCTGCTCGCGCGCCGGCATTGAGCACCACACGCTGCAAGCCGAGCTTCTCGCGGTAAGTGCCAATGAAGTGGGACGCCAGCGGCAAAATATCGCCAGGACGGTCGCACAGGGGCGGCAGGTTGATCACCGCCACGCTCAGGCGGTAGTACAGATCGGAGCGAAAGCGTCCAGCATCGATGGCCTTGTCCAGGTCCACGTTGGTGGCAGCGAGCAGGCGCACGTCCAGTGGTATCGGACGGCGCGAGCCCAACATGACGACTTGCCGCTCCTGCAGCACGCGCAGCAGCTTCACCTGCAGCGCCATCGACAGGTCCCCTATCTCGTCAAGAAACAGGGTGCCGCCATTGGCCGTTTCAAACCAGCCGGCCCTGGCCTGGGTTGCCCCGGTAAAGGCGCCCGCCTCGTGACCAAATAATTCGGCATCGATCAAGGTTTCACTAAAGGCCCCGCAATTGACGGCCACGAAAGGGCCACGTCGCTCGCTCACGCTATGGATATGACGGGCGATCAGCTCCTTGCCGGTGCCGGTTTCGCCAAAGATCAGCGCCGTCGCATCGCTGCGCGCGATCCGCTCGACTTCGTGTAGCAGGTCGAGCGAGCCGGGATCGTGAAATAACAGGGCCTTCGCGCGAATCGACAAGGTCATCGCGTCCGGGTCGGGAAAAGTAAGCAGTCTGGTCACGCCGACATCCAATCTCATTTATGGCTCTTCTGTGTAGCGTAAACATGGACAGCGTGCGTGCATACGAATCATTTTGAGATTTCATATGCGATAAAAGACGAAGGACACTTCGCTCAGTTCACCGCGAAGCAATACAAGAGGCCCGCGCCACCGGTTTGCACCAGGTTCTCCTGCCCACAGCCACGGCTCGCATGGGTGGAGTTCCAGGAGGTGTTGCCACCGCCCGTGCGGTCAAAGTGGCCCAGCTGCGCCGAGCCGTCGGCTGCACTGCTGGTGAAGTTCTTGCAGGTGTGATCGGCGCTGTCGGCAAAGGCGCGGCCATCGATTTGCGAACCGGTCAGGATATCGTGTTGATTGGGCGTGTCCCCAGCGCCTTTGACCGACTCGTTTTTTTCTGTCAGCGCCGTGTTCTTGCTCAAGTTATTGCCAAGTCGCGCGGCTTCGTGAGTATCGCCATGCAGATGAGCGACGTCATTGGCCACGGCCACGCCGCGCGCGTTGTACCACGGTCCCGTGCCGATCCTGTCGCGCGCGTTGACCGCAGGCTGTCCATTGGCTGCCTGCGTGCTCAGGTACGCATGCCAGGTCTTAGTGGACCCCACTGCGCTGGCGAGCGACTGGCAATGCCGGTCAGCGCCCGCCAGGCCGCCCAGGTCACCGCCCTTGCCGATACTGGTGCTGGTGACGAAGAAGCTCAATGGGGGCAGGGGTTTCTTCTCAGCCGGCGCAGGCGTTTGGCGCGCAAACACGGGCAACATGACGCCAGCGGCGGCAAGGGTGAGCAAGAGGCGGGAGCAAGGGGAAGTCACGAACATGGAAAATCCTTTTCAATGGGAAGGTGCAGGCTGACGTAGCAGGTATCGTGCCCGCACCTTGCGCCATGACGCCCTGCGCGAGCGGTGCAAAACGCAACAGCGTGACGAAAACCCTGTCGACTTTTGCGCAGGCGCTGCCCAATCTCGTACAGCACGCAATGCGGGCACCGGGCAATGGAACGCGCTCGCATTGGCACATTTCATGCGTACTACCTCGCGCTACCTTTGCAAATTTCTGTAGCGTCAACCAAGGAGAAACGATGAAGATGTACCTCAAGACCCTGCTGCTGTTGTCGGTGGCGGCAGCTTCGACGAGCGCGCTGGCCCAACAGGCGGCGCCGAAGCCGGAAACCCTGATCAAGTGGCGCCAGTCCGCCTTCCAGGTCATAGCCTGGAACAATGGCCGCATCAAGTCCAACCTCGAGGGCCAGTTCCAGAAGGACGACGTGGCCCGGGCAGCGGCCACCATCGCCGCCATCGCCAACTCGGGACTCGGCTCCCTGTTCGGCCCCGGAACGGAACAGGGCAAAGGCTGGCATGACACCAGCGCCAAGCCGGAACTGTTCAAGGATGGCAAACGCGCAGCCGAACTATTTGGAAACTTCAACAAGGAGGCCAACGAGCTCTCACGCGTCGCTGCACTCGGTGATCCGGCAGCAATCAAGGAGCAGTTCGGAAAATTGGGCAAGACCTGCAAGGCCTGCCACGACGATTTCAAATCAAAGGACTAAGTCGTTGACACACACGACCGGGCCGTGGGGGCCCGGTTTTCACGACCAAGCAAAGGACCACGGCCATGGCCGCAACAATTCAAGTGTATGTGTGGGACCTGCCCACGCGCCTGTTTCACTGGCTGCTGGCAGCGGCCATTCCGGCCGCCCTTGTTACCGGCTTTCTCGGTGGTGAGCTGATTGTCTGGCATGGCCGACTGGGGCTGTTGATACTCGGTCTGCTGGTGTTTCGCCTGGCCTGGGGCTTCGTCGGCAGCAGCAATGCGCGCTTTGCCCGCTTTGTGCGCGGCCCGGCTGCCATTGCCGCCTACCTGCGCGGTGAATGGCGCGGCCACGGTCACAACCCGCTCGGCGCCCTCGCCGTGCTGACCATGTTGGGACTGATCGCCATACAAGTGGGCAGCGGCCTGTTTGCCAACGACGACATTGCCTTTCGCGGCCCGCTGGCCGATCTGGTCGGCGACGAGCTGTCATCGCGCCTGACCTCATTGCACGCCGTCAGCCAATATCTGCTCATTGCCATGGTCGTCCTGCACGCTGCCGCCATTGCCTATTATGTGCGTCGCCGGCGCCACACCCTGATCCGTCCGATGGTGAGCGGTTACCGCAGCGCCAGCGCCGATGACGTCGTCGACGGCGCGCCAGCCGGACCGGCGCGCATCGCGCTTGCCTTCGTCCTGTCAGCCTTGCTGGCCGTTTTCAGCGTGTACGCGGCGACCGGCGCCCTGGTGCACGCCGCACCGGTTGCGACCGCGCCAACGCCATCCTGGTAGTTGATGCAATCGCACCAAGCAGGGTGCTGCGCGCGGTTCAAGGTGTGGCTTGCTCAACAGCCGGCCGGGCCTGACTAAAACGCATAAGTCCACAGAAAACCCGAGCAATTTCAACTACTTGGACCGAATCGAGCAGTAGCCAGGTGCGTGGCATGGATCCTGCAAAGGTAGTAGGTGACACGACTTACTACCCTCAGGAGCTAGACAATGAAAACCAAAGCCGCCTTCCTCGCCGTTGCGTGGGCCCTGGCATCGGCCGCTGGCGCGGCGCAGGATGCAGCGCCCAAGCCATGGTCGCCCTATCAAAGCCTTACACTGCCCGCGACGCCGCACGTGGCGCAAAAAGACTGGGTGCGCACACCGATCGATGCTTTCGTGCTGGCCAAGCTGGAAGCGCAGGGCATCAAACCCTCGCCGCCAGCCGACCGCGCCAGCTTCATTCGCCGCGCCACGCTCGACGCCTGGGGCGTGATTCCAACGACCGCGGAGGTGAATGCCTTCGTCAGCGACCGCAGTGCCGACGCCTACGAAAAACTGGTCGACCGCCTGCTCGCCTCACCCCACTACGGCGAGCGCCAGGCGCGCCGCTGGCTTGATCTGGCGCGCTACGCCGACAGCGCCGGCTTTCAAAATGACCAGACGCGTCCCAACAACTGGCGCTACCGCGACTACGTGATCAACGCCTTCAACCAGGACAAGTCCTACTCGCGCTTCATCCAGGAGCAGCTGGCTGGCGACGAGCTGTGGCCGGACAATCAGGAAGCGCGCATCGCCACCGGCTTTCTGGGCAACTACCCGGACAACTACAACTCGCGCGACCTGGTGCAGCGCAAATACCAGATCACTACTGACATGACCGATACCGTCGGCGAGGCGCTCCTTGCCAGCACCATCGGCTGCGCGCGCTGCCACAACCACAAGGCGGACAAGGTCAGTCAGAAGGAATACTTCCAGCTGCAAGCCTTCTTCGCCAACACCAGCTTTGACGACAAGGTCAATGCCACCAAGGGTGAGCAGGAGCTGGCATACGAAAAGCAGCAAGCGATCTACCGTGAAGCGACCAAGGATATTCGCGCCAAGCAGAAGGCCATCCTCGATACCGTGCGCGCCAAGGGCGAGCAGTATCACAAGGAGCGCTACCTGACCGACAGCCGCGAGTCCATCTTCAAACCGGAGAAGGAATGGAATGCCCTGGACCGCTGGGTCAACTTCCGTCTCAAGTCGGTATCGACCGAAGCGGACGTGGTGGGATACCTGAAGCTGTCGGCCGAAGACAAGGAAGCGGCCACCTTCGACCCCGAGAACGTGCCCAAATACGAGGCCTACAAAAAGCTGAGTGCTGCGCTGGCCAAGTTTGACAAGCTCAAACCTGCCTCCGGTTCGCTCAACCTGACCACGGCGACTGAACTTGGCCACACCGAAGCGCCGCCCACCTTCGTGCGCTTTGGCGGCATCCACGAACGGCCGCAGGAAGAAGTGCAACCGGGCTTCCCTGCCCTGTGGGCCAATGGCGAAAAACCGCAGATTGTCCCCACCGCCACTTCGTCGGGACGCCGCACCGCGCTGGCCAACTGGATCACCAGCGAGAAGAATCCGCTGGCAGCACGCGTGTTCGTCAACCGCGTCTGGGCTCAGTATTTCGCCGAAGGCATCGTTGGCACGGTCAGTGACTTTGGCCGCGCCGGCAAGAAGCCAACCCATCCCGAACTGCTCGACTACCTGGCCGCCAACTTCATCAAACATGGTTGGAGCGTAAAGCAGCTGCAGCGCGAAATCCTGCTCTCGAATGTGTACCGCCAGTCCTCGGCGCACCGCAACGACGCCTACAAGGCTGACCCGGAAAACAAGCTGCTGGCCATCTTCCCGCGCAAGCGACTGGAAGCCGAGGAAATCCGCGATTCGCTGCTGGTCGCTTCGGGTCAGCTCAATGACAAGATCGGTGGCCCGGGCGTCTTCCCGCCAGTGCCAGGCAACCTTGATGCCGGTCGCCTGTGGGACGTGTCGACCGATCCGGCCGACTTCAACCGCCGCAGCGTGTACGTGTTCGTGCGCCGCAGTGTGCCTTATCCAATGCTGGAAACCTTCGACATGGCCAGCGCCCAGCAGGTGCACAGCAAACGCAGCGTGACCACGACACCACTGCAGGCACTGACCCTGTTCAACAGCGACATCGTGTTCGGCTGGTCGCAAGCGTTGGCTGGCAAGGTTCTGCGCGAAGCGGGCAATGACGAAAACGCCCAGCTCAATACCTTGTACCAGACCCTCTTTGCGCGCGTTCCCAACGCCACCGAGCGGCTGGCCCTGAAAAGCTTCCTGCACCAGCAAGAGCGCCTGATCCAGGACAAGGCCAGCGACGGCAAGTTTGCCATCGCCACGCCGACCGGACTGAAAGAGGGCCAGCACATTAATCCGCTGCGCGCTGCCGCCTTCGTCGACCTGGTGCACACGGTCGCCAACTCGAATGACTTTGCTTACCGCTTCTGACCCTTCACCTTCTGAGAACAGGACACGCATCATGAACAATCGCCGCGACTTTTTACTGAAAACCAGCCAGGGCCTGGGCGCTGCCGCCCTTGCCGGCCTGATCCCCGGCACCGGCTTGCTGTCCGCCGCCTATGCCGCCGACCTGGTGGACCCGCTCGCACCGAAGGCGCCGCACTTGCCGGCAAAGGTCAAGACCGTCATCTGGCTGCACATGAACGGCGCACCGAGCACGCTGGACCTGTACGACTACAAGCCGGACCTGATCAAACTGGCCGGCACCGCGCCACCGGCGTCCTTCATGAAGGGGATCAAGACCAGTACCCAGGGTGGTGTGGGCAAGCTGTATGCGTCGAACCGGACCTGGAAGCAGCATGGCGAGAGTGGTGCCTGGTTTTCCGACCTGCTGCCCAACATCGCCACCCAGGCCGACAAGATCGCCTTCATCAAGTCCAGCGTGACAGTGGGCGCGACCCACGATATTTCCATCCTCAAGCTCAATACGGGCGACCTCAATCCGGGCCGGCCATCGCTGGGCGCCTGGGTCAGCTACGCGCTCGGATCCGCCAATCCGGATTTGCCGCCGTACGTGGTGCTGTACAACGGGAAGAACGAACCGCGCGGTGGTTCCGTGAACTGGAATTCCGGCTTCCTGCCTGCGGTCTACCAGGGCACGGCTTTCCGCCCTGGTAACTCGCCGATTCTGCACTTGGAGCGCCCGGAATTGCGCACCGCCGCGCAGCAGCGCGCCTCGCTTGATCTGCTCAAGCGCCTCAACCTGGGCAACGCCGCGCGCTATCCCGAAGACACCGAACTGCGGGCACGCGTGCGTTCCTACGAACTGGCTGACCGCATGCAGGTGGCCGCCCCCGAAGCGGTGGACCTGAGCAAGGAGACCGAAGCGACCAAGGAAATGTACGGTCTCAATCATGAAGGCAGCGCCAGTTACGGCACCACACTGCTGCGCGCGCGCCGCCTCGCAGAACGCGGCGTGCGCTTTATCCAGGTGGTCTCGGGTGGTCCGCAAGACGATGGTGATCTGTCCAGCTGGGACGCCCACAGCGACCTGGAAAAGAACCACAGCGTCATGGCGCGCATGGTCGACAAGCCGATTGCCGGCCTGCTGGCGGACCTGAAGGATCGCGGCATGCTCGAAAGTACCCTGGTGGTATGGACCTCCGAATTTGGTCGCACCTCGTACGGCGAGAGCGGCAATGGGCGCGACCACAACCCGTGGGGCTACACCCAGTGGATGGCGGGGGGCGGCATCAAGGCGGGCACCACCTATGGCGAGACCGACGAAATCGGCCTGCAGGTGGCGGACAAGGACAAGGCGGTTGACACCTACGATCTGCAGGCGACCGTGCTGCAGTTGCTCGGTCTCGACCACCTGAAAACCACCTTCCTTAACAACGGCCGCTCGGAGCGACCGACCGTCGTGTACGGAAAAGTGATCAAGGAGCTGCTCGCCTGAGCGTCTGTCTATGCAAGCAAAGCGACTACTACGTCCCCTGTGCGCCGCCCTGCTCCTGATCGCGGGGGCGGCGTGGAGCGCCGACATCGAGATGGACACCGACTGGATGAAGGCCATCGAAGACGCCAACAAGAACCTCAGCTCCGACATCGCACTCAAGAACCGCAAGGGTGCGGTGGACGACACCAAGGAACTGGAAGAACTGTTCGTGAAAGTCGATGGCTTTTTCGGCGAGAAGCCGGACGCCCATGAAGCGGTCGCGCTGTCGAAAAAGAGCCTGGAACTGACACGCGAGATTTCGCGCGCCGTCACCGCCGGCAATTTCGATGGCGCGTCGGAGGCGGCCACCACGCTCTCGCGCACCTGCCGCAGCTGCCACACCTTTTACAAAAAATCCTGAGGAGTTTCATGAAACGACTGTTGATCACCCTGGGCGCCTTGGCCGCCTTCACTCTGCCGGCCCACGCTGCGCTCCCGGTTGGGCACAATGCGCCCGATATCGCCCTGCCGGCTTCACAGGCTGGTAAATCCTTCCAATTTTCACTGAAGCAGTCCTTGCGTCAGGGTCCCGTGGTGGTGTACTTCTACCCGGCAGCCTTCACGGGCGGCTGCAGCTTGCAGGCTCACGAATTTGCCGTCAACCAGGACAAGTTCAAGGCGGCAGGTGCCAGCGTGATTGGAGTGTCATTAGATAGCATCGACCGGCTCAATGCGTTTTCTGCCGATCCGGCGTCTTGTGCCGGCAAGGTGCCGGTGGCGTCCGACCTTGATGGCAAGACGGCGCAAGCTTACGACGTAGCGATTCGCCAGGCGGCGCCCGGACGCACCAATGCACGCGGTGATGCGCTGGACCATGGATTGGCCGAGCGCCAGACCTTTGTAATCACCGCCGACGGGAAGATCGCCGCCATCATTGGCGGTGTGGCACCGGACGCGAATGTGGCCAAGGCGCTGGAACTGGTCCAGCAATTGGCCGCGAAGAAGTCCTGAGTGGGTAGGTCGGCAAACCAGAATTAGTCGCCCCGCGCCAGAATTAACCGCGTGGCACATTGCTGTTCCGGTGGAATGCGGGGCCGGAGCAGAATCGCGCCTTGCATGGATCCCCACCTTCGTGGGGACGACGATGTGCGACTATCGCCCCGTAGTCCTGTTCCGCCACCACCTCGTCGCCCTGTTCCGCCACTACCCCGTCGTCCTCGCGAATGCGGGGACCCATACTCCGCCAGATCAGTGAAGCACCTATCCACTGAACTTGACCGATATGGGGCCGACGCATGCATTGGTGTACGAGCGCTTGGGTCGCGCGCTTTCGCAAGAAAAGTAGTGACTCCAGCGTTTTGCGGGAAATTTCTTTTGAACAAGTACAATGGAGGATAACGACCAGTTCCAGAGGCCAGCATGTCGACCATGACCCAGGTAGTAAGCACCTTCCCCTCAGCCCGCATCGAGTCGCAGTCTGGCGGCGTCGCGGTGGAGGTATCGCTCATTGCCCAACTCATGCACGGCTCGGGCAACCATCTGTTTGCCAGCGTATCGAACCGTCAGCAGCAGCACCAGGATTTTGTGGATGAACTCGACGAGCCATCGGCCAAGCTCGGTGGTACCAACTTCGACAAGGGTGATCCCACCTCCCTGTATTCGTTTGTGGTTGGCCCCAAAGGCCATCCATTTCACCGTCACGCCGGCCACCGCATCTTCACGGCGGTGTCGGGCAGCGGCGGCGCCCAGTTGCGCTTTTCCAGCGCTTCGATGGCCCAGATTACGGAAGACCCGCACAGCTTTGTCCGCGCGCTCCAGTGCATCAACATCCCCCCAGACTGCATGTTCACCGTGCGCTTTGGGGGCGAGACCTGGCACCAGTTCGCACCCCTGACGAAGAACTCCCGCCATCCCGTATTCTTTGCCCTGTCCTGCCACACCAATGAGCTGGGCGGGGACTTGTCGGACGAGCTCAAGGAGCAGGTGCTGGCCAATGCCGCGACCATTCCTTCGCTAACGACGGTATTGCCGCAACACGTGGCCGACCTGCTCGAGATCGCGTTGCGCCAATCGCAGGTGCACACCGTCGACCTCTCGCTTGAGGCGCCACCCGGCTCACTGCAGCGCCTCATGTGCGGCAATGCGCGCAGCAGTGTGGGCACCGTGCTGGGGGCATGGGGGCGTTGGCGCAAGCCGCAAGGTTATGTGTCGAGCCAGGCGCACCGCAGCGACGTGGTGGAGCTTGAAGCCACACCCGCCGGCTCCCTGTTGCTCGATCAGTTCAAGGATGTGCGCTTTCATCACGACGACACCTTCTCGCTCACGATGGAGATGGGGTCCTTCAAGCAGAGTAATGCAAGCACGCTGCTCGCGGCAGTACTTGAGGGTTTTCTCAACAGCCCACCGACCGGCGTCGCGCGCATGATGGCGTTTCGTAATTTCCTGGTGTGCCCCATCGGACTGCGAACCTCGCCGCTGGGCTGCCCGGTCTCGTCCCTACTCTCGCCGGACCGCAGTAATCTGTTCGCTGGCCGCTTTCCCGTGCTGGCGCAAGAAACGAATGCGCAGCAAACGCGCGCCCAGGTGGTGCTCGGCGCGAACGACAAGCACCTGGTGTTCCGCTCTTGCGTGGGGGTGACACTGCTGCCGCACGGGCGCGTCCAGTTCACGCTGGGCACGCGGGTACGTTGTAAAAATCTGTTCGGGCGCTTTTACATGGCCGCCATCGACCGCGTTCACCGTACCTATGTCACGCCAGTCATGTTAAGCCGCGCCGTGGAGCATGTGATGCTCAAGGCGCCAGCCTCGGAGCTGGCCGGCGCCGTCGTCTGAGCCTTACAGACCGTCGAACTTGGCGGCCCGCTTTTCCAGGAAGGCGGACATGCCTTCCTTTTGCGCTGGCGTGCCAAAGCCCGCGTGGAAGTAGCGGCGCTCATAACGCACGCCTTCAGTCAGCGTGGTCTCGAACGCGCGGTTCACACAATCCTTGATCTGCATGGCCACCGACAGCGGCATGGCCGCAATCGTGGTCGCCGCTGCAATCGCTTCTTCCATCAGTTTGTCGGCCGGGACCACGCGCGAGACCAGGCCAGTGCGCTCCGCTTCGGCGGCATCGATCATACGCGCCGTCAGCAGCATGTCCATCGCCTTCGACTTTGAAATCGCGCGCGGCAAGCGCTGGGTGCCGCCTGCACCGGGGGTCACGCCAACCTTGATTTCGGGCTGGCCGAATTTGGCGGTGTCAGCCGCGATCAGGAAGTCGCACATCATCGCCAGTTCGCAGCCGCCGCCCAACACATAGCCCGCCGCCGCACCGATGACCGGTTTGCGCACATTCAAAATATGCTCCCAGTTGCGGCCGATGTAATTGCCGCCGTAGGTGTCCGTGTAATCGTAGTTGGCCATGGCCGCAATGTCCGCGCCAGCGGCAAATGCTTTTTCACTGCCGGTCAGTACGATGCAGCCGATATTGTTATCGGCATCGAACTTGTAGAGCGCGTCACCGAGCTCATTCATCATGTTGTCGTTCAAGGCGTTGAGCGCCTTCGGACGGTTCAGACGGATGACGGCAACGCGGCCGTGGGTTTCGATCAGCAGGTCAGAATATTCCATGGGACACCTTTGAGTGGTAACGATGCCGCGATTGTAACGTTTGCGCCCCGCCGCCGTCTGCTCCGCCCACTGCCCACCCTACAAACTGTATGCATCAGAAATCGCTTTACAGCTTATATAAGCGCTTATATACTTAATTCATGAAAGCTACCCACGGAACCCAATTACGCCACCTGATCGAATTGCTCGACGGTGCAGTAGGCGCTGCCTACGACGAGGCAGGACTCGACTACCGTCCGCGCTACACGCCGGTGATGCGGGCCTTGATGGCCAGTGAACCGCTGACGATAGGCTTTATTGCCGAGGCCGCCGGCATCACCCAGCCGGCGGCAACGCAAACAGTAGCGCTCATGATCAAGGATGGCCTGGTCAGCGCCGAAGCGGGACCGGCTGACGCTCGCCAGAAGCTGATCCGTCTCACCCCCAAGGGCAGGGACATGGTCGCGGCCCTGCAGCGCTGTTGGCAGGCCACCGCCATCGCCTCAGCGTCGCTGGAGGCCGACCTGCCCTTTTCACTGACCGATGTCCTGGCCAGCGCCATCGTGGCGCTGGAAAAAAAGCCCTTCGGCGCGCGCATCCGTGAGGCGCGCGCCCAACAAGAATTCAACGACGCCACGCCCTCACCAAGGAAACCCGTATGAACGCCCTTAAATTTGCCCTGACTGCAGCCGCACTGCTGGTCTCAAACGCCCTCCTGGCGCAGCAACTGCCAGGTCGCCCGCAGCAGGACGACATGCGTATCAACGCCGCAGCCCGCACCACGCTGATCGACGGCGTCGTGCGCGAATTGAACAAAGGGTATGTCTTCCCCGAGCAGGCCAAGAAGGTGGAAGCGGCGCTGCGCCAGCATCAAAAGCGCGGCGACTATGACAGCATCACCAGCGCTGAAAAATTCAGCAGCAAGATCAGCGAAGACATGCAGTCGGTCACCCACGACAAGCACCTGCGCATGTTCTACAGCCAGGACCTGATTCCCCAGGAAGACGCCAACCGCAAGCCGTCCGCCGAACAACAGGCCCAGGAACTGGCTGGCATGAAGTCGCAGAACTTCGGGATCGAACGCCTCGAGCGCCTGCCCTTTAACATTGGTTACCTGGGCCTGAATGGCTTTGCGCCCGCCAAGGCCAGTGCCGACAGCCTCGGTGCTGCCATGACGGTGCTGGCCAATACCGACGTGCTGATCATCGATTTGCGCCGCAACGGCGGCGGCGACCCGGCCACCGTCGCCATGCTGGCCAGTTACTTCCTCGACGAGCGCACGCGCTTAAACGACATCTACTACCGCAACGGCGACAACACGGAACAAATGTGGAGTTCCGACTTCGTCAAGGGCACGCGCTACGGCCAGCAAAAGGATGTTTATATCCTGACCAGCAAGGACACCTTCTCGGCCGCCGAGGACTTCAGCTACACGATGAAAAACCTCAAGCGCGCGACCATCGTCGGCGAAACGACGGGCGGCGGCGCCCACCCAGGCGACGTCACGCGCCTGGACGAACACTTTGCGATGTTTGTGCCGAACGGGCGCTCGATCAGCCCTGTTACCAAGACAGATTGGGAAGGCGTGGGCGTGACGCCCGATGTGGCCAGCAGCGCTGGCGACGCGATGAAAACCGCGCAGGTGGCGATCCTGAAAAAAATCGCAGCCGGCGAGAAGAACCCGGGCCGACTGGCGCGGCTGACTGCGCGCATCGTCGCCGTCGAAGCCGACAACGGCGCGCACTAGGCAGAAAGCGCTAGCGCAGCGGGGCGGCGCGCGGCATCAAGACCCACAGCTGGCCGCGCTGCTTCATGCGCCCTGCGTTCTCGCTCGCCTCACTGCCAAAGCCAAAAAAGAAATCGGCCCGCACGGCGCCGCGAATGGCGCCGCCGGTGTCCTGCCCCATCACCAGCCGTTGCAGCGGTACGTCGCTGGCTGATTCGGTCGTCGATAGAAAAATTGGCGCCCCCAGTGGCAGCATCTGCGGGTCGATTGCCACCGAACGGCCCGGCGTGAGCGGCACGCCGAGCGCGCCCTTGGGACCGACACTGGGGTCTGGCAGACGCTCTTCACGGAAAAACACGAAGCTTGGATTAGCGTTGAACAGTTCCTGGCGCCGCGCAGGATTGGCCACGATCCAGGCGCGAATGCTTTGCATGGTCGCCTGACCCGGTGCGATCTCGCCCTGGTCCATCAGCCAGCGGCCAATGGCCTTGTACGGATGGCCATTCTGGTCGGCGTAATTGACCCGAATAGTGTCGCCGGTATCGAGCTTGACGCGGCCCGAACCTTGCACCTCCAGGAAAAAAGCCTCGACCGGATCATCCACCCACAGCAGTTCCTTGCCGCTCATGTCGGCCAACGCGATTTCTGCGCGCGTGCTGTACGGGACCACCTTCTTGCCCACCAGGCGCCCGCGTACGCGCTTGCCCTTCAATTCGGGATAGACGCTACCCAGGTCTATCGTCAGCAAATCGTCCGGTACGCGATACAGGGGGCTTTGATAAGGGCCGCCGCGCTTGCGCGAACCGTGCAGCATCGCTTCGTAGTAGCCCGTGATGAGACCCGTATCGGCACCATCGGCCGCACGGATCTGGTTGGGCACAAACCAGGTCTCGAAATAGCTGCGGATCGCACCGCTGTCCGTGCCCGCCACCGTGCGCGCAGCCGCACAGGCTTGCTGCCACTCCGGCTTGGCCTTCAAGACGCCGCACGAAGCCATGAAGGCCGGCCAGGCCTGGCGCACATCGTCCCTGTCCCATCCAGGCAGGTCGGCAAAGGCAACAGGCGTCATCAAAGGCGCTGCGATTGGAGGAACGACCGGCACCACCGGCTCCGGCGTTTGCGGTGGCGGCACCTGCACCACGATCGGCGGCGGCATCACCACGGGCGGACGGACCGGCGTTTGCAGCTCGGGCGTGGTACAGCCGGCCAGCGCCAGCGCGACGGCTGCCAGGGAACAGGGTAAACTGCGGCGTATTGAGAACATAAGGAACGATATGTGGATTTTGATGTTGGAAGCGGGCGTGGCGTTTTTCCTGCTGGTGTTCATCGTCTGGTGGACCATGTTTGCCGACAAGCGCCCGGACCACCAGCCGCGCGCCCTGCGCGCTCCCGAAAAAAAGGATGAGACGCCGCAGCTGCCAGGCGAATAATCAGTGCAAGGTGCGGGGCAGCGAGAGCACGAACTCGGGAATCTTGGCTTCGAAGCGGTGACCGTCTTCCGCCACGCAAAAGTATTCGCCATACATGGAGCCTTGCGGCGTGGCCAGTTGAGTGCCGCTAGTGTATTCGAATTGCTCGCCCGGTTTGAGCAAAGGCTGGTGACCGACCACGGCCAGCCCGCGCACTTCGTCCACGTGGTTGTTGGCGTCAGTAATGACCCAATGACGGGAGATGAGCTGGGCCGCCACGGTGCCGGTATTCTTGATCGTGATGGTGTAAGTGAAGACGTAGTGATTGCGCGCGGGCTCGGATTGCTCAGGCAAAAACTGGGTGCGGACGGAAACGTCGAATTCGTAAGCGGCCATCTGACTTCCTAAGTTGGTGTTCTATAAACGCATCATACCTCGCGCCGGGAATTGGGGTGGGCCGTGCCGGTAGCCCGGGCGAGAGCGTAAAATAGCGCATCTTTCTAAATCGCACGACCTCACCAGACTGCCGCTATGACAACATTTCGCATCGCTCCCAGTATCCTCTCCGCCGACTTTGCCCGCCTGGGCGAAGAAGTGCGCAATGTCGTTGCCGCCGGCGCCGACATCATCCACTTCGACGTCATGGATAACCATTATGTTCCCAACCTGACCATCGGCCCGCTGGTGTGCGAAGCGATCCGCCCGCACGTGCAGGTGCCCATTGACGTGCATTTGATGGTCAAGCCGGTCGACCGCATCATCCCCGACTTTGCCAAGGCTGGCGCCAACATCATCACCTTCCATCCGGAAGGCTCGGAGCACATTGACCGTTCGCTGCAACTCATTCGCGACAATGGCTGCAAGGCCGGGCTGGTCTTCAATCCGGGTACGCCCCTGCACTTCCTCGACCACGTGATGGACAAGATCGACATGATCCTGATCATGTCCGTGAACCCGGGTTTCGGCGGCCAATCCTTCATCGCCGAAGCGCTGAAAAAAATCGCCATCGCCCGCCGCATGATTGACGATTCGGGCCGCGACATCCTGCTCGAAGTCGATGGCGGCATCAAGATGGAAAACATCGCCGCTGCCGCTGCAGCCGGCGCCGATACCTTCGTCGCCGGTTCGGCCATCTTCGGCAAACCGGACTACAAGG
>JBJMVX010000099.1:0-8427 GCA_045810445.1 Massilia sp.
CGCTGGACCTGGGCCGTGGTTGGCATCACCTTTGGCGCCGGGATGGTGGTGCGCTACCTGGTGTGGAACGCGCTGGTGGATGATCAGACCAACTATTTCAGGTACATCTACTATTCCACCTTCTGCCGGTTCGACGAACTGGTGGCCGGCGTGGCGCTGGCGCTCGCAAAATACTACCATCCTCGCGCGTGGCGCCGCTGGACGGTCGATGGCAGGGCGGCCTTGTGTGCGGGTGCTGCGGTCACTGCGCTGGCGTGCTGGCTATTCCTGCAGGACCGAGAAGGTCTGGCGGTGACGGTCTTCGCCTTTCCCATGCTGGCACTGGGCTTTGGTCTGTTGATTTTGGCGGCGCTCAGTGGCCGCAATTGGCTGCGCAGCGTGCGCGTGCCCGGCGCCGGCAAGCTGGCATTGTGGTCGTACGCGATCTACCTGACCCACAAGCAGCTCGGCATCCTGGCGCGCGCGCCGCTTGAAAAGCTAGGTTACGGGCCGGAGTCTTTCGTGGCGATTGCCATCATCATGGTGGTCAGCGTGCTTGCGGGCTGGCTCATGTTCTGGTGCGTGGAAACGCCGTTCATGGTGCTGCGTCAGCGCTGGGTGCCTGTCAGTACAAAATGATACAAATTTCTCGATCTAATTGAAAAAAACTGTATCAAATCAGGCGTCAATCACGTCAAACGCCGAGCGCATCCCGCCCAAAAATCCCATCACTGCCTGCACATCCCCGTCGCTGTTGACGATCACCGACCGTAGTCCGGGCAGCGCCTCGCGCGTGTGCGGGCTGCGGTAGGCATTGATCAACAGCGCTACCAGATCGACCGGATTGCCGCAGGAGCGGCGCATGCGGGTCTCGATCACCGCCAGCAGCGCGCGCTGCATGGGCGGCGTCGGGTTGTCGATGTGGGCAAAAATAGTGGGCGTATTATCAATGCGCTCGCAGATGGAGCGCTCGATCTGGGCCGGTTTCAGGTCCGAGGCAATGTCGAAATACGCCGCATTCCAGCGTGTGCGCGCGTCCGGATGCCCAGGCGGGAAGGAATCAACCGTCTCGAAGCCACACACGCGGCTGAGCCAGGCGAGTGCTTTTGTTAATAGTGGAAACATGGCGCTAGTGTAGCGCATGTCGCCAAATCGCTTCTGTTGATGTTTTTTTTCAACAATGATCATTCCGCCGTGACATTTGTTGGTCTGTGCTTGATAATCGTGCAACTTCTGGCATCTTTACGCCCCGCCTACACCTCGTATTCAAGTTCCACATCATGACCGCGCCCGCACCAATTCTGGAACAGCTCCCCGATTTCGAGCTGGATGATCTGCCAGCTCCCGCAACCACCCAGGTGCCGCCGGCGCCGATCCGGGTTCCTCCAGCGCGCAAGGCAGCGCTTCCGGCGCTCGGTCCGCAAAGCTTTCAGTTCACTGGCACGGGCAAGGAATACTTTCGCATCTGGGTGGTCAATCTGCTGCTGACCATTTTGACGCTCGGCGTGTACTCGGCCTGGGCCAAGGTGCGTCGGCTGCAGTACTTTTACCGCAATACCCGTATCGACGGCTCCACCTTCGACTATCACGGCAAGCCTGGTGCCATCCTCAAGGGCCGGGTGCTGGCCTTGATCCTGGTGGTCGCTTACAAAGTCGCTTTCGAGTTGTCACGTCCGGCCGCAGCGGCCGTCGCGCTGCTGCTGGTGGTGTTAGTGCCATGGCTGCTGGCGCGCTCGTTCCGCTTCAAGATGGTCAATTCGAGCTACCGCGGCCTGCGTTTTCGCTATACCGGCACCGCGCGTGACGCGTACAAGATGCTCAGTATTTTTCCCATCCTGGCCGCGTTCACCGCCTTCTTCGCCTGGAACGTGTACGTCTCCGGACCGCGCCATCTTGGTCTCGGGACCCTGGTCACTGGCCTGGCGCTGGTTGCGCTGTACGGGGCGACGATCCCGCTGGGCCACTACCTGCTCAAGCGCTTCCAGCATAACAATGCCTACTTTGGCCAGACACCGGTTTTTTTCGACGCCAAGGTTGTCGACTTCTTCAAAATTTATGGCAAGGCAGTGGGCTTTCTCGCGCTTGGCGCCATCTCGGCAGGCTTGTTTGCGCGGATGACGGAGCGGCTGTTCCACTATGCCCAGGCGACGTCATTCGGCTGGTTCTTCACCATGATCTACGGGATCTTGAGCGCGTATGCGTTCTACCTGTTCGTCACGCCGTTTTTGCAAAGCCGGATCCAGAGCCTGGTCTGGCGCCACACCGAACTGGCAGGGCACCGTTTTGTGTCGAAGATCAGCGCGCGTCAGCTGTTGTGGATCCATTCTTCGAATCTGCTCCTGGTGACCTTGAGCTGCGGCCTGTACAAACCATTCGCGCAGATTCGCCTGCTGAAGTACCGGGTGGAGAGCCTGACGCTGGTCCCGGACGGCAGCCTGGAAGAATTCATGTGTGATCACGCCGGCGACAATTCCGGCGCGCTGGGCCAGGAAGCTGGCGACCTGTTCGATATCGAGATTGCCTTATGATCGACGCCATTTACTTCGACGGCGTGAGTTCGCGCCGCCACCAGGTGACGATGGTCATCCACAAGCGTGTAGTGTCCATGCGCGGCACGGGAGTGCACCGCAACGAGCGCATGTCGCGCATGGAGATTTCGGAACGCTTCGACAACGCGCCACGCATCCTGCGTTTTCGCGATGGCGCCTTCATCGAGGCGACCGACCATCGTCGCCTGGACCTGATGCTCAAGCAGAATCGCTTCCAGGAAGCGCGTGTGGTGCGCTGGCAGAACAATTGGCCGCTGTCGCTGGCGGCCCTGATACTGCTGGTCGGGGGCCTGCTGTCGACCTATCACTGGGGCTTGCCGGCAGCAGCGGAAAAAATCGCCGCCAGGCTGCCCGACTCGTTCGGGAAGAAGATTGGCGACGAAGGATTTGCCGCGATGGAGGAGCAACTGCTTAAGCCTTCCGCGCTGCCGGCCGAGCAACAGCAGCACCTGCGCGAGCGTTTTGCGGCGCTGGTGCAGCCGCGCGGCGAGAAAACGGCCTACCAGCTTGAGTTTCGTGCCGGGCGCATGGGCGCGAACGCGTTTGCCCTGCCAAATGGGGTGATCGTTATTACCGACGACATGGTCAAACTGGCTGGCAATGACGAAGCGATCCTGGGGATCTTGAGTCATGAACTAGGCCACGTGCAGCGGCGCCACTCGTCGCGCCAGCTGCTGGAATCGGCTGGCGTGGGCATCATGCTCAATCTGTGGGTGGGCGACGTGTCCAGTGTGCTGGCGGCGGTGCCGGCAATTTTGGCGAACATGAAGCACTCGCGTGATTTCGAGCGCGAGGCCGACCGCTACGCGATCGACATGATGCTGGCCAATCACATACCGCTGGAACCGATGGCAGTGGTATTCGAGACCATGTCGGCCAAACATGATCAAAAGGCGCGTGCGGCAGCGACGGGCGTTGACGAGGAGGGCGACGATGACGAAGATGGCCCAACGCCACCACAGCCGCAGGATCGCCGCGAGCCACCGCCGGATTACCTCAGCTCGCATCCAAATGACGCCGAGCGCGTTGCGACCTTGCGCAAGGCAGCGGCGGCTGCACAGACGGCCGGAGTGGTTCAATGAATTCAGAACCGACAAAAAGGTCGTTCATTCGCGCGATCGTTTTACTGACGCTGGGACTATTTTCCCGCACGGCCGTCGCGTCATCTGAAGCAGATTTTTGGCGTTGGTTTCAAGCGCACGACAAAATGCTCTTTGATTTCGAAAGTAATCAGGAGGCCGTGTTCGATCAGTTAGGTGCTCGAATGCACGCGGTAAATGCGTCCCTAACATTTGAGTTCGGTCCAAAGCAAAATGGGCAGCGCGAATTTGTGATTAGTGCCAACGGTAATCGGGCCGCCTTCCCCAACGTCGAGAAGCTGTTCGCGGCGGCACCACCGTTGGAAAGATGGAAGATCATCAAATTCCGCCCTCGTCGCGAAGCCTTGGATATTAGCTACGCCGGCCTGACGGTCAAAGCCGACTCCGTTACTGTTGTCATCGAACGGGATGGTCCAAAGGCTGCGCTGATCGTTCTCCTTCCTGGCTACTCACAAGCCGAGCACGATGCCTACGGGGGTATCGCATTCCTTTTGTTGGACCAAGCACTGGGGGAGTTCGACGTTGAAACACGAGTTGGCGGGGTCGATTTTGCTGCACCTTCGGCACGCTATTCAAAAGCAATACCGTTGAAGGATCTGCCAAGAGCGTTCGACGCGTTTTTTTCTCAATGACGCTGGAAGATTCCGATGCCCGCGATGTCGGCGCAGGGCTAGCTAACAACGAGCAAGCCAAGGTTTTCGAAAGAAATCGACAGTAGCGTTTGGGGAGATTTGATGCATTCAGCGGAAGTCGAGGCAGCGATTCAAAGCGCGATGCTCGATTCAATGCGGCGCCGAAGGACCAAGCTTACCGTCGAGGCGCTGCTGTTCGCGCTGCTCGATATGTCGGCTGCGTGTGAAGTCTTGCTGGCTTGTTGGGTTGATCTTGAATCAATACGGACCGAACTCGAATCGGCGCTTGAGGTGCCTGGTTCGCCACCAGCCGGTTTTTTCAAGTCACTGTTCGACGTGAATACGACGCTGATTCGGCCCATGAAGACGCTGGTGCTGGGGACGAAGCGATTACAACCCGAGCTGAACGACGAACTCTCACGCATTCTTGAAAAAGCTCAGCATGTCGCTCGAAACTGCGGGCGTGACCTGGCATCGAGCGCTGAGGTGTTGCTTGCCATTTGCGATGCCGAAGAAACTGCGGCGGCAAAACTCTTGCGAAAGTTCGGTGCGTCGCGCTTTCCTGTTGCCGAGTATGTATTGGGGAGGCAATGGGATGCGGCCACGCCGCCACCTGTCCAGGAAGGCTTTTCCCATGTTTTTCTCTTGGATGATCCGATAACGCCGATGGAGGTGGTGGTTCAATTACTCGAAACGGTGTTTGAGTTTCCGCGCGCACGGGCAATCAACCTTATGTTGCGGGTTCACAAAAATGGACAAGGGTCGTGCGGAGTATTTCCCACCGATGTCGCGAAAGCAAAGATGGTTTTGGCCATGGAGAGCGCGGAGGAAAAAGGTCATTTCCCGTGTATGCACTGCGGATGACACTGGGGCGCGACATGTGTGATGTCGCTGGCCATGCGTCTCTTGTTAACTCTATGCATCACATCGATTGCGCTTGAGATAATGCGAAGTAGGAACTCATCGAGGATATTTAATGGATTACATCACCATCCCATTGAACTTAACATGCCGATCAATCGCCCAACTGCGTGCTGCCGCATCCTGTCGTGCTTTATTTGCGGCGCTCTGGCTTTTGCCGCTTTCGGCAAAGGCTGGACTCGACATCACTGCATATGAAAAGCTGGCCATTGTCGGGTCGCCTCAACTCGACAAGTATGGCGATCCAGTTGCTAGAAACCAGGTGAGATTGAAACCAGTGGAATATCCCGAGCGTTTTGCCGGTCTGGTGGCGGGCTCGGTGTATCAGTACAGGCTGTCATTCGAGTTTAGAGCGGGCTCCTATTCGGGCTACAATTACTGGCGCAATGAGCTGGCAAAACTCGCCGGGTACGAAACTACGCCCGTCAAGTCTCGCGATGGCACGGTGGTGCTGCGCTACGACGCCACCGCCTGGGACCTCCAACGAGGACCATTTTGGGAATTGATTGATTTCTCGGACTCTGAAGGTGTCATCGGTCCGACGGTCTGCAAGCGCGTCCACAAAGATTTTCTCAGTTTTGCCGCGCTCGCAGCCAGGCACCCTGATGAATCTTTTCGTTCCTCGTACGGCGAGTGGACGAAGGCTTTCGCCATGTGCGCCAATTCTGGCGCTATCGTTTTTCACTGATTCGCCTACGCTCCGACGGCAAAGTCTCCCGACGCATAGGAGGAGGTGGGGTGAGCAGACTTGACTTAGTTTGCTCACCCCACCGGACCGGTTGACGGCTCTTTAAAACAAGCCAGCCCTGAAATCCTCCACCGCTTGCTGCAGTTCCTGCTGGGTGTTCATCACGAACGGCCCATACTGCGCAATCGGTTCGTTCAAGGGACGTCCCGCAATCAGGATCAAGCGGCTTGGCTGCGCCGCCACGATGCGCACGCCATCGGCATTCGCGTCGTTGTTCAGTATCGCCATGCGCGCCTGACCGACCGACTGATCATCGACCAGCACCTGCCCGCGAAACACGTAGACAAACGCATTGTGCCCAGGCGGCAGCAACTGTTCAAACGTCGCATTGGCCGGCAGTTCGATGTCCAGGTACAGCGGCTCGGTATGGTCACGCTTCACCGCGCCGGCCACGCCATGGCTTGCGCCCGCGATCACCTGCACGGTCACGCCGGCAGCGGTCGTAAAGCGAGGAATCTCGGCCGCCGGGATGTCGCGGTACCAGGGTTCCGTCATCTTGTCCTTGGCCGCGAGATTGAGCCACAGCTGAAAGCCTTCCATCATGCCGTCGGTTTGCTCGGGCATTTCGGAGTGCGCGACACCACGTCCGGCCGTCATCCATTGCACGCCACCGTCGGTGATCAAGCCCTCATTGCCAGCGCTGTCGCGGTGGCGCATGCTGCCCTTGATCATGTACGACACGGTTTCGAAACCGCGATGAGGGTGCTCGGGAAAACCGGCGATGTAGTCGCCCGGTTTGTCGCTGCCGAAGGCGTCGAGCATGAGGAAGGGATCGAGGCGACGCTGCAGATTTTGCGTCAGTACCCGATTGATCTTCACGCCCGCGCCGTCGGTAACGAACTGGCCGTTGATCAGGCGTTCCACCCCACGGCCTTGCCGTACGCTGTCTGCCGTCACTTGCTGTGTCATGTCTTTCTCCGTTTGCCTGGCTTACACCAGTACTGCGTTGATATCGGCGTCGGCTTGTGCCTGCGCCTTGGCCACTGCTTCCGGCCCCATGCCCAACCCTTCCGAATACACGAAGGTCACGTCGGTCAATCCCAGGAAGCCGAGGAATTTTTTCAGGTGCTGCGCCTGCAAATCGTCTTCCTTGTGAAAGCCGCCGCGTGCCAGCGTCACGTACACTTTTTTATCCTTCAGCAGTCCGACCGGACCGGTGGCAGTGTAGCTGAAGGTCACGCCGGCGCGGGCAATCGCGTCAAACCAGCTTTTGAGCTGCACGGTGATGCCGAAATTGTACATGGGCGCGCCGATCACGATGACGTCCGCGGCCTGGGTTTCTGCGATCAGGGCGTCGTCCAGCGCCACGCGGGCTGCCTGCTCGGGCGTGCGTTTGTCCGCTGGCGTGAACAGGGCGCCCAGGGTCGCTTCATCGATGGTCGGGTGTGGCTGGGCAGCCAGGTCGCGGCGCACCAGTGTGGCCGATGGGCTGGCCGTGCGCAGACGGGCAACGATGGCGTCTGCCAGACGGGTGGATTCGGAACCGGTGCTGCGGGCGCTGGAGTTAATTTGCAGGATGTTCATTTTGTTTCCTTTGTCTGGGTTGGACTACGATGAGGTACACTCTATACGTTCCAAAAACAAAGCAGAAGCCCATAAAATGGATAACATTAAACCGCTGGTGGCACAATCATGGATGTAGAACCGAATGATCTGGCGCTGTTTGCGCGCATTGTCGAGAGCGGCAGCTTCAGCCTGGCAGCGCAGCGGGCCGACCTGCCCAAGTCCACGGTCTCGCGCCGCATCGCGCTCCTTGAAGCGAAGTTGGGCGAGCGTCTGCTGCAGCGAACCACCCGCAAGCTGGTATTGACCGAGTTTGGCGCCAGCCTGCTCGAACATGCGCGCAAGGTGGTGGAAGAGGTGGAGGCTGCCGGCGCGCTGGTGCAGCATCGCCAGCTGGCGCCCAGCGGTCGGCTGCGTATTTCCATGCCGGGTGACTTTGCCAATCTGGGTATGACCTACATGCTGGCGCATTTCATGGAGCAGTACCCGGCAATTGAGCTGGAGCTGGATCTGTCACCACGGCGGGTGGACCTGGTTGGCGAAAATTTTGATATCGCCATTCGCATGGGCGACCTACCCGAAGACTCGACCCTGCATGCGCGCCGCGTGGCGTTGGAAAAGCTGGCCCTGTACGCGGCGCCTTCTTACATCGCGCGTCGTGGCATGCCGGCGCACCCGGACGAGCTGCTGCAGCACGATCTACTGTGCCTGGCTAGCCGCAATGGCGGCGCGCAGCCATGGCAGCTCACGCGCGGCAAGGTCGTGTGGGAGCGCACGCTGCCGGCGCGCCTGGCGGCCAATTCGCCCGATCTGCTGGCGCGAATGGCATGCGCTGGCACTGGCATTGCCGCCAGTTCGAATCTGTTTGCCGAAGCGGCGCTGGAGGCGGGCGAACTGGTGCCGGTGCTGCCGGAGTGGTCGCTGCCCGAGGTGACCGGGTGGGCGGTCTTTCCCGGCCGGCGCCTGATGCCGGCCAAGACGCGGGTGTTCCTCGA
>JBJMVX010000100.1:0-4769 GCA_045810445.1 Massilia sp.
CAAACGCGTGGTGGTGGCCGGCAGTGGCCCCTTGCTGCTGGCTGTCGCCGACACGGTCAGGCGCAGTGGTGGCGAGGTGGTCGCGATTGCCGAGCAGCGTGACAGCGCCCAATTGGCGCGCTTTGGCGCTCGTCTGGCGCTGCGGCACCAGGCCAAGTTCATGCAGGCCGTGCACCTGATGGCAGCACTGCGCTCAGTATCCTATCTGCGCGGCGCGCTGGTGACAGCGGCGCACGGTGAGGGCCATTTGACGTCAGTGACGCTGGAGCAGGGCGGCAGCACGCGCACCATCGCCTGCGATTTCCTCGCCTGTGGTTTTGGCCTGGTGCCCTCGCTGGAGTTGGGCGCGCTGTTTGACTGCGCCGTTGAAGGCGGATGCATTCGTGTCGATGCGCAGCAGCGCACCAGCATGGAAGGCGTGTGGGCGGCCGGCGAATCGACCGGTATTGGTGGCCTGGACAAGGCGCTGGCCGAAGGGCGCATTGCAGGACTGGCCACCATCGGAAAAGCCGTGTCGAGCACGGAGCGCCATGCATTGGCGCGTGCGAAGGCATTTGCGCAGCTGTTGGACGAGCGCTTTGCGCCAGCACCTGCGCTGCGGACCCTGTGCACGCCGTCCACCATCGTGTGCCGCTGCGAAGACGTGCGTGCCAGCGAGCTGGCGCCACACGCGGGCTGGCGCGCAGCCAAGCTGCAAACACGCGCTGGCATGGGGCCGTGCCAGGGGCGGGTCTGCGGCGCCGCCTGCGAATTCCTGTATGGCTGGGACGCGCCAGGGCCACGCCCTCCGGTCTTTCCGGCAAGCGTGGCCACGCTGGCGGCTGTCCAGGACCCGCCTTAGTCTGGGGTGCCGTCGTCGCGGCGGCCTACATTGCTTTGCTCGGCCTGCTTGTCGCGGTTCGCTTCGATCGATTGACGGTTGGCCGTAAACGGCTCGGTGGCGTCGTCATCGAGCGTCTCGTTCGTCCCCATACGGCCCGACCCGCTACCGCCCTGTTGATTGCCCTGAGGCTGGCGGTCTTGCTGCGACCCTCCCTGTTGCTGATTGCCTGTCTGGGTAGCTTGTGCCTGCTGACGGTCTGGTTCGACGCCGCTGCGCGAGGAAGACAGGGACTTTTCGTTGCCGCCATTGTCGGTTTGATTGTTGGCCTCGTTGCGTTGGTTGGTGTTCATGATCGCCTCCTGTGGGTTGGTGTCCAGCCATTGTGCTGACCGCCGTGACCGGCACGTATCGGCACACGGAGCGCATGCTTGTAGGATATGGACCTACAGCAGCTCGTTATTTCTTATCCTCATTTTTTGTCGCGCGTTCTCCTACAAAGTCGCTTGAAGCAGTCCTATAGCAGCAGCTGGTGCGGGTGGCTAAGATGGTTCGGACACGGTCGCTCATCGGCCTACGCGGATGAGATCGGGTGAGGGACAACTCATAGGAGATGATCATGGCAAGCAGCAAAAACGATACCAAGCAGGGCGGTACCGGCAACAAGCAAAGTGGGGGACAGGGCAGCGGCACCAGCAATCGTGGTTTCGCCTCCATGGATCCTGAGCGTCAACGCGAAATCGCCAGCGAAGGTGGCAAAGCCGCCCACGAAAAAGGGACGGCGCACGAATTTACCTCGGAAGAAGCACGCCGGGCTGGCAGCATGAGCCATGGCAACCAACAGTCCGACCGTTCCAGCAGCGGGTCGAGCAAGCAAGGGGGGAGCAAGCAAGGCGGTCAGACTGGCAGCCGCAGCGGTCGCGCCAGCAGCGACGACGACAGCGACAAGTCCAGCGGCGGCAACAAGCAGCGCTAGCCTGGGCATCTTGCCCAGCAGTGCAGGCGAAGGGGAGTGCAAGCTCCCCGTTTGTTTGCCGTTTTGTGCCTTGCGCCTCAGGGATGCGGTAAAATCGTCGCGCGTTTTTAACTCCTGAGGCATATTGTGGCAAAACCGGCAATTCGTGAAGTCTATAGCATGACCATGTCGTGCGATTCTGTTGGCAATATCTTGCTGGTGAAGTTTGCGTTCACCAATGGCAAGGAGGGCTGCGTCTACCTGCCGGCGCACATCGTGTTCTGGTTGCTCGAACACATACCTGTCAACCAGGATCCTGACCTGGAGCCGCCAAAAAGCTTGCCAACCGTGTACGACCAGGATTGGGACGATAACTACACCCCGCGCGTGGCAACCATGCAATGCAAGCAATTCCCCGATGCGCTGCGCATGACCATGCAACTTGAAAATGCGCCCGAAGTGGCGGTTTTGCTCAATCGCAGCAACGTCGAACTGATGCGCCAATTCCTCGTGACCTATCGTCCAAGCCTGATGGACCTCGGCGTTTTCTGATCTTCTACGGGACAGGGGACGCTGCAAGCGGCCCCTGACCTGTCAGCCAAACCCGGGTATCATGCTCTCTTTTGTGACCACTTCACCAAGAGGGAACGCATGTCCATCAAAATCAGCCAGCAATTCGACTCGGGCGCCATCGAGGTCCTCAAGGCCGACAGCGCCAACCAGATCGAAGTGAACCTGCGCAAGGATTCGCACGCTGACATTCACCAGTGGTTCCATTTCCGTTTGCAGGGCGCGCGCGGCCAGGATTGCACGATCCGCTTCATGAACGCCGGCCAGGCAACCTACGCCAAGGGCTTCGAGGACTACCAGGTCGCGGCCAGCTACGACACCGAACACTGGTTCCGCGTACCGACCACCTTCGATGGCCAGGTCATGACAGTGAGCCACACGCCTGAACTCGACAGCGTCTACTACGCTTATTTTGAGCCCTACTCGTGGGAGCGCCACCTGCGCCTGCTCGGCGAAGTGGCCGACAATCCGCTGGTGCGTGTCAGTGACCTGGGCAGCACGGTGGACGGACGCGACATGAACCTGGTGGTCATTGGTGACCCCAAGGCTGAAAAGAAAATCTGGGTCATCGCGCGCCAGCACCCTGGCGAAACCATGGCGGAATGGTTCGTCGAAGGCTTCATGGACGGCCTGCTCGATAGCGCCAATCCCGTCTCGCGCAAGCTGCTGCAAAAAGCCGTGTTCTACATCGTCCCCAACATGAACCCGGACGGTTCGGTACGCGGCAACCTGCGCACCAATGCCGCTGGCGCCAACCTCAATCGCGAATGGATGAATCCATCGGCCGAGCGCAGCCCGGAAGTGCTGTGCGTGAAAAACAAGATCCACGAAGTTGGTTGCGACATGTTCTTCGACATCCATGGTGATGAAGCGCTGCCTTACAACTTCGTCGCCGGTAACGAAATGCTGGCCGACTTCACGCCCGAGCGCGCGGCTCGTCAAAAGGCCTTCGTCGACCAGTACATGGCGGCCAGCCCCGACTTCCAGAACGTCTACGGTTACGCGGCCAGCAAATACAACGAGGACATGTTGACGCTCGCGTCCAAGTACATCGGCCATACCTTCAAGTGTCTGTCGCTGACACTGGAAATGCCGTTCAAGGACAACGCCGATCTGCCGGACAGCTACACCGGCTGGAATGGCGACCGCAGCGCGGAGCTGGGCAAGGCCATGCTGCAGCCTATCCTGCATTCGCTGGGCTAAGCATGGGCGTCGAGATCGAGCGCAAGTTCCTTCTCACTGGCGACGCCTGGCGTGCGCTGGGCAAGCCGGTGCTGCTGCGCCAGGGCTATCTGTCGTCCACGCCCGAGCGCACGGTACGCGTGCGCATCGAGGGCGGCGAGGGCAGCTTGACCATCAAGGGAAAGAGCAGTGGCGCCACGCGCGGCGAATGGGAGTATCCGATTCCCTTGGCCGACGCGGTGGAACTGTTGGACCGCCTGTGCGAACAGCCCTTGATTGAAAAATACCGCAGCCGGATTGCTATTGGTGCTCACACCTGGGAGGTCGACGAATTCATCGGCGCTAACCAGGGACTGGTGGTCGCTGAAATCGAGCTGGCATCGGAAGACGAGCACTTCGACAAGCCAGACTGGGTAGGCGAGGAAGTCACGCATGAGCGGCGCTATTTCAATTCCAGCTTGATCCGCCATCCCTTTTCGACGTGGGAGGCATGACGATGCGCTGGCGTTTTTTGATCAGCTTACTTTTTTGTGGATACGCGATGGCTGAATCACAAACCCCGGCGATGCAGCTGCATGTTGCTGCTGCCTCGAACAAGAGCAGTGTCGTGTACCAGCTGGTGAAACAGGGTGTGCCGGTCGATGCGGTGATCAATGATGGCGTGACGCCCTTGATG
Organism: Massilia sp.; assembly: GCA_045810445.1. Classification (GTDB taxonomy): domain Bacteria; phylum Pseudomonadota; class Gammaproteobacteria; order Burkholderiales; family Burkholderiaceae_D; genus Telluria_A. Next base: position 4,204 of record JBJMVX010000100.1, read on the forward strand.
ACGGCAGCGAACAATGGCGCGACAGTGGGCGCGCAGGAGTTGATCAGACTGGGCGCCCAGGTTAATGCGCGCACGGGAGCACGCTGGTCGGCCTTGTTGTATGCGGCTGAAAACGGCTATGCCGAGGTGCTGGCGCTGCTGCTCGCGCATGGCGCTGATATCAATGCGGTGCTGGCCGGTGGCGAGAGCGCGCTGGTGCAGGCCTGCTTTCGCGGGCACCCTGAGGTGGCGCTGCAGCTAGTGAAAGCGGGGATCGATACCAGTCTCTCGTCCAAGATCGGCCTTAATGGTGCGCTGGTGTGTGCGAACGCGGGCTACCTGCCTGTGATGGAGGCGCTGGTGCAGCGCAAGGCGCAGCTCGATATGCCCAATGTGTACGGCGAGACGGCCTTGATACGCGCTGCCATGATGGGGCACCTGGAGGTGGTCAAGCTGTTGCTGAAGCAGAGTGTGGATGTTCGGAAGAAGGACCAGCATGGGGCGACTGCGCTGGACCGTGCGCGGGAAGCTGGGCACGCTGATATCGTGGCTTTGCTCCAGCAGAAACGCTAGCGCAGCGCAAAGAG
>JBJMVX010000101.1:0-14151 GCA_045810445.1 Massilia sp.
GAGGTGAATGCAGAAAAACGGCATCAAGCGCCTCCCGCTGGCGCTTGCCATGGCGGCCCTGTGCGCCACCGCCGGCAGCGGGGCTGCCCCCGCCGCCGGCGAGAATGCACGCTGGATCGCCACCTGGGGCGCAGCGCCCGATTCGGACGGCCCTGCCCTGCAGCGCCAGACGGTGCGCCAGGTGCTGCGCATTAGCGTCGGTGGCGACCAACTGCGGCTGCGCCTGTCCAACGCCTACGGTAAGGGACCGCTGGTCATCGGACCGGTCCATGTGGCGCGCAGCAGCGGTGGCGCCACCACAGAAGCGCTTACCGACCACGTCGTGCTATTCAACGGCCATGCCACGGTCACCGTTCCCAAAGGCGGCGACGCGCTCAGCGACGTCGTCAATTTTGCCGTCGCGCCGCTGGACCAACTGGCTGTGAGCCTGTATGTACCGCAGACCCATGGCCCCTCAACGGTCCATAGCGACGCGCGCCACGACAGTTTTCTGGTGCAGGGGGTTGACGCTGGCGCCAGCCGCACGCTGGCCCATCCCAGGAAGGTCGCCAGCCGCTACTTCCTGAGCGAAGTGCAGGTCAAACCGAGGTCGGGAGGCCATGCATTGGTGGTGGTGGGTGACTCCATCACCGATGGCGACCAGTCCACACCGGGCGCCAACGCGCGCTGGACCGACGCGCTGGCCTCACGGCTGCACATGGATCCGGCGCTCGCAGACGTGGCTGTGGTCAATGCCGGCATCAGCGGCAACCGGCTGCTCAACCCGGGCCCCGTCGGCGAAAGCATGCTCGCGCGTTTCGGGCGCGACGCATTGGCGCGCGAGGGTGTCACATGGATTTTGATCGAAGGCGGTCTCAATGACATTGGTCTGGCCGACGACTTTCCCGGACCCGGTACCCACGCTACTGCAGAGGACGTGATTGCGGGCTTGAAGCAGCTCGTTGCCCAAGCCCGGGCCAAGGGCATCGCCGTGTGGGGCGCAACCTGCGTCCCCTATGGCGGAGCGCAACAACCACTGCGCCACACGCCAGTGGCCGAAGAGAAGCGGCTGGCGGTCAACGCCTGGATACGCGCGCCTGGCAATTTTGACCGCGTCGTCGATTTCGATGCAGCCGTGCGCGACCCGGATCAACCTGGCCGCCTGCGCCCGGCCTTCGATAGCGGCGACCACGTGCATCCGAACGACACCGGCTACCGCATGCTTGCCGCGGCTGTCCCGCTGGCGTTTTTCAGTGAAACGCCAGCCAGACCATAACGTCAATCACCATAGTTTGGCCAGCGGCAGCACCACACCGCTGAACAAGGACCAGGCTGGGGTGGCATCGTTCAAGCCATGGGCCAGGCCAAAGTCGATGGTCAGGCGCGGATTGGGACTGTAGGCCGCTGCCACCAGCACCTGCGCGGTGTTGGCGGCGCCGCTGCGCCGGGTGCCTGACAGCTCGCCAGTCAAGCCCCACTGCCCATTGGCCGGGACCGAAAACGAGGCCGATGCGCCGCGCTGATTGCGACCGGTGCCGCTGTCCCAGTCGCCCAGCCGGGTGAGATTCACGTTCGCGTCCATATGCACCTGGCCCATGTCCTGACTGTAAATACCATTGAGTTCGTAATCGGCCTTGCCGCTACCGATGCCCGTTTTCGCGGTAGGTATCTTGGCGCCCAGTTCCAGACCCAGTGCGCTGCCAGGGGCCAACGCGAACGCGCGTTTCAGGACAACGCTTGTGTCGCCTACCCCGTGCAGGCTGTCCGTGCCATCGTCACGCGCGCCGACATAGGCCTCGCCGCCCAACAGCACGCCCCAGCTATCGGAAAAGGCCAGCTTGAACAGGAAAGGCAGGCTGTCGCGTCGTGCGCCATGGTCGCGCTGGGCCAACACGCCAGCTTCAAATTCAAGCTGGCCGGTGGCCGGCAAGGCGGCCGGGCTGGACACGGAAGGCCGATACGGCGTCACGGGCGGCTCGTCGGCCGCGGCCAATCCGCAGCTACCCGCCAGGGCCAGCATCAAGGTACAGCGCAGGTGTCGCATTGATTTCATCATTCGGTCCCTGGAAGATTCGGTTGAACAGATTCTGCGGCCAAGCACAGCGCTGCTGCGCTACTATACGCCCATGACACCTACCTCCGCATTTGCCAAGCATCCCAAGTTCGCCCGCATCGTTCTGGCCCGCCCTTTTCTGTTCGGCGGCATTGGCGTGGGCATCTTGACAGCGCTGGCCGTGCCTTCCTCGGTGATTACTCATCAGCTCACCCGTGGCATCATCGGCTGGAACACCGGCGCACTGGTCTACCTGCTCACAACCTTGACCATGATGTTCCGCTCCAGCAGCGAGCGCATGCGAGAACGCGCGGTGCAGCACGACGATGGCCGCATGCTCATCCTGATGATGGTGATCGTCGCTGCCGTGTGCACGCTGGCCGCCATCATTGGCGAACTGGGATTGGCAAAAGAACTGCATGGCGCTGAACGCACCGGGCACGTCGCCCTGTGCGCGGCCACGCTGTTTTCCGCCTGGGCCTTCACCCAGGTCACCATGGCCGCCCACTATGCCCACGATTTCTATGCCGCAGCCGAACATGGGAACGAGGGTGGACTCGATTTTCCAGGCGAAGACAAGCCAGATTACGCCGACTTCCTCTACTTTTCCTGCATTATCGGCACCTCCGGCCAGACAGCCGACGTAGCCTTCACCAGCCGCACCATGCGCCGTACCGGCTTGCTGCACTGCGTCCTGGCCTTCTTCTTCAACGCCACCTTGCTGGCCCTGACCATCAATATCGCGTCCGGCATGATTTAATCAAAAGCCGGCTTGCGCCAGCAGCGCCAGCCCCCAGGCGCGGGCGCTCTCCAGGTCTAGGAAAATGCCATGGGGCGGCTCGGGATCATACAGCTTTTCGTAGGTGGGCAGGAGCAGCGTGCGCCCCTCCACATCGGCAGCGGCTACCAGGGCATTTCCCAGGCATTGAAGGCGCGCCCCGCCATAACTGATGGCTGCATGCAGCGCCACCAGGGCGTCAGGTGGGCACAGCATGGAGCCGCGCACGACCGAGATGCCAACGTAACCACCGAGCGGCTTTGCCAACACGAACAGGGCGCCAGCCCATTGCTCGACCAACTCCTTGTTCCAGGGGCCGAACGCTTCCGAAATCAGCAGCCGGCCTTCGGCGCGAACAGTGAATTCTCCATGTGATTTGAACCTGACGGCCATGATGCTTCCAAAGTGGGGACAGCTTATGCAGTGTGCATCAGTTCAGCTGTACGATCAACCCACTTCGTCACGGGTGAGCTGGTCCAGCGCGGCCATGGCGCTGGCAAAGGGAGCTGTCACTTGCGCCAGGCGCGCCGCAACACCATCGTTGGCGACAATGGCCTGCTCCAGCGCTGCCGCGGCATCGGCCAGGTCCTTGGCGCCGGCTTGCGCAGCGGTGCCCTGCAACTGGTGCACCAGCCGGCGCGCCCTTTCCACGTTGCCCTTGGCGAGCGCCTCACCTACCTGGCCGTCGAAACTTGCGTGCAGGGTCCGCAATTGCTGCAGCAGCTTGCGATACGCCACCTCGTTCCCATGCAAACGGTCCAGGCCCACATCGACCGCGATGCCCGCTGCCCGCAAGGCGGCATAGGTTTGCAGGACCGGCGCGGCTTCCCCCGGCTTCGGTGCCAGCCATGTGGCCAGGGTCAGTGCCAGCGTCTCCTGGTGAATGGGCTTGGGAATATGCTCGTTCATGCCGGCCGCCAGGCAGCGTTCGCGGTCGCCGCTCATGGCATTGGCCGTCATGGCCAGCACCGGCAATTGGGCGAAGCGGTGCTGCTGGCGCAGCAGGCGAGTCGCCTCGTAACCATCCATGACCGGCATTTGGCAATCCATCAAGACCGCATCAAATGCATGCTGGTCCAGCATATCCAGTGCGGCACGCCCGTTGATGGCCACGCTCACCGTCATGCCCAGGCCAAGCAAAATGTCGACCGCCAGTTCCTGATTGACCTCGTTGTCTTCCACCAGCAGCACCTTCCTTCCGCGCAGGGTCTGCATGGCTGCCGCGAGCCGCCGCCCCGGCACCGCGTGCGGTGCGGCCAGCAGCGCGCCACCACGCAAGCCCTCGGCGATGGCATCGAGCACGCCCGACGGTGTCACCGGCTTTTCCAGCACCCCAAGGCGCGCCAGGTCACCCGCCTGCGCCAGCAGATCGTCGCGACTGTAGGCGGTGACCATGACGATGGCCAGCGTCGAGGCGATCGCCGGGTTGGCCCGGATGGCGCGGATCGCCGCCAGGCCATCCATGGTGGGCATGACCCAGTCCATCAGGACCAGCTGATAGGGATCACCCGCGCCCTCGGCCTGCACCAATTCTGCGATGGCCGCTGCCGCTGACACGGCTGCCGCCGAGCGCATCTGCAGCGAGCCCAATATGCCCAGCATGATCTCGCGCGCGGCGGCATTGTCGTCCACCACCATCACTTTCACGGCACCCAGGTCAGCGCCCGAGAGGGCCTCGCCCCCTGGCCAGGACTGGCGGCCGAAACGGGCAGTGAACAAAAATCTGCTGCCTTGCCCATATTGGCTTTCCAGCCACAGGCGCCCATGCATCATCTCCACCAGTTTGCGCGAAATGACCAATCCCAGTCCCGTGCCGCCATGGGTGCGCGTGGTCGATGCGTCGGCCTGGGCAAAGGCGTCAAACAGGCGCGCAGCCTGCTCGGGCAGGATGCCTATCCCCGTATCGCGTACGTCAAACTGCAGATGCACCTGCTCGTCCGAGGTCTCGAGCAGGCGGATGGCCACGACGATCTCGCCATGGTCTGTGAACTTGATGGCGTTGTTCACCAAATTGAGCAGCACCTGCCCAAGGCGCAAAGGGTCGCCCAGCATGGCGCCAGGCACGTCGGGCGCCACATCGAAAAGCAGCTCCAAGCCCTTTTCCTGGGCCCGCAACACCGTCATCCCGGCCAGGTTCTCCAGCACTTCGCGCAGCACGACGGGTCGCTGTTCGAAGCGCAGCTTGCCCGCCTCGATCTTGGAAAAATCGAGAATGTCATTGATGATGCCCAGCAGACCATGCGCTGCGCGGTCGGCCTTTTCCAGGTAATTGCGCTGGCGGGCGTCGAGCGGCGTGTTCAGTGCCAGGCGCGTCATGCCGATAACCGCGTTCATGGGCGTGCGAATCTCGTGGCTCATATTGGCCAGGAATTCACTCTTGCTGCGGGTTGCCGCCTCGGCCGCTTCCTGCGCCTTGACCGTGGCGGCAAGGGCCGCGCGCTGTTCGGTCACATCGATCCCGAACGCCATCAAGGCAATGTCGCCGCCTTCCGCACCGAGCACCGTGTTTTGCCAGGCCATGCAGCGCTGCGCGCCACCGGCTGTAGTAATCATGTGTTCGTCGCTCACGCGCACACTGTCCCAGCCCTCTTCGGCCGGCCAGCGTCCTGCGTTGTCGGCGCCAACGAGCGGCAGCGCGCGCCATTCGCGGCCCAGCACCGCTGCCTGCGGGTAGCCAGTGACCGCACTGGCGGTGGCATTGAACAGGACGACGCGTCCGGCCCTATCCAGACCGACAATGACGACGTTGGCAGTGGCAATGAGGCGTTCGGTCAGCTCCTTGGCGCGCCGCAGGGATAGTTCGGCCGCGCTGCGTTCGGCCAGCATGGCACTGAGGCTGGCGCTCATTTCGTCCAGGGCGTCGAGCAATTGGCCCGGTTCATCGCCATAGCGGGCATGGGCGTGTGGGCGCATGTCGCCGCCAGCGACGCGTTTGGCCAACTGCAGTGCGTCGTCCAGCGGGCCGCTGATGCTGCGCCGTATCAGCACAGCCACGACCAGGCTCACTCCCAGCGCAGTGAGCAAAATCAGGCGCAAGGTATTGGTCTGCGCCTCGATGCGTGCTGACGCTGCCGTTTCTGCACTGGCTGCTCGCGCGGCAGCGCGCGCCACCAGGGCATCGACCGCAAAGCGATGCTGCTCGTAGGCGTTGGCCATGCTGGCCAGCGCCGCCTGCACGGCAGACCGGTCGCCATCGTGCAGCGCTGGTATCAGGCGGGTGAACGCGGCTTGATAAAACTCGGCGGCGGGCCTGCCTACAGCGTCAACCAGGCGCGCCACGTCCTGCTCCAGCGCTTGCGCCAGCCAGTAACGGCGGCGAGCCTGGTAGTCCTCTCGCAGCACACCCAACCTCGCTTCCAAGGCAGCGAGGTGCTCGGCATCCAGGCCGGCGCCTGCCATCTGCAGGCACACCAGATAGGACTCCAGGATATACATCGGGGGCGGCAAGGTGTCCGCGATAAGGTCCTTGGATGCCGTGATCTCGTGATACAGCGGTCCATTGACCTTCAATTGTTCAAGTGTGTGAAACGAGGACCAGCCATAGACCAAAAAACCCAGCGCAAATATCGCCGTCAACAGGAACAAGCGGTACGACAGCTTCAGGGTACGCAATACATTCATGGGCCGCCTCAAGCGTCGATGGGTGGGGACGGGCGGCCAGTCAGGGCCGGCGCAACGCAGGGGAACTGCAAGGTGAAACAGGTCTCGCCGTCGCTGCTGCGTGCGACGAGGGTCCCACCGAGGACATTGGTGACCAGGTTGTGGGCGATGTGTAGGCCAAGGCCGTTACTGCCCTGCCCCATTCGGGTGGTAAAGAATGGCTCGAACACCCGCGCCAGGTCGGCGCTGGCGATGCCGCGACCATTGTCGCTGACCGTGACGCTGGCCCGTCCGTCCTCGCAAGCCGCGTCAATACGCAGCGCGCCTCCGTGTTCACCAAAGGCGTGCACCAGGCAGTTCGATACCAGCTGGTTGAGCACCTGGGCTAGCGTGTCAGGATAGGACTGCATGGCCAGGCCGGAAGGGGCGCTCACGACCAGGTCGACGCCTGCGCTATCGAGCCTTGCGGCAAACGGTGCAAGGGCGTCGGCCAGCAGCGCGCCGAGGTCGAAAGCGCAACGCTGCGACGCTGCCTGGTCAGTGGCGACCCGCTTGAAACTGTCAATCAGACGCGCAGTGCTGGCCAGATTGCGCAAGATGAGTTCACTGGCGAGCAGAGAGTCGCCCACGAAGCGATCGAGCTGGGAGCGCCGCAGCGGGCCTGCCGTCTCCTGTGCAAAGCTCTGTGCGCTTTGCTCCAAGGTGCTGGCCGCCAGCACGCAATTGCCGATCGGCGTATTGAGTTCGTGCGCGATCCCGGCCACCATGGCGCCCAGGGCTGCCAGGCGTTCGGCACGCCGCAACTCTTCGCGCGTGGCGTCAAGTTGACCTAGCGTCGCCGTCAATTCCGCATTGGCCGCGGCCAGGGCACGCTGGCTGCGGGCCAGGCCCAGGTGGGCCGCGGCGCGCGCCAGCACTTCGTCGGCCTGGTAAGGTTTGCCGATGAAATCAATGCCGCCCGCTTGAAATCCGCGCAGACGGTCGTCGGTGTCCGACTGCGCCGACAGGAAGATGACGGGAATGGCCGAGAGCTCGGGCGAAGCCTTGAGGCGGCGGCACACCTCAAAGCCATCGATGCCCGGCATGCGCACGTCGAGCAGGATCAACTCGGGCGGGCGCGATTGCGCGCTCCACAGTGCCAATTCGCCGTCGGGGGCCTGGCGCACCGCATAGCCAGCACCGGCCAACAGGTCCGACAGCAGCTTTAACGATGCCGGCGTGTCCTCGACGATCAGCACTTCGCCCAGGTGAGCATGGTCGTTCATGATGCACTCTCGCTGCTCGTTGGCTGTGCAAGCAGGGCACACAATTGGCGGTACTGATGGTGCACGAGCATCGCATCCATGCTCGCTGCCAGCGCGGGATGGCCCGCCCGCAGCGGCGCCATCAGGGTATCGACTTCCCGCATGTCCAGTCCCTGAAGGGCATCATGCAAGGCCTTGCGTTCGGCCTCGCCCAGCACCTGCAGGGCATCGCCAGTGAGCGTCGATGCGATAAGCGGCGCCGCCTGCCATTCGCCAGTAGCCGGCGTTAGCGCCGCCGTTTGCGTGGCGTTGGCATCGATCGTGGCCAGCAGGGTAAAACTGAACTCGGCGCCCTGGCCCGGATGCGAGCGCAGATGCAATTCACCTCCGAGCAAGCGGACGAACTGGCGCGAGATCGTCAAACCCAGTCCCGTGCCAGCCTGCCCGCGCGAGGCTGCACCTTGCGCAAACGGCGCGAACACCTGCTCCTGCTCTTCGTGCGCAATACCAACGCCGGTGTCGCGCACGGAAAACGCGAGCTGCATGCGGCCCTCCGGCACAGGGCGCAAATGCAGCGCCAGGGTGACCGTCCCGGTGTCGGTGAACTTGACGGCATTGGCCATCAGATTGATCAAGACCTGTCGCAACTTGGCGCCGTCCATCAGGAGCGCCGGTGCCACCTGCGGAGAATCGACGAGCAGGCGCAATCCCTTCTGGCTGGCCGCCAGGCGCACCATGTCGTGCACCTCGCGCAGGATATCGCCAACCAGCACGCTGGTCGGTTGCAGTGCAAGCTGGCCCGCTTCGATTTTCGACAGTTCCAGGATCTGGTTGATCAACGCCAGCAAGTGTTGGCCGGAGCGGTTGATGATGGCCAGATTGTGCTTTTCTTCGTCAAACATGCTGGGCGAATCCACCATGATCTGCGAAAAGCCGATGATGGCATTGAGCGGTGTGCGCAGCTCATGGCTCATATTGGCCAGGAAGGTGCTCTTGGCGCTGTTGGCACGCTCGGCCAGTTGTACTGCCTGCGACAAAGCCGCCGTACGCTCGGCCACCTGCATCTCCAGCAGGGCACTCTGGTCCTCCAGCTCCTGGCGCGCACGTTTGCGGGCGCTGATATCGACATAACTGGCGCGCAGCAGCCGACCGCTTGAAGAAGGCAAGGCCACCACACTGACCTCGCAGGGAAACTGGCGTCCATCGAAGGCGCGCACGTTCCGCTCGAACACCAGTTGTTCGCCCGCGACCACGCGCCCTGCATTAAGGCCGACGGTGAGCGAAGGCGCCAGGCCGTCTGGCTGGTCCTCGGCGTAAAAGCGCTCCGGCCCGCCGGCCAGCAGTTCGGCCCGCGTTGCAGCGAACAGTTGTTCGGCCTTCCCATTGGCGTCGATGAAGTGGCCAGTGCGCATGTCGTAGACCACGATCGCTTCGGGCGCATGCTGTACCAGCACGCGAAAACGGCTTTCGGCCACACGCAGGCGTTTTTGCTGCAGCAGCAGAAACACCGACACCAGGCTCAGAACGACGATCAGCGCCAGACCGCCACCAAGCAAGGCCCGGTGCTCTTCCCAGGCCGATGGCGGGCGGTTGATAAAGAGCGTGTCAGGCGGCAGGCGGCGCCAGTCGGCACCCCAGCGTTGAAGTTGGCGCCAATCGTACAACCTGGTGGGCGGCAGCGGAAAGCGGTTGATGCCCGGGGTGAGAGCGCGTGCGCCCGTCATCACTTCCGCACTGACCTGGGCGGCCAGCACAGCGAGGTTTTCAACATGCAGGACCGAGCCACCGAGCCCCCCTTCGCCCATGGTTGTGCTGAACAACATAAAAGTCGGCACCTTGGCGGCAACTGCCATGGAACGCGCCATCTCTGCCGGTGTCGTGGTCGCCCCCGTCAGATCGCGGTTGACCAGGGTTTGCAGGACTACGCTATGTGGTGGCGCAGCGGCGACCCGCGCCACCATGCCCGCCACGGGCAAGCCATCGGTGTACTCCACCTGAAGGCGCAGGCCCGCCTCGGCCAGGGCTGCCACCACCTGCGCCTTGATGATACGGTCGGCCGGTGCGACGCCCACTGCGACGATCAGGCGCTCGGTATCGGGGAACAGGGCTTCGATGTCGCGCAGGGTGCCACGCACATCCAGGTCGCCAGGCGGCATCAGGACGGTGCGCTGGCCAATATCCTTGGGCGCGACCGCGTTAAAGCTGATGAAGGGCGCCGCAGGGGCGAGTGTCTTCAATTCACCCAGCGCAAACTCCAGCGCGGGCTGTTGCACAGTGGCGATCAGGTCGATGGACTGGCCCTGGTACTGGCGCAGCAGCAGCTCGCGCAGTTGGCCACGCGCCTGCGGATCGATATTGCGATTGAGGTTCAGGTATTCGACGAGGATGTTTTCGGTACGCACGCCAACCCGCGTCAAGCCCTCGACATAGGTACGCACGAAGCTGTCCTGGCCTTGCCGTCCATACGCGTACGATACCAGGAGCAGCACCCGTTTTTCAGCCAGGGGCGAAGCCGGTGCTGCCGGTGCGGAGGTGGGCGCAGCGAAGGTGGCGCGCATGAGAAGCAGTATCAAGGCTGCCGTCAGCACGCGCCAGAATCTTGCGACGATTGTGTGGGCCATCATTATTGCGCCAGCAAGGGCAGGTGAAAACTGACGGTGGCGCCCCCCTGCACATTGTCTTCGGCCCAGGCATGGCCCCCATGGGCGGTGATGATGGCCTTCGAAATCGACAGGCCCAGCCCCATGCCGCGTGGTTTGGAGCTGAAGAACGATTCGAACGCCTGGGGCAGATTGCTGGCAAAGCCACAACCGTGGTCGCGCACCTGGATCTGCGCATCGCGCCCCTCCAGCACGCTGCTGCGCACCTCGACCAGGCGCTGCGTCGTGCCCTCCTTCACGGCGTCAATCGCATCCATGGCATTGAGTATCAGGTTAACCAGTACTTGCTGCAACTGGACCGGGTCGGCCATCACGGGCAAACTGCCTGGCGTGAGCTGCCCGTGCAGCGCGATGTCGCGCATCTTCGCTTCCGACGTCAGCAAAGCGACGCTGGCGCGTGCCAGCGCATTGAGGTCCAGGGCCACGGCTGCGACTTCGGACTTGCGCAACATCGCACGCATGCCATTGATAAGCTCACTGGCGCGCAAGTCGTCACGCCGGATGTCGCTGAGGATCTCGGCAATGTCGGTCATGGGCGGCGCCGGCTGGCGCATCAGCATCTCGCCCGCTTCGGCATTGGCCAAGATGGCGGCCAGGGGCTGATTGAGTTCATGCACCAGCGCTGCGCAGTACGCCGTCGCGCTGGCATTGCGATTCATGTGGGCCAGTTCGGCCAGGCGCCGCCCGGACTCGCGCTCGGCCATCTCGCGCTGCTGGCGCTCCAGTGCAAGCGCCACTTGAGATCCTGCCAGTTCCTGGGCCTTGGTGTCGGCCAGCTGCTGCAGATGCGAGTTTTGGTAGGCCAGCAGCTTTTGCAGGCGGCTCATGGTCAGATGCGTGCTCACGCGCGCCTGCACTTCCAGGAAATCGTAAGGCTTGGCGATAAAGTCGACTGCCCCCACCTCGAAACCGCGCAGCTTGTCGTCGGTGTCGCCAAACGCCGACAGGAAGATGACGGGCACTGCGCGCAGTGCCGCGTCCTGCTTCAACTGGCGGCACACTTCATAGCCGTCCATACCAGGCATACGTACATCGAGCAGGATCAATTCGGGCGCGCGGGCACGCGCGCTCCACAAAGCCAGTTCGCCATCAGGTGCTTCGCGCACCTGGTAGCCGGCCTTGGACAGCAAGGACGTCAATAAGCGCAGCGAGGCCGGCGTATCTTCCACCACCAGGATGTCGCCGCCCTTGGCGTGCAGGTCTGACACATCAGGCATCATAGGCGCACCCTCGCGGCTGGGGGGGCCGCCATGGAAGCGGACCCTGCGCTGATCATAAACGCAAACTCCGCGAAACTCAAACCGCCAATGCCGGTTGCGCCGCCAGGTCGCTGGCCGTGGCGATGGCACTGGCACCCAGCAGTTCGCTCATGTCGACCAATAGGATCATCCGTTCGTCCACCGCCCCGACGCCCAGCAGATAGGATGCATGCTCGCCCTCCATCGCCGGCACAGGTTTGAACTGCTCGGGGCTTAGTGTCACCACATCGGCCACGCTGTCGACGATCACGCCCACCTGGGCGGCGCCCACCATCAGGATGACCACCACGGTCAAATGGTCGTAGGTGGGCGTGCCCATGCCAAATTTGATGCGCAAGTCGACAATGGGCACGATGGCGCCACGCAGGTTCAGCACCCCCATCATGTGGGCCGGGGCGTTGGCCAGGCGCGTGACCGTGGTATAGCTGCGCAGTTCCTGCACCTGGGTCAACGCGACACCGTATTCTTCGTCGCCCAATCGGAAATTGAGGAAGGCGTGGCCGGTTTCGGGCATGGTTGTATCGGGCATGGCGAGCTTTCTAAAACAGGGTTGGAAGGTGCTCTGGGGGCGTAATCAGAAGCTTTCCCAGTCGCCGCCATTGGCCACGGCCAGCTGGCGCGGAGCTGCCTTGGGCGTCGCGACCGGGCGGGCCGGAGCCGTGCGTACAGGGGCAGGCGCGGTGCTGCGCGAGGTGCGCACTGGGGCGACCTTCTCGACCACAAAGACGCTGACCGTGGCAGCCAAGGCGCTGGCCTGCTCCTGCAGGCTGGCCGCAGCCGCCGCCGATTCTTCCACCAGCGCGGCATTTTGCTGGGTCACTTCATCCATCTGCGCCACTGCCTGGTTAATCTGTTCGATACCTGCGCTCTGCTCTTCGCTGGCCGCGGCAATTTCGCTCATGATGTCCGACACCTGACGCACCGATACCATCACCTTCTCGATGGTGGCACCGGCGTCGTTGACCAGGCGCCCACCCGTGTCGACCTTGTCCACCGAGTCATTGATCAGCAATTTGATTTCCTTGGCAGCGTTGGCCGAGCGCTGGGCCAGATTGCGCACTTCGGTGGCCACCACGGCAAAGCCGCGTCCCTGCTCGCCTGCCCGCGCCGCTTCCACGGCTGCATTCAAGGCCAGGATATTAGTCTGGAAGGCGATGCCGTCGATGACACCGATGATCTCTCCCATCTTGCGCGAGCTCTCCTTGATCAAGCCCATGGTCTCGATGACCTTGTGCACGGCCTTGCCGCCGTCTTCCGCATGGCCGGACGCTGTATTGACCAGCGCGTTGGCGCTGCGGGCATTGTCGGCGTTCTGCTTGACGGTCGAGGTCAATTCCTCCATCGACGACGCCGTCTCTTCCAGGCTGGCGGCCTGCTGCTCGGTGCGCGAGGACAGGTCCAGGTTACCGGCGGCGATTTCGCTCGAGGCGGTGGCAATCGTGTCGCTGCTGCTGCGCACTTCACTGACCGTGGTGGTCAAGGCGCGGCTCATGTCCTTGAGTGCTTGCAGCAAGCGTCCCATTTCGTTGCGTGAATCGATCTGCAGATCCTGTACCAGATTGCCGCCCGCGATTTCGCCAGCGGCCGTGATGGCCACGCGCAGAGGACCGGTAATCGAGCGTATCAGCCAGATGCCAACGGCCACACCGAGCAAGACAGCCAGGCCAATGGCAAAGAAGGTCAGCGTGCGAAATTGATGAAACTTCAGCTGGGAGCTGTCGTATTCGGCTTTACCCACGTTCATCTGCAGGTCGATCAGACCGCCCATTGGGACTCGCGCAGCGGCATAGAGTTTATCGATGGGGCCATGCACCAGCGCAGTCGCAGCCGGTACGTCATTGGCACGCAACGCTGCCATGGCAGGCCGAATGCCGCTACTGATATAGAGGTCACGCTTGGCGTGGAACTCCGTGGCCAGGGCTTTTTCCTCAGCCGTCAGATAGGTCGCGCTGTAAGCCGCCCAGATCTTGTCACCTTCGGCGATGTCATTCTCCAGCGCTACCATCTGGGCCGAGATCTTGGCTGGGTCCTCGGTGAGCGCCTTGGCCAACACCAGTTGATGGCGGTTGACCAGCCTGACCACGCGATCGAGCTGTCCCATAGAAACCAGGCGATCTTCGTACACGGTCTTGAGCGAACTATTGACCGAATCGAGGCTTGCCAAACCACCCAGGCCAATGAGAATGCTGCAGGCGAGCAGGAAGACGATGATCGTCACCAGCCTGGTCTTGATTGCGATGTGCTTTAACATGGTAATTCTCCTGGGGGTGACGATAGCGAACGGTGTGATTCAGTGGGAAGGCGAGGCCGGCGTGCTAATGGCTGCGTGAATGGCAGCAACCAGCACTTGCGAACTCACGGGCTTGCGCAGGAAGTCGCTGCAGCCAAGCGTGCGCGCGCTGTGGCGGGCAGTCTCGTCGTCGCGACCAGTGACAAAGATGATGGGAATACGCTTGCCCTGCTCGCGCAAATGCTGCAGCAGCTGCAGGCCAGACATGCCGTCCAGATCGATGTCGAGCAGCAGACAGTCGGGCATGCCGCAAGCGCTGCGCGCCAGCAGCAGTTCGGCCGACAGATA
>JBJMVX010000102.1:0-11071 GCA_045810445.1 Massilia sp.
AGCTCGCGCACTTCCATTTCGACCAGTTCCAGCAGTTCTGCGTCGTCGACCAGGTCGCACTTGTTCAGGAACACGATGATGTATGGAACGCCAACTTGGCGGGCCAGCAGGATGTGTTCGCGGGTCTGTGGCATTGGGCCGTCAGCTGCGGAGCAAACCAGGATCGCGCCGTCCATCTGGGCAGCACCGGTAATCATGTTTTTGATGTAGTCGGCGTGGCCTGGGCAGTCAACGTGCGCGTAGTGACGGTTCGCGGTTTCGTATTCGACGTGGGCGGTGTTAATGGTAATGCCGCGTGCTTTTTCTTCTGGTGCTGCATCGATCTGGTCGTAAGCTTTTGCTTCGCCGCCGAATTTCTTCGACAGAACGGTAGCGATAGCTGCAGTCAGGGTGGTCTTGCCGTGATCAACGTGTCCGATGGTACCGACGTTGACGTGCGGCTTGGTCCGTTCGAATTTACCTTTTGCCATTTTAGACTCCTAACAATTTTTAATGATTACCAGGCACGTCATGTGACGCTGAACCTGACTGTCTTGACATACTACGACCAGCTGATACGAAATCTGGTGCCCTTTACGTGGATTGAACACGTGGCCTCTCCCTTACCAAGGGAGTGCTCTACCACTGAGCTAAAAGGGCTTGTCTTGCGATGTTGTGTACAACGCATTGCCATAGAAGGCTGGAGCGGGTGAAGGGAATCGAACCCTCGTCGTAAGCTTGGAAGGCTTCTGCTCTACCATTGAGCTACACCCGCGAGGTTCTTCTAAGACTCTTTATTCACCGACTACAACATTCCTGCAACATCTTGGTGGAGGGGGCTGGATTCGAACCAGCGTACTCATAGAGAACAGATTTACAGTCTGTCGCCTTTAACCACTCGGCCACCCCTCCGCGAGGAACCGCAGAGTATGAAGCAAGCACAAAATACTGTCAACATTATTTGGCGGCTGCTTTGCGCAAATCCGTTGACGTCCTGCTTCGGGGCGTGATTGTAACCGGCCCGGGCGCAAGAGTGCAAGAGGCAGCGTTCAATTGTTTTCGGGGGTAGCAAAACGGGGCGCAATTTTTTTGCCGGCGGCCGTGGCCCACGCGCGACAGGCTAACCGATCACGGTGTCAAAGCGGCAAGTATCTGGCCCTTGAGGGCCTTGATCAGCGAGGTTTCGTCGGCCGGCACGCCTTCGGGCGCCATCGCAGTGCGGTCGGCATAAAACAGGCCCAGTTGCACCTTGCCCACCACCAGCGGCAACACGATAAAGCTGCGTGCATCGGGCAGAAGCTGGCGGTGCCAGGCGGGCAGCAGGTCGCGTATCTTGGGCGTGGCCGCGTCTGCAATCATCAGGTCGGCGTCGTTTTCCATGGCCAGGTGGAACAGGTCGCGCGTGGAGGCAGCCGGGAACACGAAGCCGGCCAGGCGCGCAGCATGGTCGTCGCCAAAGGCCAGGCGCGCCCGGTATTGCGCGGTACGGGCATCCTTCAGGCACACGGTGGCAAAGCGAAAGCCCATGCTGCGGTACAAGGTTTCAAGGACGGCAAGTATGAGCTCGTTGACCTTGGCCTTGCCGCCCGCGCGCATCTGCGTCACATCCTGCACGCCGGCGAGCAGCAGGTCGCGCGCGTTGAGCGGCTTGCCGCTCGGATGGGTGGCGCCCACTTCGGCCTCGTCATTGCCCATGGTGGCTAACAGCAGCACATTGGGCAAGCCGCCTTCGCCATCGTCGGGCTCGGGCACGCGGGGCGGCGCCTCCATGTTCATGCTTTGCAGCAGGCTGCTCATTTCGTTCTGCACATTGTCGAACAGGGCCACCAGTTGTTCGGCATCCAGGCCCAGGGCCGCGCCGTAGCGTTTGAGCAGGGCCGCTGCCTCATGGCTGGACTTGGGGTCGTTCGAGCGCGCCATCAACAGCGAGACTTCGTAGCCGAAGGACGCCACCTGGCGCATCCAGTCAGCGCGGTTGGGCGCCTGCTTCAAGGGACCGGGCGGCAGCGGCGCCAGGGTGCGCACGATTTGGTCCGGGATCTTCCATTCGCCCATCACCGCTTCCGACAAGGTGTCGTAGCTGCAGCCGAGGATCATTTGCGACGCCTGGGCCAAGTTGTGCTCGCCACTGCTGACCAGGCCCTTGATTTCGCGATAGCGTTCGTGTTCGTGCGAGGCCACCAGCAGCGGCCCCAGGTTTTTGAACAAGGCGCCAATGGCCGCTTCCTCGGCGCCCTGGTACTGACTGTGGCGCGCCATTTCGCGCCCCACCAGGCTGGCGCACAACGACACCATCAGCTCTACCCGCACGCTCTGTTCGTGGGCGCTGTTCGAGAGCGCGTCCACCAGCAGCATGGCCAGGGCGGTAGCCTTGACGTTATCGAAACCGAGCAGCGAAATGGCACGTGAAATGGTGGTGACGTTGCTGCCAGAGGCCGTGCGGTACTGGGCCGTGTTCGACAGGCGCAAAATGCGCTGGGTCAGGGCCGGGTCGGCCAGCACATAGTAAGCCAGGTCATGGGTGCCCTGGTCGTCCGAGGACGCCATCTGCACCACCTGGGCCACCGAGGCGCCCAGCGCGAACATGTCTTCGTCCCCGCACACCTTGCTCATGAGCGAGGCGCGGACCTTGCGCGACTCGGGGCCGCTGGACGGTGGTGGGGGTGGACTGCTGGCCATCTCAGCTTGGGCGCGTGGCGCGCATCATGCCCGCTTCACGCGCATCCCCTTGTCGTACTTTTTCAGGATCTGCTGGTGCAAGCCCGTCAGCGCCGGCAGCTTGGGGTTGACCGGATCGAGCCGGCGCACGCTGTCGATCAGTTGCAAGGCTTGCTGGCCCATGCGCTCGTCCCAGCCCAGGTTTTCCAGGCACTTGAGCACAGCCACAGCGGCATTGAACACCACTTGCGGATTGTTGGGCATCTGCGTCACCGCTTCGGTCATCAGGCCCACGGCGCCACGGAAGTCGCCCTCCTTGGCCTTGGCCGCGCCGGCAGCAACCATTTCGACCACGGCCTGCTTGCTTTCCTGGGCCACCGTGCCGGCCAGGTCGGCGCGCCCAGCTTTTTCAAACACGCTCATGGCTTTTTCCATGGCCGCGTTGTTGGGGGCGTTGCGCATCACGTCACGCATGACATCGGCAGCGCCCTCCTCCATATTGTTTTGCAGGCAGTTGCGCGCCAGCTCCATCTTCAGGTCCGAGGACAGGCCCACGCTATCCTTGCAGGCTGACAGGGCGGTGGCCAGGGATTCGGCCAGACGCGTTTCATTGCCCGTGTATTCGTGCACCAGGGCCGAGGAGATGGCGCTGCAGGCCACCGTATTCCTTTGCCCGGCCATGGACTTGTCCAGGTCGCGAATGACCGCTGCGGCCTGCACCGGGTCGCCCTTGCGCACCAGCGTCTGGACCAGCTTGACATGGTCTTCCGGATCGCGGAACTCGGAATACTTGGCCTTGCTGACCACCTGCTTGAGGATTTTTTCGGCCGTGTCGGTATCGCCCGTTTCAAGGGCGATCTCGCCAAGCTTGCGCAGGCGCCGCACCGCGTGGGGCGACACGGCCACCCCTTCAGTGAGCGCCAGTTGCGACTTTTCCAGGTCGCCAATGGCAGCATGGGTCTTGGCCAGCCAATCGTAGGCGTCGACGAATTTCTTGTTCTGCTCGATCAAGGCTTCGAGAATTTCCAGCGCTTCCGCATAGCGTTCGCGCATGTAGTAAGTCTTGGCCACGCCCAACCTGGCCCAGCCGATCTGGCGCGCATCGAACAGTTGCTGGTAGATGGGCTCGGCTTCGGCCGGCTCGCCCAAGACCATGTGCAACTCTGCGCGCAGGCGCAAGAAATCAATGGCATAGCGCGGATGGGCCTTGACCCCTTCGATGCAGGCGGCAATCGCGTCGCGCTGGTTGCCGGCGTCCATGAACTGGTAGACCGGCATGAAGGCATTGCGCTTTTCCAGCGCGCGCGCAATGCGCTCGAGCAGGCGGTCGGCCGTGAAGGGCTTGAGGATGTAGTCGGTCGGGGTCAGCTCGGCTGCGCTGATGACCTTGCTGTTATTGCCTTCGGCAGTGACCATGAAGAACATGGTCGACAGTGAAATGAGCTTGTGGTGGCGCAGGTCTTCCAGCAGTTGCTGGCCATCCTGGCCGCCATCGAGGTCGTACTCGCACAGGATCAGGTCGAAGGACTTGGTGGTGACGTGCTTGATGGCCGCATTCGAGCCGCCCGCATGCTCGACCTTGCTCAAGCCGCACAGATTGAGCATATTGTGGATGCTGGCGCGCATGCCCGCATGCGGCTCGATGATCAGGGCTGACAGTCCATCCAGTTCATTCATGTTCCATCTTTCACGGGGCAGCCGGGCTTACTCCCCGTCTGCCGGTGCCGGCGGGTTCTGCTCGACGACGAACAGGAGCGCGTCCACCACTTCAGGATCGAACTGGGTGCCGCGCCGCTGGCGGATATAGTCCAGCACGTCCATATAGGGCCAGGGCTCCTTGTACGGGCGCCGATGCAGCAGTGCGTCAAACACGTCCACCACGGCCACGATGCGCGCGCACAGGGGAATGGCGCGCCCGGTCACGGCGTTCGGATAGCCGCCACCGTCGTAATGCTCGTGGTGACCGCCCGCAATCATGGCGCCATACGTGAGGTAGCTTACGCCATCGACCATCTGGGCGGCGCGCTCGAGAATGGCGCGCCCGATCTGGGCATGGGTTTGCATCACGCGCCGCTCTTCGGGCGTGTGGGCGGCAGGTTTCAGCAGCACCATGTCCGGCGTGGACACCTTGCCCACGTCATGCAGGATGCTGGCCAGGCCTATCATTTCCAGCAACTGGGGCGTCAGCTCCGGGTCCTCCGAGCCGACGTCCTTCATGCGCTGGGCAATCTGGGACGTCAGGTTCTGCACGCGGCGCACATGGCCGCCCGTGCCATGGTCGCGGAACTCGGCCAGGTCGGCCAGGGCCACCACGGTCGCTTCCTGGGCCTTGCGCAACTGGCCAAACATGTACAGATTGTCAAACGCGGCGGCAATACGCTCGCAAAACACTTCCAGCAGGTCGCGCTGGATGGCAGCGAGCGGCCAGGGCGGCGTGACCGAGATGCACAGCTCGCGCTCTTCCATCGTGTGGATGAACAGCACATTGGCCGGATGCTCGAACTGGCTGTGTTTTTCCGTGAAGGCCTTGGCAATGGCCGGCAGCAGCGGATGGTCAGGCGGCATGGCTTCATTGTCGGCCAGCGGCGCATAACCGCCAGTGGCAGCGACCACCGTGGGCGCGCCCGCTTCGGCCGACATCACGCACAGCACGCCGTCGGCGCCCACATCAAGGATGGCACTGACCTGGTTGAGCACACCGGAGGCGAACTCGCGCAGCGAATGGATCTGGTACAGATTGGTAGCGCCAGCGAGGATCTTGCCCAGGCCAATGCGGCTGCGCTCCAGCATCATCAAGGATTCGTAGGCGCGCAGGGCCGAAATCACTGTCGTGAACAGCTTCTGGGTGGTCAGCTCGGTCTTGGCCTTGTAATCGTTGATATCGTATTCGATGATCACGCGCTGCTCGGGGGCCTGGCCCGGCTGGCCTGTGCGCAGCACGACGCGCACAATCTGGTTGTTCAATTCTTCGCGGATGCGGCGCGCCAGGATCAGGCCGGCGTCGTCGGTTTCCATGACCACGTCCAGCAAGACCAGGGCAATGTCGGGGGTGTCGCGCAGGATCTGGTAGCCTTCCAGACCGCTGTAGGCGGAGAACAGTTCGAGTTCGCGGCCCTTGAAGCTCACGTTGCGCAGCGCAAGGCGGGTCACCGCATGCACGTCGACATCGTCGTCCACGATCAGCACACGCCACAGGCGCTGGTCGATGGCCGCCTGCGGCACGCCGCCTTCGGCGACATCGTCTTCGTCCAGAAGCCAGTTGTCTTCGGCTTCGGCGGTAAGGTCGGTCATACAGGCTCCTAGAGAGGGGCTTCGTGTGCAAAATCAAAGAATGCAGCTTGCCGCCGGACCTTGGTGGCGACTGTCACATCTGCGCCACGCATTTCACATTTAATTATAAACAATGTAGCACCCAAGTCTAGCCTCAGGCCTTCTTATTTTGCAAGCTGGCAACAGCGCGCCCTCGTCAAGCACGCCCGACTCTGCTACTCTTGAATGAAAGGCTGGACGCGGCGTCCCGGCTTTGTATCTATGACAAGGACATCACCCTATGCAAGCGCAATCGACCTCCAACGCAACTTCGGGCAAAGAGGCAGCTGGCCGCGAATTTCTCGCCTTTACGCTCGGTTCCGAGGAATACGGCATCGACATCCTGAAGGTCCAGGAAATCCGCGGTTACGAAGCGGTCACCCGCATTGCCAACGCGCCGGAATTCATCAAGGGTGTCATCAATCTGCGCGGCATCATCATTCCGGTGGTGGACATGCGCATCAAGTTCAAGCTGGGCACACCCGTGTATGACCAGTTCACCGTGGTCATCATTCTCAATATCAGCGGGCGCATCATGGGCATGGTGGTCGACAGTGTGTCGGACGTGACCACGCTCTCGCCGGACCAGGTCAAGCCGGCCCCGGAAATGGGCACCGCCTTCAATTCCGATTACATGATCGGCCTGGGCACGGTGGACGAGCGCATGCTGATTCTGGTGGACATCGACAAGCTGATGTCTTCGGGCGAAATGGGCTTGATTGAAAATATCGCCAGCTAGGCGTCCG
The DNA here is from genome assembly GCA_045810445.1 of Massilia sp. Lineage (GTDB taxonomy): Bacteria > Pseudomonadota > Gammaproteobacteria > Burkholderiales > Burkholderiaceae_D > Telluria_A. The sequence goes on from JBJMVX010000102.1 coordinate 6,693, forward strand.
GCGCGGCCTGCACCACGTCGGCCGCGCGTGCCTTGCGTTTGACCAGGCAGTCCGCGCGGCTGCCGCCCACCTCGATGTTCTGGTAACGCAGCGCGTACCTGCCTGCGGCCAATTTCTCCACCGTCCAACGCTCATTGGCCAGCACAAACACCTGGCGCACCGTGCTGCGCTTGTCCAGGTCCACCACCTTGGCCAGCACGGGCGAGGCATTGGCGCTGTTGTCGATCACGATCTGCAGCTCTTCGCCAGGATTGCCGATGGCCGTGCCTTCCAGGTAACCGGAAGCGCTCGGCCAGGGCTCGCCATTGGGCGCCACCAGCGTATGCAATTCCGTGTCGCAATCGGGGCGGCGCGCAGGGATCTGGACCTCGGTCACGGCCAGGGTGGCGATCTGGGGGGCGCTTTGAGCGGACTCGCCCGCAGCGGCCGGATTGACGGCCCAGTTATCGGGCTCGCTGCGCGGCGGCGCGAGGGGCGCAGGCGCTGCGACGACCGGGACGGGCGCGCGGGTGTCGGGACGCGGCAAGGGCGCGGCCGCCAGCAGTTTGGACTGGCCCATGAGCACAATGCCGCCGGCGCAACCGAGCGCCAGGCACAGGCCTAGGGACAACCACCACAGCGGGCTGCGCCAGGCACGGGGCCGGGCCTGGCCGCCCGCAGGCGTCTCCGGCTCCCAGTGGGGCTCGTGGCGCAGCATGCCACGCTCGTCCTCGACCTTGGTGCTTTCCAGCCATTCGATTTCCCACTCTTCGGCAGCGATCCACTCGTCGTGTTCGCGGCGCCGCGTGGGATCGGCCAGGGTGCCGTAGGCGCTATTAAGGATGGCCATGATGCGGGCCGCCTTGGCGTCGCCCGGATTCTTGTCGGGATGGTATTTCTGGCTCAGTGCCTTGTAGGCCGCGCGTATGACTTCCTGTGGCGCCTTGCGCGACACTTTCAGGTTGTCATAGTGCGTGTGGATTCTGGCCATGGCGTGGGCTGGGCGAAACGGGTTGGTGAAACTTCATCATAGCCCATGTGGCAGGCGCGCTCGCCCACATGGGCGCTCCAGCATAGCCCGTGTGTATCCTTGGCGCAAGTTTGTCCGAATTACAGGCGGTAGCTGCGGTCGGCGCGGACGATGCTCTCGGGCAGGCTGACCGCGTGACCGATGACCAGCACCTTGAACAATTCCCCCATTTCCGCTGGCGAGACCAGTTTTTGCAGGGCGTTCGCCTGGGGCAGATAACGCAGGGCGTCGTCCGGATTGGTAGCGAGCAGCAGCTCGGCGATGCCCGCGCCCAGCAGGAAGGCCGCCTGGTTCATATAGGCCAGGACCTCGGCGCCAGCATCCTGGGCAGCGAGGGCCATGGCCGTGAAATCCACGTGGGCGGTAATGTCCTGCAGGCCGGGCAGGTAGAAGGGCTCGGGATGGGCGTGGTGGCGGTAGTGGCACATCAAGGTGCCGCCGGTGCGCTGGTCCACATAGTATTCATGGGCGGGAAAACCATAGTCGAACAGGATGGCCGCGCCCTTGCCCGCGGCGAGCATCTGCGCGAGCGAGGCCATGAAGGCGCTGCCGACCGCGTGCACCTCGCTCTGGTAGCCATCGGGCAGCAGGTCGGCCTCGGGGATCTGGCGCGCAATGCGCTCGGCCAGGGCGCCATCGGCAACGCGCGCAACGAAGGCGAACGCGCCCTCGCTCACGGTGACCATCAATTCCTGCCACACGCCCTCGTCCTTGCGCACCAGTTGCACCGGCATGGCGTCGAGCACTTCATTGGCCAGCACCACGCCGTCGAAGCTGGCAGGCCAGGCATCGAGCCAGCACACCTGCGGAAAATCCTTGAGCGTTTCCTGTTGGCGCGCGCGCAGCTCGCCTGACAATTCCAGGATCGCATACTGGGCCACGGCAATCCCATCAGCCTGCAGCGCGCTGAGCACATCGTAGGCCAGTTTCCCCGTGCCAGCGCCAAATTCGAGGATGTTGGGCGCAGTTTGGGCGATAATGGCGGCTGCCACCCGGGCCAGCGCCGCGCCAAACAGGGACGACATCTCCGGAGCGGTCGTAAAATCGCCGGCGGCGCCCAGTTTGGCGGCGCCTCCGCTGTAATACCCCAGGCCGGGCGCGTACAGGGCCAGCTCCATGAAACGGGCAAAGGAAATGGCGCCTTCCTGCTGTGCCACCTCGGCGGCGATGCGGTGCTGCAGGGCGTGGGACGCGGCCAGCGCGTCGCTATCGGGTACGGGTAAGGACATGTCGGCATTGTAGCCACAACAGGACGGATCAACAATTGAAGAACCAGCCACAAGAGAGCCCCAGCGCGCGTGTCGCCCTGGTCACCGGTGCCGGCAAGCGCATCGGCCACGCCATTGCGCTGGGCCTGGCCGCAGCCGGCTGGGACCTGGCCCTGCACTACCGTAATTCCGCCGCGGAAGCGACCGCCACTGCCGAGGCGGTGCGGGCGCTGGGCCGGCGCGCGGTGCTCCTGCCCTGCGCGCTGGACGACGAAGCGGCTGTGCGCACCCTGGTGGCGCTGGCCACGGATGCCCTGGGTCCGGTCAGCTGCGTGGTCAACAATGCATCGCAATTTAGTTATGACAGCGCGGCCGACTTTTCGCCAGCCCTGCTGGCCCAGCAGATGCAAGTGAATGTGGCAGCCCCCATCCTGCTGGCCCAGGCCCTGCACGCTGCCACGCCCGAAGGCAGCCAGGCCGTGGTCATCAACCTGCTGGACCAGAAGCTGTACAATATGAATCCCGATTTTTTGTCGTACACCCTGTCCAAGGCGGCGCTGCACACGGCCACCACCATGCTGGCGCAAGCGCTGGCGCCGCGCGTGCGCGTGGTGGGCGTGGCGCCCGGCCTGACCATGGTGTCGGGCGAGCAAAGCGAAAGCGGTTTTGCCCAGGCCCACCAGGCTACGCCGCTGGGACGCTCGAGCGAAGTGCGCGACATAGTCGAGGCTGTCTGTTACCTGGCCAGCGCGCGCGCCATTACCGGCACCACCCTGATAGTTGACGGCGGCCAGCACCTGATGCCACTGCCGCGCGACGTGATGTTCCTTACCAAATAATTGCCACGAAAGTCCACCATGCTGTCCGCCCTGACCCACCCCAAGCTTGCCGATTGCCGCCGCCTGTTTTTGCGCAACTATGAAGTCATGATCAATATCGGCGTGCACGATTTTGAAAAGAAGGGCGAGCAGCGCGTCATCATCAACGTCGACCTGTACATTCCACTGGCCCTGTCCACGCCCAAGGACGATCACCTGGCCGAAGTGGTCGACTACGACTTCATGCGCGAGACCATTGCCCGCCGCATGGCGCAAGGCCATGTGCATCTGCAGGAAACCCTGTGTGACGACGTCGTGCGCTCCATGCTCGCCCACCCGAACGTGCGCGCGGTGCGGGTCTCGACCATGAAGCCGGACGTGTATCCGGACTGCGAAGGCGTGGGCGTGGAAGTGTTCCAGATCAAGGACGAAGCATGAACGCGGCCGTGATGGAAAAGAGCGAGGACAAGGTCGCCTACGAAAACAACAAGCTGCACAAGCGCCTGTGCCGCCTGGTGGGCCAGGCCATTGGCGACTTCAACATGATTGAAGATGGCGACAAGGTGATGGTGTGCCTGTCGGGCGGCAAGGATAGCTACGCCCTGCTCGACATCCTGATGACGCTGCGCGAGCGCGCGCCTATTCACTTCGACATCATTGCCGTCAACCTGGACCAGAAACAGCCAAACTTCCCGGCCGACATCCTGCCAGCCTATCTGACCAAGTTGGGCGTGCCCTTCCACATTGAAAACCAGGACACCTACAGCATCGTCAAGCGTCTTATCCCGGAAGGCAAGACCACCTGCTCGCTGTGCTCGCGCCTGCGCCGCGGCATCCTCTACCGCGTGGCGGATGAACTGGGCTGCAACAAGATCGCGCTGGGCCACCACCGCGACGATATCCTGGAAACCTTCTTCCTGAATATGTTCTTCGGTGGCAAACTCAAAGGCATGCCGGCCAAGCTGGTGTCCGACGATGGCAAACACATGGTGATCCGTCCGATGGCCTATGTGAAGGAAGAGGACTCGACGCGCTACGCCGAGGTCAAGCAATTCCCCATCATCCCCTGCGACCTGTGCGGCTCGCAGGAAAACCTGCAGCGCAAGCAGATCAAGGGCTTGATGCGCGAGTGGGAAAAGAAGTATCCGGGGCGCGTGGAAAGCATTTTCTCGTCGCTCTCGACGGTGGTGCCTTCACACCTGATGGACCGCGAGCTGTTCGGCTTCAAGGACATCAAGGCCGACGGCGTGGCCAGCCCGCTGGGCGATATTGCCTTCGACGAGGAGCCGTGCTCGACGCCCACCATGGGCACCATTCCGCTGCAACCAAGGTAGGCAGTAAGGG
>JBJMVX010000103.1:0-5557 GCA_045810445.1 Massilia sp.
CTGCAGTTCAGTGGCCGACTGGGTGAAGTTGACGAACACGCTGCTCGTTTGCTGGATCAGTGCCAACTGGGTCGCCTCGGTCGCGCTCACCAATGCGCCTTCGGTCACCAGCGCGCGGCCGATATGACCGGCAATCGGCGCAGTCACATTAGCGTAGCCCGCGTTGATCTGCGCGATCTGGACCGCGGCGCGGTTGGCGGCCACATCGGCCTCGCCCTGCTTGGCAGCGGCAACCACGTTGACGTATTCCTGCTTGCTTACCGCGTTCGCCTCAACCAGGGGCTTGTAGCGCGCGGCCTGGGCGGCAGCCTGGGACAAGTTCGCTTCCGCTTTCGCCAGGGCTGCACGCGCGCTGGCCAGTGATGCCTGGTAAGGCGCGGGATCAATTTGGTACAGCAACTGGCCGGCCTTGACCTCGCTGCCTTCTGTGAACAGGCGCTTGAGCACGACGCCGTTGACACGGGCGCGGACCTGGGCCACGCGCACCGGCTCAACGCGGCCAGGCAGCTCGGTTTGCAGGGCAACTGGCTCGAACTTGACGGCGATGACGCCCACTTCCGGCGGCGGACGCGGACCGCCTGCGCCTGGTGCAGCAGCGGACTTGTCGCCGCAAGCGCTCAGCAGCAAGGTGGCAGCCAGCGTAGCGGCGGCAAGCCGGGTCAGGGTGGTGCTGGTAATCATGGCGTGGCGCATTGCGTGTACATCCTTCTTGTTAAACGCAGGTAGTTGTATTTACCGGACAGTTAGTCGATTTTCTTGAACTACGCTACTGGCGTGGGGTGATTTAAAATATACTAACACGAATGTATGTAAGTAGTTTCTGACCGCCAAGGACTGGAGAAGCACATGGTGCGCAAGACCAAAGAGGATGCGCTGGCAACGCGCGATAGCATCCTTGATGCTGCGGCGAACCTGTTTGCCGAACGTGGGGTCTCGGGCACCACCTTGCAGCATATCGCCACGGCGGCAGGCGTGACGCGCGGTGCAATTTACTGGCACTTCGAAGACAAGGGCGCGATGTTCAACGCCATGATGGAACGCGCCAAGATGCCGCTGGAGGCGGCGATGGCGATGCTCGATCGAAACGACAGTGACGACCCGGTGGGTGAGTTGCGCGACTATGCGGTGCGGGTATTTCGTTTGGCGGTGGAAAACCCGATGGCGCGGCGCACCTTTGAGATTGCGACCTTGAAGATGGAGTACACCGACGAGATGAACGCGGTGCGCGAGCGGCGTGCCGACAACAAGGCGGACTGGATGAAGCGGGCCGAGCGTCGCGTTAAGCTGGGCATCAAGCGTGGCATGCTCAAGCCGGGTGTGAAGCCGCGCGCAGCGGCCTTGGGCATGTGGGTACTGATGGAAGGGTTGATACGCAACTGGCTGATGGCGCCGGATTTTGACTTGGTCAAGATGGGTGGCGACATCATCGATACGCATCTGCAATCCTTGCGGTTGTCGTGTTGAAGGAGCGAAGTTAGTGCTTGAAAAATGACGTTTAGTTCCATACTGGGTTGCGACGTCAAACCGGTGGTACCCGCAATATCGGCTGCGTTGCCCGAAATGGCAACTGCGTTACCCGCGAAATCAGCTGCATTACACGCAGCACCAACTACGTTACCCAGCTATACCAGCTGCGTTACTCGCATCACCAACTAAGTTACCCCGCTATACCAGCTGCGTTACCCGCATCACCAACTAAGTTACCCCGCTATACCCCGTCGTCCTCGCGAAGGCGGGGACCCATACTAGGCGTGCTTCAGCATGGGTCCCCGCTTTCGCGAGGACGACGGGGTAGCGCTGTGCATGGGGCGCGAGGCGTCGCAACGCTGCTTTCGCAGAGGACGACGTACTAGCATTTGATTTTACTGTCCTAGGCAATTGCGCCAAACCGACTTCAAAACCTAGCGCATCCCCGTAATGATTTGCTTGAGCTTGCCCGAATCGGCACAGAACGCCCGTATCCCTTCGGCCAGTTTCTCGGTGGCCATCGGATCTTCATTCATCATGAAACGGAAGGTTTTTTCATCGAGCGCGACTTTTTCAATCGCCACCGATGGGCCATCCGTTCCCAGCTTGCGCTCGACCTTGGCATCGCTTCCAGCCAGCTTTTGCAGCAGGTCCGGACTGATGGTCAGCAAATCGCAACCAGCGAGCTCCAGAATCTGCGAGGTGTTGCGAAAGCTCGCGCCCATCACCTCGGTCTTGTAGCCGAACTTGCGGTAGTAGCTGTAAATGCGTTTGACCGACTGCACGCCCGGGTCTTCCGATCCCATGTAGTCAATGCCGGTGGTCTTTTTGAAGTAATCGTAAATGCGGCCGACAAACGGCGAAATGAGCTGGGCGCCCGCTTCGGCGCAGGCAATTGCCTGCGGCAGCGCGAACAGCAAGGTCATATTGCAGCGGATGCCTTCCTTCTGCAAAATCTCGGCCGCCCGGATACCTTCCCAGGTCGAGGCAATCTTGATCAGCACGCGCGCACGACCGGCGCCAGCTTCCTCGTACAGCGCAATCAGCTCGCGCCCCTTGGCCACCGTCGCTTCGGTGTCGAACGACAGGCGGGCATCGACTTCGGTCGATACGCGGCCAGGAATAATTTTCAGGATTTCCATGCCAAAGGCAACCAGCACGCGGTCGATGATGTCGCTGGTCGATAACTGGGGATGGTCTTTGAGGGCCTGCTCGAGCAAGGGCCGGTATTCCGGCTTCTGGACGGCTTTGAGAATCAGCGAGGGATTGGTTGTCGCATCCTGTGGCGTGAACTGCTTGATCGACTGGAAGTCACCCGTGTCGGCAACGACGGTCGTGAATTGTTTCAGTTGTTCGAGTTGGTTCATTGGCGGCCCGAAAAAAAATAGCAATCAGACCACTATTGTACAGCTTAGCCCTAGCCTATGAACGAATCGAATTGCATGTCAAATTCCTGGAGCGCCTTCTGGGCATTCTGCATCTTTTTGCGGAATTCCGGCCCGCGCTGCAAGGCCAAGCCCACCGCCAGCACGTCAATGACCACCAGATAGGCCAAACGGGCTGAAATAGGGGTGTATGGGTCGGTATTGAACACCAGATCGATGGGAATGAGCACGGTTGCCAGGTCCGCCAGCGGGGTGCCGGACGGCGCCAACACGATCACATCGGCCCCGCCGCGGCGCGCCAACTTGACTGAGCGCACCAGTGCGGGGCTGTTGCCGCGTTGCGAAATGGCAACGACAGCATCGCCTTCGTGCAGCAAGGCAGCGGCAATGCTGTGGATATTCGGGTCGGCGTAGGCCACCGTCGGCACGCCCGAGCGGAAAAATTTGTGCTGGGCGTCAGTCGCCACAATCCCCGACGTGCCCTGGCCATAGAATTCGATCTTGTTGGCACGCGAGAGAATATCAAGCGCGCGCTGGATCGCTTCCGGGTTCAGGTTGTTGCGCAGGTCGAGCAGGGTGTTGATCGAGCGGCTGCAGATCTTGTTGACCAGGTCGGACGCCAGGTCATCCTGGGCCGGCTGTTCGTTCACGCCCGGCATGGCAAGAGCCAGGCCCTGCGCCAGTTTCAGCTTGAATTCGTGCCAGCCGTCGTAGCCCAGGGTGCGGCAAAAACGCACGACCGTCGGCTCGGACACCTGCGCGCTTTTGGCAAGCGCGGTGATGTTCTGGCTGACCGTGGCGCCGGGATGTTCGAGCACGGCCAGCGCGACTTTTTTCTCCGATTTGGAGAGCGAGTCGAGCTGGGTGCGGATGGAGTCGAGCAGCATTAGTCCTCTGGCAGGGCTTCTTCACGCCATTGAAGGCCGTCGCGGCCAATTAAAGCACTGGCTGCGGCGGGACCCCAGGTGCCAGCTGTGTAAGGAATCGGCACGCTGTCATCTTCTTCCCAGTGATCGAGAATTGGTTCGACCCATTCCCATGCTGCTTCCAGTTCGTCGCCGCGCATGAACAAGGTCAGTTGACCGCGCAGGACGTCCAGCAGCAGACGCTCGTAAGCATCCATGCGCGGCGTCTTGAACTGTTCCTTGAAGTCGAGTTCGAGTTCGGCCTGCTTCAAGCGCATGCTGTCGCCTGGCGTCTTGGCCATCAGGTTCATCGACAGGCCTTCGTCCGGTTGCAGGCGGATCACCAGGCTGTTTGGCTGGAAGCTGCTGGTCGGCTGGTTGAAGATCGAGTGAGGAATCTGCTTGAAGCGCACCACGATTTCAGCCAGGCTCTCGGCCATGCGTTTGCCGGTGCGCAGATAGAAAGGCACGCCGGCCCAGCGCCAGGTATCGATTTCGGCCTTGATGGCGACGAAGGTTTCAGTGCTGGTCTGTTCCGGTGCGTCCGGCTCGTCGCGGTAGCTAGGCACTGCCTTGCCGTCCACATGGCCCGACCGGTACTGGCCGCGCACGATGTTTTGCGCCAGCGTCGTCGGCGTGAAGCGCTTGAGCGAGCGCAGGACCTGCAGCTTGGCGTCACGCACGGCGTCCGGTGCGATCGAGGTTGGCGGTTCCATGGCGACGATACAGAGCAGCTGCAGCAGGTGATTTTGCAGCATGTCGCGCAGCGCGCCCGAGGTGTCGTAGTAACCCATGCGATTGCCCACGCCGATTTTTTCGGCGATGGTGATCTGCACGTCGGAGATCCATTCACGGCGCCACAGCGGCTCGAACAGGATGTTTCCGAAGCGCAGAGCCAGGAGATTTTGTACGGTTTCCTTGCCCAGATAATGGTCAATCCGGTAGATCTGCGATTCGGCGAAGACCTTGCCAACTTCCGCGTTGATCTGCTTGGCCGATTCCAAATCGCGTCCCAGCGGCTTTTCCAGCACCACGCGCGAATTGGCAGTGGCCAGACCGACTTCCGCGAGGTTGTCGCAGATTTGCGCAAACAGGTGCGGCGGCGTGGCCAGGTAGTACACGCGGGTGAGGGCGGGATCCTTGCGCAGGGTGTCGACCAGGGCGCCGTAAGTGGCGACGTCGGTCGCGTTGAGCGAGACGTAGACGATGCGCTTGATGAATTTGGACCAGCCGCCATCGGTGGCGTTCTTGACGTTTGGCTTGGAGGTGCTTTCGACGGTGGACAGGAACTCCTCGGTCGACCATTCGTGACGGCCTACGCAAATGATGCGGGCAGTCGCTGGCAGGTCATTGGCGACGTCGCGCGCATACATCGCAGGGAGCAGTTTGCGCATCGCCAGATCGCCGCTGCCGCCAAAGAGAACGAGGTCAAAATCGGTAAGTGCCATAGTGTGTGGTCGCAAAAAAGTGAATGCAGGAACATGATGCCGCCTAGGTCAGGCGACCGGCGCACGCAAGAGCGGCGGTCGCTGTGACCTAAGCTGGCTGGTAATGTAAATTTACTACATAAATATTGCGTTTGCAAGAAATTTTACTACGTAAACGCGAATTGATGAGGGGCGTCAGCTGGTGATGGTGGTGTCGGCAATGAAGCGTTCCAGCGCGTCGGCCGGCAAGGGCCGGCTGTACAGGTAGCCCTGGTATTCGGCGCAGCCGGCATCGGTGAAAAACGCCAGTTGCTCGATCGTTTCGATACCTTCGGCCAGCACGCCCAGGCGCAGCGTCTTGCCCAGCGCAAGA
>JBJMVX010000104.1:0-9490 GCA_045810445.1 Massilia sp.
CACTGACGGCGACACCATGGTAGCCGAGTCCGGCGCGATTATCGAGTATTTGGTGGAACGCTATGGCAAGGGGCGCCTGATTCCCGCTGCCGGCACGCCGGACAAGCTGCGCTATACCTACTTCCTGCACTACGCCGAAGGCTCGGCCATGACGCCCTTGCTGATGAAGCTTGTGTTCGACAAGGTCGCCACCAGTCCCATGCCCTTTTTTGCCAAGCCCATTGCCAAGGGCATCGCCGGCAAGGTCAAATCGAGCTATATCAATCCGCAGATCGCCCAGCACCTGGCTTATCTGGAGTCCGAACTGTCGCAGCGCGAATGGTTCGCCGGTGACGAATTCACTGCCGCCGACATCCAGGTCAGCTTCGTGCTCGAAGCAGCATCGGCGCGCGGCGGGCTCGATCAAAAGTATCCCAAGCTGGCCCGCTTCCTGCAGCGCATCCACGCGCGGCCCGCCTACCAGCGCGGCCTGGAACGCGGCGGCCCGTACGCCCTGATGAAGTAAAGACCATGGCCAAGCTTCTGGCGATTGACGGTCTCAATATCGTACGCAGGGTGTACGAAGCCAGTCCCGAGCCCGATTCGCAGGAGAAGGCCGATACCGCGCTGCGCCATGCGCTGTCTTCGTTTCGCAAGCTGCTGGCAGCCCATTCACCGACCCATGTGCTGGCCGCCTTTGACTTTGGCGGTACCACCTGGCGCCACGCGCTGTACCCGCGCTATCGCGAGCAGCGCGCGCCCATGCCATCTTTTTTGCGCGAGGCGCTGCCTGGCTTTCACGAGAAGCTCGCTGGCGAAGGCCTGCATGTGCTGATGCTGCCCGAGGTGGAAGCTGATGACGTGATCGGCACGGGCGTGCTGCGCTGGTTGGCCGAAGGCCGGGGCGAAGCCATCGTCGCCAGTACCGACAAGGACCTGCATGGCCTGATCGCCCATGGCGCCCTGGTGTGGGACCATTTCAAGGGCGAGTGGCATGACGACGCCTGGGTGCGCAACAAATTTGGCGTGGCGCCCGAGCTGCTCACCGACCTGCTGGCGCTGATGGGCGACGTTACCGATGGCGTGCCGGGCGTGTCCAAGGTGGGCATGAAAACGGCGGCCAAGCTGCTCAATGCCTATGGCGACCTTGACGCCGTGATGGCCGGCGCCGGCATTCTCAAGACCCCGATTGGCGAGCGGCTGCGGGCCGAACGTGAGATTTTGTACCTGTCGCGCCAGCTGGTGGCGCTTAAAACAGATGTACGACTGGGGGTAACTTGGAATATGCTGGCGTATGAGTCGTTCTAATTGAAAGGGCGCGGACTATGTTAAAGGCAGTGCTGGTCGATTCAAGCGCGATCTCGCGCGGCTTGCTCAATACCGTGCTGACCGACGGCGGCTATGACGTGGTGGGGCATACCCATACCTCGGACAAGGGCTACCTGCTGATCCAGAAATTCCAGCCTCACGTATTTTGCATCGCGCTCGAACAGGTCGAGGATGGGCAGAACATCGTCGAACAGGTGCGTGCCAATTTTCCCAAGACGCTGATCTTCATGGTGTCCGGTGAGATGGACGCGGCCACCATTCAAAAGGCGCTCGCACGTGGCGTGCATGGGTTTATCGTCAAGCCGTTCAAGGGTGATGCGGTGCTCAATACGATACGCAATGCCGTGCTGGCGATGATCAAGAAGCAGCAAGCGCAAGCCTGAAGGCGGCTGTCCCGCCAGTGTCCTTGCGAAAAGCGAGGACAGATAGCACCTGTGCAAATCGTCGCGAATCACGAAGCATCGGTCGTATGGGTCCTCGCTTTCGCAAGGACAGTAGGGTTAGCTGTGAGCTTGAGGCAGTCCTTGCCTTTGCAAGCGCGCAGGGGTTGGCTGTTAGCTGAGGGACGCCTTATTTGTTGGAGCCGGCAATGATCCCGCCGCCCAAACAAACATCGCCGTCATACAGGACAGCTGACTGCCCGGGCGTGACCGCCCATTGCGGATCGGTGAAGTCGAGCGCGAAGTGGCTCTCACCATCGGGCGCAATCACGCATCCCACATCCGCCTGCCGATAGCGCGTCTTGGCCGACATGGCCCCCTCCTGCGGTGCCACACCCGCAATCCAGCTAGCCTGGTCCGCATGCAGCGCACCCGATAGCAACCACGGATGGTCGTGACCCTGCACGATGTACAGGGTATTGTTCTCGATATCCTTGCGCGCCACATACCAGGCATCGCTGCTGCCGTCGTCATTGCGGTATTTTTTCATGCCGCCCACGCCAATGCCCTTGCGCTGGCCCAGCGTATAGAACGACAAGCCTACATGTTCGCCCACGACGGTGCCGTCGTCAGTTTTCATCGGCCCCGGTTTGTACGACAGGTAGCGATTGAGGAAGTCGCGAAACGGCCGCTCGCCAATGAAGCAAATACCGGTCGAATCCTTTTTCGCGGCATTGGGCAGGGCCAGCTTTTCAGCGATCTTGCGCACTTCGGTCTTGGGTATCTCACCAAGCGGGAACAGGGTCTTGGACAACTGCGCCTGGTTCAAACGATGCAGGAAATAGCTCTGGTCCTTGGTGTGGTCAACCGCCTTGAGCAGCTCGAAGCTGCCGGCGTTGTCGCGTACCCGCGCATAGTGACCGGTCGCGATCAGGTCCGCGCCCAGGTGCATGGCATGGTCGAGAAAGGCCTTGAACTTGATTTCGGCGTTGCACAGCACGTCCGGATTGGGCGTGCGCCCGGCCTGATACTCGCGCAGGAATTCGGCGAATACGCGGTCCTTGTATTCGGCCGCGAAATTGACTGCCTCGATATCGACACCGACCACGTCGGCCACGCTGGCCGCGTCGATCCAGTCCTGGCGTGACGAGCAGAATTCGGAATCGTCGTCGTCTTCCCAGTTTTTCATGAACAGGCCAACCACTTCGTAGCCCTGTTCCTTGAGCATCCACGCCGCGACCGAGGAGTCGACTCCTCCCGACATGCCGATCACGACTTTCTTCTTGCTCATTGCGTCAATTCCGTATTCGTGGTGAGTCCACCTTCGAGTACCGAAGGGTGGGTGTGCAGCAGTTCCAGGGGCGCGCGCTTGCCGGCCAGATAGTCGTCCACGCATTGCAGCACAATCGGGCTGCGCAGGCGCTCGGGGCAGGCGGCAATCTCGTCGCGCGTCATCCACAAGGTGCGCAAAATGCCTTCATCGAGCGGCTGGTCGTGCACCGCGCCCGGCGTGCCGCAGAAGGTGAAGCGCAAATACGTCACGTCCACCCCGCGCCGCTTGGACGTATAGCGCGACATATACATGCCGACCAAGGCCGTTGGCGTGAAATCGTGGGCGGTTTCTTCCAGCGTTTCGCGCACCACCGCCTGTTCCAGCGTCTCGTGCGGGTCCAGGTGGCCGGCCGGCTGGTTCAGTCGTATGCCTTCGCTGGTTTCTTCTTCCACCAGCAGGAAGTGGCCATCACGTTCGATGATGGCGGCGACGGTCACGGAAGGTCTCCAGATGTGCGGCATGGGCGTCCTTGAAAAAGAGCCGTCATTTTACCTTGGCCCGGCAAGCACTGCCCAAGTGCCATAAAGCCACATTGATTTGATACAAAAAATGAATGAAAAATGCCAGGTGCGTAGCACAACCGGTTTGAAAATCGAGGATGGCATCTAGAAAAAACGAACGGTAGTTCTATTTTGACGTTTCCGTGTAATATCCTAGCCAACTTATCAATTTTGGAGGCGTTCATGAGAATAGGCATACCGGCCGAAACGCGGCCCGGTGAAACCCGCGTCGCTGCAACTCCCGAGACGGTCAAGAAGCTCGCCGCCAAACATCAGGTGATTGTGCAGTCAGGTGCGGGCGTGCATGCTTCCGTGATCGACGAAGCCTATGTGGCCGCCGGCGCCACCGTGGGCAGCGCTGCCGATGCCTTTGGTTGTGATGTGGTGCTGAAGGTGCGGGCGCCGAACGCCGAGGAACGCGCACTAATGAAACGTGATGCGGTGCTGATCGGCATGCTCAATCCTTTTGACGCCGATAATATCGCCGCCATGGCCGCCGCCGGCCTGCAAGCGTTTTCGCTGGAAGCCGTTCCCCGCATCACGCGCGCCCAGTCGATGGACGTGCTGTCCTCGCAAGCGAATATCGCCGGCTACAAGGCCGTCATGGTTGCAGCCAATACCTACCAGCGCTTCATGCCCATGCTGATGACCGCTGCCGGCACCGTCAAGGCAGCCCGCGTGCTGATCATGGGCGTTGGCGTGGCCGGCCTGCAGGCCATTGCCACGGCCAAGCGCCTGGGTGCTGTCATCGAGGCGTCCGACGTGCGTCCTCCTGTCAAAGAGCAGGTCGAGTCCCTGGGCGCCAAGTTCATCGACGTGCCTTATCTGACGGACGAAGAAAAGGAAATCGCCAAGGGCTCCGGTGGTTACGCCAAATCGATGCCGGCTGACTGGATGCGCCGTCAGGCCGAACTGGTGCACGAACGCGCCAAGCTGGCCGACATCATCATCACCACGGCCCTTATTCCCGGCCGCGCCGCGCCTGTGCTCATTTCCGAGGACACGGTCAAGGCCATGAAGCCCGGTTCGGTGATTGTCGACCTGGCAGTCTCGCAAGGCGGCAACTGCCCGCTGTCGGAGTTGAACAAGACCGTCATCAAGCACGGCGTGCACATTGTCGGCGAGCCGGACCTGGCCACGCTGGTCGCGGCCGACGCCTCGGCCCTGTATGCGCGCAATGTGCTCGACTTCCTCAAGCTGATCATCGACAAGGATGACAAGCTGGTGATCGACCGCGAGGACGAGATTCTCAAGCCCACGCTGGTGTGCGCCGGCGGCGACGTGCTGCGCAAGTAATTTCCACATTAAGAAAGAAGTAAGCGATGTCCATGCAACGAGTAATGCTGCGTTCCAAACTCCACCGCGTCACCGTCACCCAGGCCGACCTGCACTATGAAGGCTCGTGTGGTATCGATGCGAATCTGCTGGAGGCGGCCGATATCTGGGTCAACGAACGCATTGAACTGTACAACGTCAACAACGGCGAGCGTTTTGCCACCTACGCCATCGAAGGCTTGCGCGGCAGCGGCTGCATTTCGCTCAATGGCGCGGCAGCCCGCAAGGCGCAACTGGGCGATTTGCTGATCATCTGCACCTACGGTTCCATGGACGAAGCACAGGCCCGCGAGTACACGCCGAAAGTCGTGTTCGTGGACGCCGACAACAAGATCACGGGAATGAAAAAGTAATTTTTCAAAATACATAAAAGAGGGAGGCAACATGGAAGTCAGCCACACCATTATTAATCTCATCATCTTCGTGCTGGCCATTTACGTCGGCTACCACGTTGTGTGGACCGTTACGCCTGCGCTGCATACGCCGCTCATGGCGGTGACCAACGCCATCTCGGCCATCATCATCGTCGGCGCCATGCTCGCTGCCGGTCTGACCACCGGCATCGTCGGTCAGGTCACCGGCACCTTGGCCGTGGCGCTGGCGGCGGTCAATGTATTTGGCGGCTTCCTGGTCACCCAGCGCATGCTGGAAATGTTCAAGAAGAAGGAACCGAAGGCCAAGCCAGGAGATCACGCATGAATTTCATCACGATGAATCTGGTCACGATGTTCTACCTGATTGCCTCGGTGTGCTTCATCCAGGCGCTCAAGGGCTTGTCCTCGCCAGCGACCGCGCGTAAAGGTAACGCCTTTGGCATGAGCGGCATGGCCATTGCGGCCGTCACCACCGTGGCCCTGATCCTCAAGCTAAAATCGATGGCGCCTGCCGTTGACGGCGGCCTGGGTTTCGGCCTGGTGATCCTCGGCGTGGTGGTCGGTGGCGGCATTGGCGCCTTCGCTGCCAAAAAAGTCGAGATGACCAAGATGCCGGAACTGGTCGCTGCCATGCACTCGCTCATTGGCCTGGCTGCCGTGTGCATCGCCATTGCAGCGGTCTCCGAGCCATCTGCCTTTAACATTGCGGCCCTCGGCCAGGCACTGCCCTTCGGTAACCGCCTCGAACTGTTCATTGGTACCTTTGTCGGCGCTGTCACCTTCTCCGGTTCCGTGATCGCCTTCGGCAAGCTGTCGGGCAAATACAAGTTCCGCCTGTTCCAGGGCGCGCCGGTCAGCTTCCCCGGCCAGCATATGCTCAACCTCGGCATCGCCGTGGCCCTCATTGCCCTGGGCCTGGTGTTCTGCTTTGCCGACGGCGTGCAGCCAGCTTGGACGCCCTTCATCATCATGGCGGTCCTGGCGTTTGTTTTGGGCGTCTTGATCATCATCCCGATTGGCGGCGCCGACATGCCGGTCGTCGTGTCCATGTTGAACAGCTATTCGGGTTGGGCCGCTGCAGGCATTGGCTTCTCGCTCAATAACGCCATGCTGATCATCGCCGGTTCGCTCGTGGGCTCGTCCGGCGCGATTCTCTCTTACATCATGTGCAAGGCCATGAACCGCTCCTTCTTCAACGTGATCCTCGGTGGTTTTGGCGGCGAGGCTGCCGTTGCCGGCGGCGCGGCGCAAGAGCAGCGCCCGGTCAAGTCCGGTTCGGCCGAGGATGCGGCCTTCATCATGAGTAATGCGGAAACCGTCATCATCGTGCCGGGCTACGGCCTGGCCGTGGCGCGCGCCCAGCACTCGCTCAAGGAACTGGTTGAAAAGCTCACCCACAAGGGCGTGATCGTGAAGTACGCGATTCACCCGGTAGCGGGTCGCATGCCAGGTCATATGAACGTGCTGCTCGCCGAAGCCGAAGTGCCGTATGACCAGGTGTTCGAGATGGAAGACATCAATGGCGAGTTTGGCCAGACCGATGTGGTGCTGGTATTGGGCGCCAACGACGTGGTCAACCCGGCCGCCAAGGATCCGAAGTCGCCGATTGCCGGCATGCCGATTCTGGAGGCGTACAAGGCCAAGAGCATCATCGTCAACAAGCGCTCGATGGCATCCGGCTATGCGGGCCTGGACAACGACCTGTTCTATCAGGCCAATACCATGATGGTGTTTGGCGACGCGAAGAAGGTGATCGAGGCGATGGTCAAGGCCGTCGAGTAGGCCCCGACCTTGCAAAAAATAACGCGCCAGCGCCTGTCGGGACTGGCGCGTTTTTTGTTTTTATAGGCCGCTACGATGACAGTGAAAGAAACGCTGCAAACCATAGGTATCGTGATTTTTTTCATCGTTGTCACTGTGATGTCGATGGAGGAAAACGAGTGGTCGCGTATCTACGGTAACGCCCACAGCGGGAACCAGCAGCCACAGGGGCAAGTGGATGGGAGCGTGCTCGCTGCGGATGTGGATGCCTTCGTGTCCCCAGCGTTAGCGTCGCGCGAGGTTGGCAGTGCAGGTAGTCGCCAGGCGCAGTCCTACATCACGGCTCGCTATGCTCAGATAGGCCTGCTGGGGTTTGGCGATACCTATGCGTGGCCATTCTCTTTTACCCGCACGCAAATTGGCGGCCTGTTCAAACCGGGGGCGCATTGGAAGCAATCCTATCCAGTGGCGACCAACCTGGTGGGCTACGTACGCGGTACGCATTTCCCACAGCGCTACATTGTTGTATCGGCCAGGTATGATACTCACGCGGAGCCCGGCAAGTACGGGCTAGACCAGTGGAAGGCAAATGAATCCGGCCTGGCCGCGATGTTGGCAATGGCAGCTTATTTTGCCCAGCATCCCCCACGTAATTCGATCGTGTTCGCGGCCTTTGATGCGGAAGAACTCGGGCAGGCTGGCGCGCGCGCCTTCGTCGACCATCCTCCCATGGCCAGGGAGCAGATCGCGCTCAATCTCAACCTCGATATTGTCACGAGCAAGAACGCCTACGAATTTTGTATCGCAGGCACCCAGTATACGCCCCCGTTGAAATGGATCGTGGACGCGGCCTCGTATTCGAGCAAGCGGCCAGTTGGAATGGGTCATGACCGGCCTTTCTGGCGCGCCATCCGTGTCGCGGACTGGACAGGCGAGTCCGATCATCGCGTATTTCACGAGGCAGGCATCCCGTTCTTGTTTGCCAGCGTCGAGGAAAGTGACGACGAAGCGGCCGCGCGCAGAATGCCCGCGAATTCAATCCTGTCCTTGTACGATACCGCCAATTTTCTGACGGTGCTGGCGCTCAAGCTTGATGAAAATAGTGAGGTGATCCCGGTGCAGCGTCGGGGAGTTCTATTTTAGGACGGCACACTGGCTGAAAAATCTTCGACCGGAAGGCGTGGTCCGTGCTGCAGTGGTGGTATTCTTGGCGCCTCGATGACTTGGAGCGACTTCATGAAACCTTCGCATTTGACGGCGCTTGTCGCCATCGCCTTCGCTTGCCTGAGCGGCCATGCCAATGCCGCTATTACCGTGGATGGGAAGGCGCTGCTAGGTGATGTGCGTGTTCTGTCATCGGAAGCTTTTGCAGGTCGCAGGACCGGCACCGAAGGCAGCCGCCTGGCGCAAGCCTACCTCACCAAACGCTTTGAGCAGCTTGGCCTGAAATCGTTCGACGGCGGCTATGCCATGCCGTTTTCCTTCACCGTGAAAAACCGCAAACAGGTTGAGACCAACTACCCGTCGGCCACCAACCTGGTGGGCTTCATTCCCGGCACCCTTAACCCGGAACGCTATCTGGTGGTCTCGGCCCATTACGACCACCTGGGCGTGCGTGAAGGCGTCATTTATCCCGGCGCCGACGACAATGCGTCGGGCGTGGCGGCCATGCTGGCCATTGCCGACTACTTCCGCCAGCACCCACCGCGCCATACGATCGTCTTTGCCGCGTTTGATGGTGAGGAGCTCGGACTGCAAGGCGGAATCGCCTTCGTGAAGAAGCTGCCGTTCGCGCGCGACAAGCTGGTGATGGATCTGAACCTGGACATGGTCAGCCGCAACGACAATAACGAGATCTGGGCGGCGGGTTTGCATCACTATCCGGCCTTGACCGAGATCGTGACGGCGGCTGCATCGCGCACCAAGGTCAAGCTCAAGATGGGGCATGACGTACCGGTGCCGTCAAAGGCGGATGATGACTGGACCTTCAGTTCCGACCATGGGCCCTTCCATGAGGCCAATGTGCCTTTCCTGTATTTCGGGGTGGAGGACCATGCCGATTATCACAAGCCGGGCGACACCTTCGACAAGATCAAGCCGGCGTTTTTTACGCAGGTGGCGGAATTGCTGGTTGATGTGGCGGTGACGGCAGACCAAAAGCTCGATCCGGTCAAGTAAGTTTCGTCCTCGCGAAAGCGGCCCCACGTCGTCCCCGCGAAAGCCACCCCACGTCGTCCCCGCCAAAGCGGCCCCACGTCGTCCTCGCCAAAGCGACCCCACGTCGTCCTCGCGAAAGCCACCCCACGTCGTCCTCGCGAAAGCGGGGACCCATACATCGTTCGCCTCAGCATAGGGCCACCGCATGCGTTGGCGCACGACCGCTTGCGGTCGTCCCCGCTTCCGCGAGGACGACGTACTGCTTAACTCCAGACCAGCACACAACCGTGAAGAATTAAGCGAGGACGACGCGCTGCTTAACTCCAGATCAGCACACGGCCG
>JBJMVX010000105.1:0-10747 GCA_045810445.1 Massilia sp.
CACTCAAACCCTACACCAAGCTAAAAAGAAAACCCTAAAATCCAGAATGGTGGGCAGCATATCGAAATGGACGATCTGATCGGTATTTTTGCGCGGCAAATCCGACGAGACAAACAAATTGAAGATGGTCCGTTCGGGCACTTCGGACAGCTTGTCATACACCGGATTCTTGCGCGCCAGGTGGTCTCCCATGACCACCACGTTGGTGTCGGCCAGATAGCCGCTGGTCTTGACGAAGTCGAGGAATTGGCCAAGGTCGCTTGCCGTGCATTGCACCACGCCTTCGAAGCCGGCATAGCCCTGCTCGCC
The DNA here is from genome assembly GCA_045810445.1 of Massilia sp. Lineage (GTDB taxonomy): Bacteria > Pseudomonadota > Gammaproteobacteria > Burkholderiales > Burkholderiaceae_D > Telluria_A. The sequence continues at coordinate 310 of JBJMVX010000105.1, forward strand.
ACAACGCTGCGACAGATGGCCTTCGGGCTCGTGGGTGTTGACGGTGAGGATGGTGAGGTTGAAGCGCTGATGCGACGCATGCAGAGCGCGCAGGCGTGTCTTGGCGCGTGCGAACAGGTCGCCGTCGTACAGCCCCCAGGCGTTCATCGCGCCTTCCTGCACGCCGGCGCCCAACCAGTCTTCCTTGCCATAGGCTTCCTGGTAGTGGTGGTCGTGCAGGAATTTGTCCTTGCCTGCAAACGCGGTCGAGCCGCCACCCATGAACACATTGCGGTAGCCACGTTGGGCCAGGAGGTCGCTCAGGCACACGGCGTTGGGCAGAAAGGACGTGAGCACCTCGCCCTGGGTGTTTTCGTCGAATACGCTCACGCGCTTTAAGGGAATGCCGCATTGGGTGCCGACCATGCCGGCAATGGTCCAGCCAGTGCCAGGCGCTTGGTCAAAACGCGAGAACCCTACTGCATCGCTGCGTTTTAATGGTGCCAGCAGATCGCGTCCGAATAATGGCGTTTGGGTGTAGGCTTGCTCCAGGCTCTCCACATACACCAGTATGAGATTTTTCGGGTGCTCGTCGGTGATCTGGACCAGCATGGGCGGCACGTAATTGGCAGAAAAATAGTCCATGCCGAAGTTGGCGGCGAAGTAGCTGTAGGCCGAGACCTGATAAGCCCACAAGCCAGCAGCGCCAAGCAGCATGGTCACGGGCAAGCTGGCCAGGAAGAGCGCGGGGGCGCGCACCTTGAAACCGGTCTTGTTCACTGGCACTCGCAAGGCCTTGAACCATCTCGCCCTTTCGGTGAGCACCGTGACCAGCAACAGCAGCAGCGGCACCAAGACGCACCAGCGTACAAAGCGGCGGATGAAGACGGGGTCGGTGGCCTTGATACCCTCCAAGCCGATATTGACGTGATAGAGGATCTGGTTCAGGTCGGGACGCCCGAAAAAGCGATTGATCCAATAGCTCAGAAACAACAGAAAAAAGGCAACCAGGTACACGGCGTAGCGCGACAGCGTGAACATTCTTGGCATAGTGGGCATGCAGACTCCGTCGATGCTGAAAGGTCATCATTGTCTGGTGCGCAAATGTAAAGCGCTGTTAGCTCCATGTAAAACCGGGTAAAAAAACGTGCACCCTGTACTGACAGGCGTATAGTCGAGAAAGTTCATACTTGTGCTGTCTGTACAGGCACGACGGGAGATACATCATGGCAACTACCATAGGCGCGACCGGCAGCAGAGACGTCAGCACTGCCCTGTTCAACAAGCTCGACACCAAGCAAAAAGGCTATATCGACCAGGCCGATTTGAAGCAGGCGCTTGGCGCGGACAAGGCGGACGACAGCAAGGTTGCGGAAGTATTTACCAAGCTCGATAGCGACAAGAACGGCCAGGTCAGCAAGAGTGAATTGTCGAGCGCGATTGAGAAAGTCGGCAATGAACTGAAGGCGCAGCAGGATCAGTCACGGGTGAATGCGGCGTCCGGTCGGGCCGGTCCGCCTGCTGGTGCCCGTCCCGCTGGTGGTGGCGGAGGCGCCGCTCCTGCGCCCAAGACCGACAGCAGCACGGACCAGACCAAATATGTGGCAGCAGCCGATACCGACGGCGATGGCACGGTCAGTGACGCCGAGCAGGCAGCCTACGACAAACTGCTCGCGGCGCAGGAAGAGAAAGCACAGCAGCAGGCGAACGCTTATAAGAACATCGCGAGTGCGGATAGCAGCACGTCGACGTCCAGCTTTAACGTCGCCGCCTGAGCAAAGCAGCATTCGCACAAACTATATCGGACGCCTGAGCTTGGGGTGAACAGCGTTCGGTCCGTTCCTGCCACCATCTTCCCATCAGGTCACAGCGGCCAGCGCAGGAAAGCAGCTGCGTCAATCAATTTAGCTGGATCGGGGCGCTATCAAGTGCATCCAGTTCGTCTTTTTCCAGTGTGCGACATTTGCTGTCGCTGTCGCCGTCCTGGGCCAAAGCACAAAACTTCAGTGCCACCAGCTTTCCACGTTTTTCAATCGTTTCGAATTTCCTAAGACTAGCACCTCTGAAACAGTTCTCGCCAAAGGTCATGTGGCCAATAAGAACAGAATTATTGCGCTTGAGCGTGAGGCTAACAATGGGATGCTCGCCACAGCGGTGTTCGGAAAACTTGCCACGTTCGGCCGTCACTTCGTAGTTCGCGCGGCCCAGCCTGCAACGAATTGGAAACTCGGCGAGGCTATTCTGGCCTTCGTCACTATCCGGTACATAAGTCACCGAGAACACGCCATGTTCGGGTGCACATACGCTTGTGGCAATTTCTTGGGCGGGTGCGGCCTGACACAGAAGTGCGCCGACGATGACGATGCCCCATATTTTAAGGTTCATGACCACGGTCTCAGCAATTTCGACAAAAAGGATTTCCGGGAAGTCCCGCGCTTGAATCGCATGAGCGCGATCGCTTCTGGCTCCAGGCTCGCGGCGTCCGTCACGCCCTCCAGCTGATAGCCAAACAGGGCAAGTAGCGCTGCTTCGCCTAACTCCAGCGGATGGAAAACAAAGGGGTAGGTATCGTCTGCATCGTCCGGATCAACAGCCGGATGTACACCAGCCCAAAATGGCATCTCAAAAGGCAGCCTGGTTCCCAGATCCTCAAGCACGCCGCTGTCCGGGGAAAGACTGAGGGAACGCTGCAGTTTTCCATCACTCCAGCAAGCATAGGCAAACCAGTCGACAGCGCTGTGCATTGCGTGCAAATACACCTTGTGGCCAGGAAGCGCGTCGACAAATCTGGCGGGCAACCGTGAGGGGTAGTCCCCTGCGAACTCTTTTGCCGCCACCAACGCAAGCCCAGGGAAGTAAGCGACCACGATCTCATCATCGGCTGGACAAGTGTGCGATAAGTCGCCATCTTCCAAGGCCAGTAACCCGTCATTTGGGAATAGCCGTTGTGCGAATGCTGTGCTGGCGGCACGGTCAAGCAAGGGTTTTTTCTTTAGTATCTCGCTAGCGTTGCCTGCGACATAAACCAACATCCACGTTTTCGCTCCCATCGAATCCCTTCGTAATAGCTCTTGTTAAATGGCGACCCGCCGAACGGCAGCAGGTCCCTGTGGTCTATTGGCTACTAATTTGTAAACCTGAAATCGACATCGACAAATTCCTCGTAAACCACCACGTTAGCGACATTAAAAAGCGTCACGCGCACTCGATCTACCTGGCATGGCTCACCAACCTTGAAACCCATTGGCACGGTGCCGCGCTTATATAATTGATCGATTGACGCTTCAGGCGTCGATGCACATTTGGTGACAGGCTCGGTATTGGCGTAGACGCCTCGGGGCGTAGTGACCACATAATCCAGGTCCATCTCGACACTTTCACCTGCCCGGTACTTGGCGCGTTTCCCGTCGAGGAAACGTATAGCCGTAATCTTTGACCCTTTTCCATCGCCCTGCTGCGCTTCCAGCGCTGCATTTCTGCGATAGGTAAAGTCGACCGGAAAGTCCTTTGCGAATACCTCTTTCCCAGACTCGGTTTTAACAACCACGGTCAGCGTTTTCACCTTTCCCGGCGCATCAAGCGTGACCTGGCGAATCGCCGTGCCAGCGCCAGGTGACAATCGTTCGATGCTGCCGGAGTAGGTGCTTTTGAGGGAAGGATCGAGAACCTTTATCCACACCAGCAAGGGCTGCGCAGGCTGTGAGTAACGATATTTGAGCTTCGCGACAATCTCATCGTGTACCTTCATGGTGCTGCCGACCTTAGGATTGAGCCATTCGATCTCGACTTTGAAATCACTTGGTACTTCTGCAAAAGCGCTCGCCCCAGCGAGAAACATCGCCCAGGCTAGGAGATATTGCCCCAATCGGGAGCGGTTCTTGGTGAGGGAAATTGACATCATGACTGAACCTTTTGCGCGTAAAAAATGCGAGTGACCTCAGCAGGAAAACCCACTACGGCCGCTCGTCGATGAAAAGTCGTGGAACCGAGAAAAACGCCCATCCAGGACGCATTTCACGTGCCGACATGCTTCTGCAGAATGCCGAACGCACCTAATATGTTGATGGCGCAAGTCGATTGCCGTCAACCCATCCATCGACTCGCTTGCCTGTCTTTGGATGGGTGTACGCCACGAAAACGAAGCCGGAAAACGCCAGCGTCGCGTTGACACTATCACCGGGAACAAAAAAGACGTTCTTTCTAGCGCACTGATCTGCTGGCGCAGACAACAGTGGTAGGCGGCCATTACCCGTGACATGACGGTCTTTCTCGCTGGCGTCCAGTTTCGCCCCGCTGGTTCCCGCCGCGTAAGCGAGTGCCGCGCACTGGCTGTTGGACGAAAACACTTCGCGGATCTGTCCATCACGCCAGGCATAACTTCCACCCCACTTCGGGAGGGTTGGCGGATTGCTCAGATGTACAACGGGTTGGGTGTCGATGAATCCCGCACCGGCCAATTCCTTGCATTCGCCAAATGCCCCGGACACCAGGGCACGACCATTCGGCGCAATATCCATCAGGCGATAGGAAAAATGGCAGTTGAGCCCCGGCTGCCAGGCGCTGACGATCACGAATTCGTGGTCCGTGTTGGACGAAATTAATTGCAGCGACGCTGAGTCCGCGTCCAGGGTCAGTATTGTTTTACCCTGAAAGCGAAGTACTGTCGCATCCTGGTCGGCAACCACGTCCACCGACCCGTAGCGCGTTGCGAGATGCCCGCTTTCGCCAGCCTGGGCAGGCGCCTGCAGCAGGCATAGGAAGAAGCACCCCGCAAGGAGTGTATAGAGCGTAGGTTTCAAGGCCGTCCTTCCACACGAAGCAATTCGAAGTGCAGAAAAGCTCTGCGTGCCGGCAGAATACCACCTTGTTATACGAAAACCCGCGAAAGACAGGTACGCAGCACTGTCCTTGCGAAAGCGAGGACCCATTCGGCCTAGGAATAGCGCGGCGGTGAGGATAAGCGGAGGTGTTATGGGTCCTCGCTTTCGCAAGGACAGTGCGGTGGCGACGGTGCCTCCCGTTTGCCTTTCGCTGCTGTTACTGGCAGACCGGATCGTATCCAGGACTTACCAGACTGCCTTGTTCAATTGGCGGGGACGGCCCCGCCCTCCACAATGCTGCGCCGCATCCGCTCCAGGCGCGCTATTTTTGCGTCAACTTTGGCAATCTCTTCGGGCGCAATCCCTTCCCTGCGTGCCCTTTCCACATCGGCGCGCAACTTGGGGATTTCTGCTTCGGCCGCTGACGCAAACGCTGCCAGGGTTCGTGCCTGCTGACTCTGCTCGTAGTTCTTGTAGGCGACCGGGTCAGCCAACTGCGCAGCCGTGGGCGCCACAACTGCTGCGGACGGCATCTGCAAGGGCGGCGCCCGATCGTCGCCATGTTCACGCGCCTGCGCCATGCTGACCCAGGCCGGCGTGGCTTGAGTCCCAGGCGCGGTCGGCACGTTCGCCATCCATTGCATGTCACCCGTTCCCGCGTGGCTGTCCTTTGGCCCCTCGGTGCGCGCGCTGGGCGCAGCCGGCTCCGCCGTCGCCCGTGCCGGCAGATGCGCGGGCGCCTCCGGCCACAGCGACCATACAGCAGCTAACGCCATGGCCAGGCAGGCCGCCACAAACACCACCCTCATGATGCCGCTCCTGAACGGCTCGGCACCGTGGTCAGCTCAATGCGCGCCTTGCGCAACAAGTCCTTGCGTAAGGCGATAAACTGCACCGCCGCCATCTCGCGCGCCACCGCCCGACTCGCAATATAACGCACAGACTCGGAGTCGGCGGGCTGCATGCCTTGCTCGCGCCGTTCGACAAGCACGATTTCCCAGGCGGCCTCCACGTCCGGCCCACCCGGCATGCGGATAGGCTGCGAAATCTTGCCCTCCGGCTGGGAGAACACCAGTTGCGCCAGCCATCCTGGCGTACCCTCGTGCCTGACCCAGCCCAGCGCCCCACCCTCGCCTGCATCGCTGGCGATGGAGTAGCGCCGCGCGGTCGCCGCAAAGTCCGCTCCACCAGCCAAGCCCTGCGCCACCTTGCGCGCACTCGCTTCGTCCGGCAAACGAATGTGGCGGGCACGCACGCGTGCTATGCGCACAAACTCGCCCTGGTGCGCACGGTAATAACTGCGCACCTGATCCGGCGTGACCGTGCGTGCCAAGCCATCGAGCAGACTGCTGTCGCCGTTCTGCTCTGCGCCCATGCCATGCATGCGCATGAAGACCTGGGCATCTGCTTGTTCAGACAACACCTGGGATAAATCGTTCACGGCGGCTTTGCCAAAATGCCGCTCGCTCCAGTCGAGAACGAAGCGCGCGCCCACCAGCAGCGTCGCTTGCTGGCGCATGAAGTCGACATCGTGGGCGAACAGCGCCACCCTGCCCTGCACGTTCTGGCGCTGGTAGACATCGAACAGCGTAATGCTTTGCGTCTCGCGGCGCGGCAGTGCATAGCGCAGCGCGACGATCTTGCGCGCCAGCGCCAGCTTGACGGGATCGAGCGCAGTCACCAGTTGCAAGCGGCTGGGATCGCCAAATATCGCCGTCAATGTGGCACCGTCCAAGGCAGGCTGGTCCTGCACCAGCGCCATCAATGTGCCACCTGGCAGTTGCCGTATGTCGGCCTCGATCTGTACACCGTACAGGGTCCGCAGCGTGGCAACCAACTGGTCGCACTGCGCCACGTCGCGCGCAAAACCTACCCCTTGTCCGCTCGAGAGGGCCGCCACGCCCACCTGTGCGCGTGCTGCCCCAGCCAGAAGCCGGTTCTCGATAATGGCGTTCAGCGTGGCTTGACGCGTGGCCGTTGGCTGGGCTGCCTGCGCCATGCGCCACATGGCATCAACGCTCAAGCCGTACACCGGCTGAGCGTTGATGCGCGCCGCCACCGCCGGCTGTGCGCCTGCATGCAACTGCCACGTGAGCAGCAGCGCGCAGGCCAGCACGCGTATGAGGGCGCGCGTACTCACATTGCCAGGCGCTCGGCGGCGCGGTTGAGCACGTGCACGACCATGGCGATCGAATGTGGAATCATCTTGCGCGCCACCGTGCTGCGGTCAGCCTGGTCGGTCGAGGACAACACGATGCCGCCGTTGGCGTACGAGTAAGTGCCGCCCTGGGTCAGCAAGGGACGGATGTCGGTGGCAGTGGCGGCCACTGGCGTAAATGTCGCCAGCGCATTGCGCACCAAAGTGGCGTCATTCAGATGCTCGCTGTCGTAGTAGTCGCTGACCCACTGTTCCCAGCCGCTGTGACCATTGCCCGAGGTGCCCCAGGTGTGGTGCGGCTGCACCAGGTCGGTCGTGTGCAGCACGAAGCCCAGCGATTGCGCAGTGGGACGGGCCAAGAACTGCTGGAACCAGTACTGGCCCAGATTGTCGATCGGCTGGAACGGCATGGTTTCGAAATCGGCGTATTGCTGTGGCGTCGAATAACCGCCCAGACGGTAATGCGCTTCGGTGACGCCATAGCTATTGTATTTGCTGCTGTCGCCAAACCAACCCTTCATGCCACCGGCGCCATCGTCCAGATAGTCGCCCACCAGCCAGGCGGCGGCCAGCTTGTCGATGTCGCCGCGGTTGCTCAGCTTGGCATAGTTGTAGCCGCCGAAGTTATTGCCGTGCACGTCGCGACCTGCCGTGTGGTTCTGGAAGTGGCCATACGAGGTGTAGTTCACCACCCCCGAACCCAATCCCCACAGCGGTGCCAGCACGCAGCTGCCGGTGGTGGCGCCGCAGAAATACATATCGGCGAAGTCGTCCACATCGTAGGCGCCCTGACCCAGCGCTTCGGTGAACTGGGCCATCGTGTAGCCGGCACGCAGCACGCCTGCTTCCAGCTTGGCGTAGTTGGTCGTACTCGGATTGGCCTTCATGAACGCGACAGCATCGAGCACGATGCGCTTGTGGGTGTCCTGCTTCCACGCCAGCGCCGGTGCGCTGACGGCCATTGCTGCAGCCAGGGTAAGGGCCAGTAATCCAGTTTTCATCGTATCTCCAGGTAGTGAGGTAGTGGTCAAAAAGAGATGCCAATGTAAAGACGGAATGTGACGCGCGAGTGACCCGATTTCAACATTGTTGGGCAAATCATGATGTAATAGTGCAGTCACGAAAGCCCCCTATCATCGCTCCCTCTCCATTGCCATGCGACCAATGACACGACCAGCTTCACTGCGCCTCCTGATCCTCAGCACGCTCTTGAGCGCCATCTGCACGACGGCTGCTGCAGCCGCGCCGGCCCAGCCCAGGCTGGTGGTGGTGCTGGTGATTGACGGCCTGCCGAGCGAACAGGTGCAGCGATACCGCGAACAGTTCGGCGAAGGCGGATTCAGGCGCCTGCTCGAGCAAGGCGCCTCGTTCAGCGATGCCCACCAGGCCCACGGCATCACCGTCACCGCAGTCGGTCACGCGGCTATCCTGACTGGCGCCTATCCCTACCAACACGGCATCATTGGCAACAACTGGATCGATCCCAAGACGCACACCTCGGTCTATTGCACAGAAGACCGTGCTTACACCTATATCGGTGAAGAGACCAAGGCAGGCGACGGCACAGCACCCACCAACTTGCGTGTGAGTACGCTCGGGGATGAGCTGCGTTACGCCACCGGCAACCGCGCCAAGGTCATCACCGTGTCAGGCAAGGACCGTGGCGCCATCCTGTTGGCGGGCAAAACCGGCACGCCCTATATCTTCATGGACAAGAGCGGCAATTTCGCCAGCAGCAGCTTTTACATGCAAGCGTATCCGCAGTGGGTGCAGCACTACCGTGCCAGCAAGCCGCAGGACCGTTTCTATGGCAAGTCCTGGGTGCCGCTATTGGCCGACGCCGCCTACGCGGGTGATGCGCCAGATGCGCTGTATCCGGACAGGGCCGGCATGCGCAACAGTTTCCCATTCACCTACACCAGTGACAGCGGCAAGCCCGACGCGAGCTACTACGCGCGCCTGCGCACCGGGCCCTTTGTCGATGAAATGACACTCGACTTTGCCCGCGCCGCCATCGAGGGCGAGGAGCTGGGCCGCAATCCGGCAGGGGTGGCCGATCTGTTGGGCGTGAGCCTGTCTTCGCACGATTATGTGAACCACGCGTACGGGCCAGAAAGCAAAATGTCGCATGACCATTTGCAGCGCGTCGACCGCTTGCTGGCAGGTTTCTTTGGCTATCTTGATCAGCGCGTGGGGGCGGATAATTATGTGGTCGTCTTCACGGCAGACCATGGCTTTCCGAATACGCCGGAGTTTGCAAACCTGCAGCATCTCGATGGCGGGCGCATCGACAGCAAGAAGTTGATCGCTGCATTGAACAAGCAACTCGCTGAAAAATTCGGCGCCGAGAAACTGGTGCTTGCCAGCTCGATGCCCAACATCCAGCTCGACTACGCGCAAATGGCGCAGCGCGGCTTGAAACGCGACGAGGTCGAAACCACCGCAGCGCGTTTCCTGCTCGATCAGCCGGGCATAGCCCAGGCCTATACGCGCACCCAGTTTGAAAACGGCACGCTGCCCGCTACTCGCCAGGGCAAATTGATGCAGCGCGCCTGGCATCGGCAATTGTCGGGTGATCTGGTGGTGGTCACCAAACCGTATGTGTATTTCAGTAGCGGGAGCAGCGGCACCTCACATGGCTCGCCGTATGCTTACGACACTAACGTACCGCTCATACTCATGGGACCTGGCTGGATCAGGCCGGGCTACTACGGACAGTATGCCGAAGTGGTCGACATCGCGCCCACGCTGGCGCATCTGCTGCATGTGCGACCACCTGCCGCGGCTGAAGGACGCGTGCTCACTGAAGTGCTGCGCTAAGGGCATGTTGGCTGGGGGCCGTTCGATGCCGCCTCGCGTAGCCGACCTTATTTTTGGGAGAACATCCACCGCAAGCCGGCCCCGGCTTGGCCAGTCGGGAGCGCCAGGATTTTCGTGTAAAGGTCGCGCGTCATATTGCACACCTTTTCGCGGTCGACGCCTGGCGCCTCTGGATGCTCCAGTACCGTGATGCCGTCGCCATATTTATCGCGCAGCGCAATAAAGATCGGCTGCATATAGGGCATCACCTCATTTTGCTGTGGCGGCGCGCGGTGGGTATTGGAGGACTTGACGATCTCGTCGAGGGCAGCAAGATCCTTGTTTTGCGTTTCCTTGGAAATCGACTTTGACACATCGACGCCGCCTGCACTGGCAGGAAACATAAATTGAAAGCACATGCCATTGCCGGCGGCCTGCAGCGCACCCATTTCCTCCGTCATGACGCCAACGTAAGCGACCAGCGCCGTATCGGAAGCGTTTGGGAGCCTGGTTGACACGAAATTTTGAACTTGGCCCCGGACGAGCAAGCTTGCTTGTTGCGCAGGCATACCGCGATCGATCGCGTCCAACATGGTTTTGGAAATACTGCGATGGACCTCGGGCGCGTATTTCTTCATGCTCGCAAATGCGGGAACATCTTCCAACGCAGCATTGACAGCGG
>JBJMVX010000106.1:0-6140 GCA_045810445.1 Massilia sp.
GGACCCCAGCCAAGCTACGCCCAATCTGCAATACCATGTGCAGCCGCTGTCGCTGGAAAAATTCGGAGATCCCCTGCATGCATTTCCAGCCTTCACGGCCAGCGTTTGCAATCTGCGGCCAACCTCACGCGGCCATGTGCGCATTGCGTCGGCTGACAGTTACGCGGCACCGAAAATCACGCCCAACTATTTAAGTACAGCCGAGGATAGAAGCACGGCTGCTGCTGCCCTGACACTAACGCGCAGTATTGTTGCCGCGCCCGCGATGGCCAAGTACGCGCCGCAAGAATTCAAACCCGGCATACACTTTCAAACGGACGAGGAATTAGCGGCAGCCGCAGGCGCCATCGGCACTACCATTTTCCATCCGGTCGGCACGTGCAAGATGGGCAGGGCCGACGATGCGCTGGCCGTGGTCGACAGCCAGTTGCGCGTGCGCGGTGTGCATGGACTGCGGGTGGTTGATGCCTCCGTGATGCCGTTTATCACGTCTGGCAACACCAATTCACCAACTCTGATGATCGCTGAAAAGGCGGCGCAAATGATCGTGGCCAGCGCCGTGTAAAGACGGTGCTTTCCCTATACGGAAAGGTAGTTTTACCGTATTGTGAGCAAAAACCATTGTGTGTAAGATCTGGAAAAAAATGTTTTCAAAGCGGTATGAAAAACAAAAAAGGACGGAGACACGATGGCAGACGTCATTCTGGAAACACGGAACCTGTGTAAGGACTTCAAGGGTTTCACCGCAGTCAGTGACGTAAATTTGCAGGTGCAGCGCGGACACATCCACGCTCTGATCGGCCCCAATGGCGCCGGCAAGACCACCTGTTTCAATCTTTTGACCAAATTCCTGGTGCCCAGCAGGGGCCAGATCCTGTTCAATGGCCGCGACATTACTGGCGCCCGCCCTGCCCAGATCGCCCGCATGGGCATCATCCGTTCGTTCCAGATTTCTGCCGTGTTTCCCCACCTGACGGTGTTGCAGAACGTGCGCATTGGACTGCAGCGCGAGCTGGGCACCTCATTCCGTTTCTGGCAGAGCGAGAAAAGCCTGTCCACGCTGAATGACCGCGCCATGCAGTTGCTGCAGGAAGTGGACCTCGCCTCGTTTGCCGATACCATCACCGTCGACATGCCGTATGGCCGCAAGCGCGCGCTGGAAATTGCCACGACCCTGGCGATGGAACCCGAATTGATGCTGCTCGACGAGCCTACCCAGGGCATGGGCCACGAGGATGTGCATCGCGTCACAGAGCTGATCAAGAAGGTCAGCGCTGGCCGCACCATCCTGATGGTTGAACACAATATGAATGTGGTGTCCGGCATCTGCGACAAGATTTCTGTGCTGCAGCGCGGCGCCATGCTGGCCGAAGGCAGTTACGCCGAGGTGTCGCGCAACCCGCAAGTGATGGAAGCCTATATGGGTACCAGCGAAGCGGCTTTGGAAGGAGCGCACTGATGGCGGTCGCGCTGGAAATCGCCAATCTCCAGGCCTGGTATGGTGAATCGCATATTTTGCACAATGTGAACCTGTCCGTAAATCAGGGCGAAGTGGTCACGCTGCTGGGCCGCAATGGCGCCGGCCGCACCACCACCCTGCGCGCCATCATGGGCCTGACCGGAACACGCAAGGGCTCGATCAAGGTCAACGGCGTGGAAGCAATCAGCTTGCCTACCCACCGCGTTGCGCACTTGGGGATAGGCTACTGCCCCGAGGAACGCGGCATTTTTTCGTCGCTCTCGACCGAAGAAAATCTGATGCTGCCGCCGCAATTGCAGGGCGCCGACAAGGGCATGCCGATTGACGAGATCTACGCCATGTTTCCCAACCTGTACGAGCGCCGCAATAGCCAGGGCACGCGCCTGTCCGGTGGCGAGCAGCAAATGCTGGCCGTGGCGCGCATCTTGCGCACCGGTGCACGTCTGCTGCTGCTCGATGAAATTTCAGAAGGCCTGGCGCCAGTCATTGTGCAGGGCCTGGCCCGCATGATCACCATGCTCAAGGCCAAGGGCTACACCATCGTCATGGTGGAACAGAATTTCCGCTTCGCCGCCCCGCTGGCGGACCGGTTTTATGTGATGGAGCATGGTCAGATCGTCGAGACCTTTGCTGCATCGGAATTGAGCGCCAAGATGCCGGTGTTGACCGAGCTTCTGGGCGTGTAGGCAGTACAAGAAAAACGAACCCATCCTTCAAACGGAGACAACATGAAACGTACCGCACTCGCCATTGCCGCCACCGCTGCATGCGCCCTTGGATTCTCTCTGCCTGCCCAAGCCCAGGTCTCAGGCGACGTCATCAAGATCGGCCTGATCACAGACCTGTCCGGTGTGTATTCCGATATCGATGGTAACGGCGGCGCCGAGGCAGTGCGCATGGCCATTGCCGACATGGGTGGCATGGTCAACGGCAAGAAGGTCGAGTTCATCGTGGCCGACCACCAAAACAAGGCCGACATCGCAGCCAGCAAGGCGCGCGAATGGTTTGACCAGCAGGGCGTGGACATGCTCATCGGCGGCACCAATTCGGGCGCCAACCTGGCCATGGCCAAGATTGCCGCTGACAAGAAAAAGGTCTTTATTTCCATCGGCGCCGGTTCGGCCCGCCTGACTAATGAAGAGTGCTCGCCGTACACGGTGCACTACGCCTACGATACCGTGGCGCTGGCACGTGGCACGGGCGGCGCCATCGTCAAGCAGGGCGGCAAGAGCTGGTACTTCATGACGGCCGATTATGCATTTGGCCAGTCGCTGGAAAAAGACACGACCGACGTGATCAAGGCCGCGGGCGGCACGGTGCTCGGTAGCGTGAAGCATCCGCTGTCGGCGTCGGACTTCTCGTCCTTCCTTCTGCAGGCGCAAGCGTCCAAGGCCCAGATCCTGGGTCTGGCCAATGCCGGCGGCGACATGATCAACTCGGTCAAGGCCGCCAACGAATTTGGCATCACCAAGACCATGAAGCTGGCAGGTCTGCTGGTGTTCATCAACGACATCCACACCCTGGGCCTGAAGACGACGCAAGGCATGTACCTGACCGATGGCTGGTACTGGGACATGAACGCGGAAACGCGCGACTGGTCCAAGCGCTATTTCGCCAAGATGAAGAAAGAGCCGTCGATGCTGCAGGCAGCTGACTACTCGGCCACCACCAATTACCTGAACGCTGTCAAAGCCATCAAGACAGACGATGCCGATAAGGTCATGGCCCAGCTGAAGAAGACCAAGATCAACGACATGTTTGCCAAGAACGGCGAGATCCGTGGCGATGGCCGCATGGTGCACGATATGTACCTGATGCAGGTGAAGGCTCAGGCTGATTCCAAGTATCCATGGGATTACTACAAGGTCGTTCAGACCATCCCTGGTGCACAGGCCTACACCACCAAGGCCGAAACCAAGTGCGCCGCCTGGAAGTAATCTAGGCCAGCAAGGCAGGGCGGTTCGCCCTGCCAGTTCAGACTTTCCCGCGTTCCCACCGGCCGCCGCGCCGGTGCTTTTTGCACTGTGAAGCCATGGAAATTTTCGGCGTTCCTCTCCAAGCGATGATGAGCCAGCTGCTGCTCGGCCTGGTCAACGGCTCTTTTTACGCGATGCTCTCGCTGGGCCTGGCGGTGATTTTCGGCCTGCTCAACGTCATCAATTTTTCGCACGGCGCCCTGTATATGATGGGTGCCTTCCTGGCGTGGATGGGCCTCAATTACTTCGAGATCAATTACTGGGTGATGATCATAGCCGCGCCGTTGCTGGTGGGCGTGTTTGGCATCATCGTCGAGAAGACCATGCTGCGCTGGCTGTACAAGCTCGATCATCTGTACGGTTTGCTATTCACCTTTGGCATCACGCTGGTACTGGAGGGTGTGTTTCGCTCGTTTTATGGCGTGTCTGGCCAGGCCTACCCCGTGCCCGAGCTGCTCGCTGGTGCCACGGACCTAGGTTTCATGATCCTGCCAAACTACCGAGCCTGGGTCGTGTTCGCTTCGCTCTTCGTGTGCCTGGCCACCTGGTTCGTCATTGAAAAGACCAAACTGGGCTCGTATCTGCGGGCCGGGACCGAGAATCCCAAGCTGGTCGAAGCCTTCGGCATCAATGTGCCGCTGATGGTGACGCTCACCTATGGCTTCGGCGTCGCTTTGGCGGGCTTTGCAGGGGTGCTGGCGGCGCCGATCATCAATGTGACGCCACTGATGGGGTCGCACCTGATTATCGTCGTCTTCGCGGTTGTAGTGATCGGTGGCATGGGTTCCATCATGGGATCCATCCTCACCGGCCTGGGACTGGGCATTATCGAAGGCTTGACGCGCGTGTTCTATCCGCAAGGTTCGGAAGTCGTGGTCTTCGTGGTGATGGTCATTGTGCTCATGCTGCGCCCTGCCGGCTTGTTCGGCAAAGAAAAATAATGGAGCTGCGCCATGAATAGAAATATCGCCATCTTGATTGCACTGGCCATTGCCCTGGCGGCACCTTTTGTTGGCTATCCGGTATTCCTGATGAAGCTGCTGTGCTTCGGCCTGTTTGCCTGCGCCTTCAATCTGCTCATTGGATATACCGGTTTGCTGTCGTTCGGCCATGCGGCGTTTTTCGGATCGGCCGGCTATGTGGCGGGCTACATGCTGCGCGACCGCGGCTTGCCGGTTGAGCTGGCGATTTTGATTGGGGTAGGTGCCAGCGCCTTGATCGGCCTGGTGATGGGTGCGCTCGCCATTCGGCGCCAGGGCATCTATTTTTCCATGATCACGCTGGCGCTGGCCCAGATGGTCTACTTCGGAACGCTGCGCACGCCGTTCACAGGTGGCGAGGATGGCTTGCAAAGTGTCCCGCGCGGCAAGCTGCTGGGCATGCTTGATCTGAGCAATGACACGACCCTGTATTACGTGGTGCTGGCCATTGCCATTGCGGGCTTTGCGCTAATCGTGCGCATCGTGCATTCGCCGTTCGGGCAGGTACTCAAGGCCATCAAGGAAAATGAGCCACGCGCCATTTCCCTGGGTTTTGATGTGGACCGCTACAAGTTGATGGCCTTTGTGCTCTCGGCGGCCCTCGCAGGGCTGGCAGGGGCCACCAAGACGCTCGTGCTGGGCTTTGAGACACTGACTGACTCCCATTGGTCCATGTCCGGCCTGGTGATCCTGATGACGCTGGTAGGGGGCATGGGGACGCTGGTGGGCCCTATCCTGGGCGCCTTCATCATCATCGCGCTGGAGAACAAGCTAGGCGACCTGGGAAGCTTTCTGGCGCGTACCACGGGCGTGGAATGGTTTTCCACGCTGGGCGAATCCGTTGGCATGGTCACCGGGTTGATCTTCATTGCTTGCGTATTGCTGTTCCGGCGCGGCATTGTGGGCGAAATCGGGGCCGCCTTCGCTGCTTCAAGCAAGCGCAGCAAGGCGGCCTGAGCGCCTAGTCGAAGTAGAAGTGCATCGTCAACTTGATGGTCCAGGCCGGATCAATCCCTTCTGGCCTGACGAATTGCTTCAAAGTGCGTTCGCTGATGGTGGTCATGTGGGACAGGAACCTGTCCTTGAACACCGTGTGCTCGCTTGAGCCTGGCGTCATGAGACGGCTCACGGTGATGCGGTCGGTGTCGCCCTGGGTCCAGGTGATGGTGCCTGTCGCTGGAACAAAATTCATCACCGCATCACCACTCACACCTTCGTGTGCACCGCCGGGAAATTCAGTCTCGCCTGAAATACGCATCAACACCCCAGCCGCGTAGGTGCAGGCGGCGATCTGTCCTTTCGGCCAGCTATTGAGGGCCGCGACAAAGGCATCCGGATCTTTAACGAGCTCATTGGCACTGGCACAGGCTGCCGACACAGTGCGCTTCGATTGCGCCAGCCACCACAGCGCTGCTGCAGGGTCCCGATTCTTCTCGGCATAGCCGGCAATCAGGCGGGGAAGTGCGTCCCGATTGCCCGCTTCATGCGCCAACTGATAATACTGTGCTGCTTGATCCCAATCCTGCTTCAGGCAAAGGCCTTGTTCGTACATCGAGCCAGCCATCAGAAGGATGGCGCGCTGGCGGTTGGCGATTCCCTTGTTGAGGGCGCTGACAGCTGCCGGGCAGTTCTTGTGCTCAATGTGGACCAGGACGCTGTGCGTGGCCTCGTTGTCGAGCTGAAGCGAGTAGTCGATTTCCGCAC
>JBJMVX010000107.1:0-17151 GCA_045810445.1 Massilia sp.
CCTTGAAGATGCTGTTGCGGATGGTGCCGCGGTATTTCGACGCAAGACTCGCCAGGTAATCGTCGTAGTGCTTCCAGCCCTGGTCCAGCTTGAGCACCATGTTCGGCTCGGTTTCGATATACCGGTAGCTGAGGTTTTCCAGGTGGGCCGCATGTTCGCGGTAAGGCGAATGCAAATCCTTGATCATCACGAAGTGGGTTTTACCGGCCAGTTTTTCGGCCGAGCGAACGCGGTACAGCACTTCGGCGACGCCATGCCAGGCCAGTTTCTGGTCTACATCTGCCGCGAAGGCGATGCCGTGCTGGCCGAAGGTCAGCAGATTGCCGCAGGTGAGAATGCGCTGCTTGGTGCTGCTGGCCAGTTGGTCCAGCGGGCCTGTACTTTTGCCGGCGGCTTTTTCTGGCCGCATCTGCGCCACGCTGACGTCGGCAATCTGCATGTACATGGCAGCTACCGGTTGGCGCTCGGCGCCGCTGCCGCTGTAAATGAGGGCGTAGCGTGGCGACAAATTCAGGGGCAGGACTTTTTCAATGGTGGCCAGGTAGTCGGCCGAGAGAAAGAAACCGGCGTTCCCGGTCAAGGCTTCCCAGGCGCCGCGATCGAGCAAGGCGATGGAATCGGCAATGGCATATTGCAGGTCGGCCGGGCCGCGCAATTGCTTGCGGACCTGGCTGCGTTCGCTGAAAGCGTTTTTGAGGGATTTGAGTTTTTCCGGAATTTTCATGGACCAAGGCTTATCTGAAAAATAATGTTTCCAGAGTGTATAGCCTGGCGCGCTGCTTGTCGATCTATCCCAGCCTTATCAAGGGTAGCGCCGCAGCAGCAATTCGGCCACGCACACCGGTTTGCTGCCGCCTTCGCGCTCGATCACTACACTCCACGCGAGCTGGGCGCCGCCTTCGATGGCTTCGATGTCCTGTAGCGTGATGCGGGCCCGCACCCGACTGCCCACCGGCACCGGCGCGGGGAAACGCACCTTGTTCAAGCCGTAATTAAGCACCATGGTCGCGTCGCTCATGCGAACGGCGCTCTCAAACAGGTGCGAGACCATGGACAGGGTCAGAAAGCCATGTGCAATCGGGCCGCCAAATGGCGACTCGCTTGCGCAGCGCTCCAGGTCCACATGAATCCATTGATGGTCGTCGGTCGCGTCGGCAAACAGGTTGACGCGCTCCTGGGTCACCAGCACCCAGTCGGTGAGCGCCACTTCCTGGCCCAGGTGCGCACGCATGGCCTCCAGGCTGGCGAAGTCACGCATCGGTCTCACCCGTCGGGCGCCGGCCAAACATGCCCATGCCTTCGATGGTGCACACCAGTTGCCCGTGCTGGTTAATCGCCTGCCAGGTGGACCAGACCACGCCACGGTCAGGACGCGAGGCCGAAGCCTTGACGGCGGTGGTGAGATAGCTGACGGTAAGCGTGTCGCCGGCACGCACCGGCAAGATCCAGCGCACCTTGTCCAGGCCCGGTGAGCCCATGCTCGACGATGAGGCCATCAAGCCGTCCACCACCATGCGCATCATCATGCTGCAGGTATGCCAGCCACTGGCAATGACGCCACCGAAGACCGAAGCGGCAGCGGCGTCATGGTCCACGTGAAAAGGCTGGGGATCGAACTGGGTGGCGAAGGCGATGATCTCTTCTTCGCTGACGGTACGGGTACCAAGCGGAATTTCCTGGCCCGCGAAAAAATCTTCGAAATACCAGCTCACTCGACGCTCCCGCTGGTGAAACCTGGCTGCGCGATGAAGCGCTGCAGGTGGTGGTCAGCGTCGCCTAGGGTCAGCTCTATCATCGTCAGGCGCTTGAAATGGTGGGCGGCTGGCAGTTCGTCAGTCACGCCCATGCCGCCATGCAGTTGCACCGCCTGCTGGCCCACAAACTTGAGGGCCTGGCCAACGCGGAACTTGGCAGCGGACACCGTACGCCGGCGTTCTTCCGCATCGCTGGAAGCCATGCGCACCGCTGCCAGCAACGCCATCGAACGCGCCTGTTCCAGGTGGATGTACATGTCGGCCATGCGATGCTGCAGTGCCTGGAATTTGCCGATTGGCGCGCCAAACTGGGTACGCGTTTTCAGATACTCCAGGGTGGCTTCGAAAATCGCCTCCATCGCGCCCAACGCTTCGGCGCACAGCAAGGTGGCGCCGTAATCGGCTGCCTGGTCCAGGATGCCCCAGTCGGCCCCTTCCAGGCCAATCAGGGCGGTCGTTGGCACCTGCACGTTGTCGAAGCGGACGTTGGCGGCGCGCTGGCCATCCAGGGTGCGGTAATCGGTGATGGTGACGCCTTCTGCGTCAGTTGGCACCACGAAGAGCGAAATGCCCTTTGCATCGCGCTGGCTGCCGCTGGTGCGCACGGAGACGATCAGGCTGTCGGCCTGGGCGCCGTGCAGCACCACGACCTTGGCGCCGTTGATGACATAGCCATTGGGCGTGGTGGTAGCGCTGGTGAGAATATCGGACAGGTCGTGGCGCGACTGCTTTTCCGTCAGCGCGCATGCCAGTTTCAACTCGCCCCCTGCGACCTGTTCGAGCAGGCTATCGTGGCGGCCACCAAGCACCAGGAACTGAGCGCCGATGACGGTGGCCAGGTAGGGCTCGACCACCAGGCCGCGTCCCAGCTCGCGCATGACGACAAACATGTCCACTGCCGTGCCGTCAAAACCGCCCTGCTCCTGCGGTACAGGCAAAGCCGTCATGCCCAGTTCCGCCAGGGTATCCCATGCCGCATCGGACACGCCGCTGTCGGAAGCGATGATTTTTTTGCGCGCTTCGAAGCTGTAATCCTTGCTGACCCAGCGCTTGAGGGCATCGGCAAACTGCAGCTGTTCTTCCTTGAAATTGAAGTCCATGTCAGTTCCTCACAGGCCCAGGATCATCTGGGTGATGATATTGCGTTGAATCTCGTTGGAGCCGCCATAGATGGAGGTCTTGCGGAAATTGAAGTAGTAGCCCGCCAGCGGCGCGGCATCGTCGTCGCCGGCCACGCTGTGCGAAGTCTCCGCTTCCAGATAGGACGGATCGAAAGGCAAAGCCATGGGACCGGCCGCTTCGACCATCAATTCGGTCAGCGTTTGCTGGATCTCGGTGCCGCGCACCTTGAGGACCGACGCTTCCGGGCCTGGCGCCTTGTGCTCCTGTCCGAGCACGCGCAGCACCGTCATTTCCAGCGCCATCAGCTCGATCTCGAGGGTCGCGACCTTGGCCGCAAACAGGGGGTCTTCCAGCAGCGACTTGCCGTTTTTCGACTGGGCCGCCGCGAATTTTTTCAGGAAGGCCAGCTCGCGCTTGGAGCGTCCGACGGCGGCGATGCCGGTGCGTTCATGGCCAAGCAGGTATTTGGCATAGGTCCAGCCGCGGTTTTCCTGCCCCACCAGATTGGCGACGGGTACGCGCACATTGTCGAAGAAAACTTCATTGACCTCGTGGTCTTCATCGAGCATGAGGATGGGGCGCACGGTGACACCGGGCGTTTTCATGTCGATCAGGAGGAAGGAGATGCCCTCCTGCTTGCGCACGGTGGCGTCGGTGCGCACCAGGCAGAAAATCATGTCGGCATGCTGGGCCAGCGTGGTCCAGGTTTTCTGGCCGTTGACGATGTAGTGGTCGCCATCGCGCACGGCGGTGGTTTTCAGCGACGCCAGATCGGACCCCGAGCCGGGTTCCGAATAACCCTGGCACCACCAGTCTTCGCACGAGAGGATGCGCGGCAGGAAGTGGGCCTTCTGTTCAGGACTGCCGAAGGCCATGATGACCGGGGCGACCATGTTCACGCCGAAGGGAAGAATGGCCGGCGTACCGGCACGGGCGCACTCCTCGTCAAACAGGTGGCGCTGGACCGGGGTCCAGCCAGGGCCGCCGAATTCGGACGGCCAGCCGGGAGCGACCCAGCCTTGGGCGGCCAGGATTTTATGCCAGCGGACGTAATCGTCACGGGACATGCGCAGGTGCTTGCGCACCTTCTGCTGCAGGTCGATGGGAAGGTTTGCATCGAGGAAGGCGCGCACATGGTCGCGGAAGGCTAAGTCTTCGCTCGTGTAGTTCAGGTCCATACAGTCTCCTCATTGGCGCCGCCCGAAAAAAGCACGACCGTTCAGAGAATTGTACCTGAAAATATTGGGGGTGTTGAAGGAGTTAACGAGCTTGGTTTGGGCGATGGCTGAACCGCATCCAACACTGTCCTTGCGAAAGCGAGGACCCATACACTGCTGGCTCAGCATGGGTCCTCGCTTTCGCAAGGACAGTGAGCGGAGGTGACTAACTAAAAAAAAAAAGCCGCTCAGCGCAAACTGAACGGCTTTCGTTGACGCAGTCCCGACTTAGTCGAGTGCCTTCGCCGGCAAATAAGGCATCAGGCGCGAGGCCAGACGGGTATCGGTTTTCACCATGGTCACGGCATCGCTGAGGATGTTGGCTGCTTCATTGAGCATGATGTCCTTGGCGTCCTTGGCCGCTTTTTCCGCTGCCAGTTCGGTCTGGAGATTACGCTCGTCCGCCTGCAGGCCGTCATCCTGACGCTGCTTGGCCGCAGCCAGTGCCTTCACACGGGCCGCGCTACCAGCAGTCGCCGTGGCCGCCTGGCGCTCTTCACGCTGCTTGGCGCGGGCTTCCTGGGCATCACGCTCCTTGCGGCGCACAACCTCGTTCAGGGAAATGGAATTCTCCTTGCGAATCTTGCGCACTTCCGCGAGGTCTTCTTCCAGGTACTGGAATTCCTTGTCCTTGGCGATACGCGCGTCGTGGCGTTTTTGCAGTGGCGCGATCAGCTCTTTCAGGTCGCCTGCCGCAACGTACGGGGCTGGCTTGATCGAGGTCCATGGCAAGGCATTGTCGTAGCTCGACTCGCCAAAGCTTTCCATATCGGACGTCACCGGCAGCTTGACGTCCGGCGTCACGCCGCGCAGCTGGGTGGTGCCGCCATTGATGCGGAAGAACTGCGCAACCGTCATCTTCACTTCGCCAAACTGGGCTTTTTCGCCCTTCTGCGCTGTGCCACGGTCAAAGTTTTGCAGACGCTGCACGGTGCCCTTGCCGAAGCTAGGCTCGCCGATGATGATGCCACGGCCATAATCCTGAATCGCTGCGGCGAAAATTTCCGATGCCGACGCCGAACCCCGGTTGATCAGGATGCCCATCGGGCCGTCCCACACCAGGCCGGGCACCATATCGCTTTCAACTTCCACGCGGCCATCGGCCATGCGCTGCTGAACCACAGGACCCTTGTCGATAAACAGGCCCGTCAGTTCAATCGCTTCGGTCAGCGAACCGCCGCCGTTGTTACGCAAATCGATGAGCACATTGTCGACCTTGGCCTTTTTCAGCTCCCCCAGGATGCGCGCAACGTCGCGCGTGGCGCTCTTGTAATCCTTGTCGCCACGATAGCGTGCTTCGAAGTCCATGTAGAAGGTCGGCAGCGAGATGATACCCACGCGGCGCTTGACGGCGCCATCTACCACTTCAATGATGGACTTCTTGGCAGCCTGCTCTTCCATCGAGATTTTTTTGCGCACCAGCGCCACGGTGGTGTGCTTGCCATCAGGGCCTGCATCAACCGGCAGCACATCAAGACGCACGGTCGAATCTTTTTTGCCGCGGATCAGTTGCACCACGTCGTCAATGCGCCATCCGAGCACTTCAGTGAAGTTGGCGGTTGGCGTTTGTGCCACGCCGATGATGCGGTCGCCCACCTTCAGCTTGCCCGACAGGCCAGCCGGGCTACCCGGCACGATTTCGCGGATGACCGTGTATTCGTCACGCGTTTGCAGAACCGCGCCGATGCCTTCGAGCGAGAGGCGCATGGCGATGTCGAAATTGTCGGCCGAACGCGGGCCAAAATAGTTGGTGTGCGGCTCGATGGCAGTCGCGTAGGCATTCATGAAGGTCTGGAATACATCTTCACTGTCAACCTTGCGGGCGCGCACTTCGTAGTTCTCGTAACGCTTGTCCAGCGTTTCGCGGATCCCTTTTTCATCCTTGCCGGCCAGTTTCAGGCGCAGCCAGTCGTTCTTGACGCGCTTGCGCCACAGATCGCGGATTTCTTCATCGTTTTTGGCCCAATTGGCCTTTTCACGATCGAGCTGGAAACGCTCGTCGACCGTGAAGTCGAGTTTGGTTTTGAGCAGTTGACGTGCATAGGCGATGCGTTCGCTGAAACGTTGCTGATAAACGTTGTAAATTGCGAAAGGCAGCGACAGATCGTGCTGCAAAATTGCGTCGTCGAATTTGGTGCGCATGATGTCGAACTGGTCCACATCGCTTTGCAGCAGGAAGATTTTTTCGCCGTCGAGGGCCTTGAAATAGCGGTCGAAGATTTTTTCCGACATCGCATCGTCCAGCGGCATGGCTTTGTAGTGGTCGCGCGAAAACACCAGCGCGCTCCAGCTCGCCGCCTGCGCCTGCTGCGGCAGCGGCTTGAGGACGGTTGGGGCCAGCTTGTCTGTTTGCGGGACTGCCGCCTGGGTTGCCATCGCAAAGGCCATGGCCAGCACTAACATACTCTTCTTCATACATTCTCTCCGGGCGTGTATCTGATGTGATCCGCTACCAACGATTCTAACAGCTAAGCTCATGGTGCAGAGCCAGCTTGCACGCAGAAGCTTAAGGATAGCTTAGAGAAACCCGCGCCAGGCCGCCCAAACTGCCGCGCCGATGATAATCAGATAAGGCCAGGAACGCCAGGCGATCTTCCAATCGATGGCCGAGGGCCAAAACGAGAGGAATTGGGGCGCCAGCGCAAAGGCAATCAGGATATCGAAGACCTCGAAATGCCAGCCAGGCGCGGTGCGCCACCAGGCCACGCCAAACGGGATAAAGATGATCAGCAAGGGCGCCAGCGCAGCCGGCGCCGCGTTATACCAGCGCACGCGCATGAGCGTGACCGATCCGAGCTCCCAATGGCCGGCCTTTTTGACTGGAATAATGGTAAAACCGCCAGGACGGGCGCCGCTGAGCAAGCCAACGAGCCAGTGCATCAATTCATGGGTGACGGTGCCCGCCAGCGTCAGGAGGAAAAATACGGGGTTGGCGCCGGCCAGAATGCGGATCAGGGCCGCCAAGGCCAGGCTGGGTAGCAGGTAAAGAAACAGATCGCCGTGCTGGCATACCCACAAGGGCGCCATGGCACGGCAGGTGGCCAGCACGCTCATGGCCACCACCCAGGCAGGCTAGCCGGCGTAGAAACAGCGCCCGCAAGCCTGGCGATAGCGCTCGTTGCCGCCAATGCTGACCTGCTCGCCTTCCTTGATGCGTTTGCCATCATCGTCGACCCGCACATTCATCGTGGCTTTCTTGCCGCAAGTGCAAATGTTCTTCAATTCTTCGATGTCGTCGGCCAGAGCCAGCAGATAAGCCGAGCCGGGGAAAGGCTCGCCCCGGAAATCGCTGCGCAAACCGTAGCAGATGACGGGGACGCCGCGCACCTGGGCCAGTTGGTGCAACTGCTGCACCTGCAAAGTGGTCAGGAACTGGGCTTCATCGATCAGCACGCAGGCCACTTTCGGCGCCTCGGCCAGGAAATCAGTGTCGGCACTGAAGGTGTCAACCTGACGCTGCGGACCCAGGCGCGAGGTAACATTGCCCACGCCATAACGACTGTCGATGACTGCCGTGTACAAGCGCACCTTTTGGCCCTGCTCTTCGTAATTGTGCGCTACTTGCAACAATGCTGTCGACTTGCCGGCGTTCATAGCCGAATACCTGAAATAGAGTTTTGCCACTGCGTTTATCCCGAACCGATGCGAGCGCGAATTATAGCAAGCCGCTACTGCCCGGGATGGTATTTGCGCTCCAGGTTGCGCTCGATATCGGCTTTGTAGAAGAGCACGTCCTTGAACTGTCCGCGGCTGTACATCTCGGCCTGGTCGGCAAAATGCGGCGATGCCGGATTGCTATTGTTGCCGCCAGCAAGAATGCTCTTGGCGCGCACGCGCGGGCCGAATTCCACGACAGCCACGAAGCTGTTGCCGCGATCGCCGTAAATGCGCTTGGTTGTCTGCGGCGCGGTCATGCCGAACGAAGCCAGCGAACCCCACACGGCCGAGGGAAAGGCCACCGGCAGGCTGGGCTTGGCATCGTCGTACTGCTGATGGATGTCGCCACTGGCGCGCTGGAAGCGGTTGATTTCACCCCAGGGCGTCTGCCAGGTGCCGAAATCCGCGTCGAGTTTGGCGCTGGCGCGCAGCAGCGCTTGCAGGCGCGCCAGCGGCGTGATGCTGTCGCGAATATAGTCAGCCACCGGCACTTCGGCAGCGGTGGCCGCCGGCTTGGCCTTGGCCACCATCGCCTGGCCCCAGTATACGGCCAGCGAGGTTGGCACCGATGTCACGGAAAACCGCAAGTCCCAGCCACGCAAGGTGGCCACCTGTGGCGCCAGCTGCGCGCGCAGCGGGTCCGCAGCGGGCAGATCATCGTATGCCTTGGCGAGGGAAGCGACGAGCGGCTCGAAGCCAGTCAGATAACTGTCATAGGCCATGTCGATCAGGCTGTCGAGCGTGACGTCATGGGCTCCCTCCAGCACGCGCAGGGCATGCAGGCCGCGCGAATTCTCGGGCAGCGACCACATATATTTGGGGTAGTCCTTTTCCAGCGGGCTGCTGGCGCCGGCAACGCGGAATGGCCAATTGTTCGTATTTTGAATCCAGCCGTTGGCGGGATTTTTCAGGGTGATCGTTTCATCGATAGCGTGCAGGCCTTGCCATTCGGTGGCCGGATTACTGCCATCGACGGGATGGGTCCAGTCGAAACGGGTATCCCGCTTGGGGATGAAATTGCCGTGGAAATAAGCGATATTGCCGTCTGCATCGGCGTACACGGTATTGTTCGATGAATTAGTGCGCAGGCCCATATTCCTGTAGAAGGCCTTGTAACTGGTGGCCTTGGTGCGCGAGTACGATTGCATCAGCGCCTTGAGCGGCTCTTCCATCATCTTTACGGCCACCCATTTGCCGTTGGCGCTGCGCACGACGGGGCCGTGGTGGCTGAACCAGGCAGTCACGGTTTTGCTCGCCATGCCCGACGCAGTTTTATATGGCAGCGTCATTGGCACTGCCTTCATTTCGCGTTCGCCGTTGCCGTATTTGTAGAACACCTTGCCATCGCGTTCGACGATGGTTTCGAGGTATTCGTCAATCACGTCGCCGCCGCCCGAGGTATGCATCCAGCCTGCGCGTTCGTTAAAGCCCTGATAGACAAAGAACTGTCCCCAGGTGACGGCGCCATAGGCGTTGAGCCCCTCTTCGCTGACCATGTGAACTTCGGGCCGGAAGTAGAAGGAGGTGTGTGGATTAATCAGCAGCAGCGCCCTGCCCGACTTGCTGAGTTTGGGCGCAATGGCAAAGCCGTTTGATCCACGTGGCTCGGGATCGAAACCGGTACCAATGTCGGCCACGCGCGGCTGTTTGGTGTAGAAGGCTTCCAGTTCCTTCAGATCGATTTCCTCGATATCGCCACCGATACTGCCTTCGCTGAAGGAGAGCGCCATCCACGGTTCGAAATGGGTGATCAGTTTCGGCTTCACCTCGGGATGGGTGTGCAGATAAAAATTGAGGCCATCGGCAAACGACACCATCAGCTTTTTCAGCCACGCGGGACTGGCCGCATACTTCGCTTGCATGGCCGCCGGCGTGATGTACATTTTCATGCGCAGGTCACGCCAGATTTCGGCTTCGCCCTCCACTTCAGCCAGGCGCCCCATCGCATTAATGTAATTGTGTTCGACCCGATTGAAGTCGTCTTCGGCCTGCGCGTACATCAGGCCAAAGACGGCGTCGGCGTCGGACTTGCCGAAGACGTGGGGAATGCCCCATTTGTCGCGCAGGATGGTCACGCGCTGGGACGAAGCTTCCCAACGCGCCTTGTCCGAGCTTGCAGCAAAGGCAGTCGCACCGTCGCAGACCAGGCATGCCAGCAGAGCCATTCGAAATAAACGTGTGCGTATCATGTGTGAGCTTTCTGTCGAATTGAATGGCGGCGCTGCGGGAGATATTACATGCCGAGTTGCTCTTTCAAAGCCTTGTTTTCGGCCGTCAGGACATCGACCTTTTCACGCAAGGCGGCCACCTGGGCGCGCAAATCGGCTTCGGTATCGGCTGCTGGTTCCTTGGGCGGCTTGGCACCGGCCTTTTGCTCGCGCACCTGGCGCGCGGCCTGCTGCAGCTCCTTGCGGCCACCGGCGACGGCGGCAATTTGCACCGACTCCGGGAGTGATGCGACATTGGCCGCAGCGTTGATCGAAATGGTGCCTGCGCGGACCGCCTCCACCAGTTGTGGCGTAGCGGCTTTCTGAATGCGTTCGATCTGGCTGATGGTATTGCTCGACACGCGAGCGGCCTTGGCCACATCCTCGCGCGTATTCCAAGGTGGCGATTCCGGCACTTTTGGCGCGTCGGCGGCTGTGGTTTGCGGTTCCTCGGCGCGCTGGGCCACGCGGGCGGCGACGATATCCTTCTTGCGCAGCGCCAGCACGCCGCGCTGGTAATCGGACACGCTGCGCCGTGCCAGGTGGTTATCGATCATCCATAGCATCACGTCGTCAAGCGAGGTGAAACTGGTGTGCTGCACGGTGCGAAATTCGATATTGTTCTTGCGGCAGATTTCATAACGGTTATGACCGTCGATCAGGACCTCGCCCCACAGGACCAGGGCGTCGCGGCAGCCTTCGGCCAGCAGACTGCGTTCGAGGGCCGCGTATTCATTGTGCGTGAGGGGATCGATAAAGGAACGCAGTTCCTCGTTGATGGTGATGTTCAATTCGTGTCCTTGTAAGTACCAAGGCGACGGGAGCTGCCCGCTGCCGCCACGAATGCTACACGATAGGGACGCACGGGGAAAGTGGCCAGAGTTGGCGACGCCTGTGCTAAAATCTTGGCCGCTGCCCGGATGGTGAAACTGGTAGACACCCGAGACTTAAAATCTCGTGCTCGCAAGGGCGTGCCGGTTCGATTCCGGCTCCGGGCACCAGCGTTTCAATGCGCTATGCCAACAGTTCCACGAAACCCGCCCATCTGACATGACGGCGGGTTTTTTTATGGGACTTGGTTTAGCGAGCGCGAAAAAAAAAGCGGCCCGCAGGCCGCTTCTCTATTGATCAAAGAAGCTTACTTCTTGATCGAACGACGACGCGCGCCGAGCAATGCAACTGCGCCCAGACCGAACAGCGCGAAGCTGCCTGGCTCAGGTACGAAGGTGATGTTGCCACCGGTTGCGCTTTGCAGGTAGTCCATGTAGCTGCCCAGGACGATGCCACCGAAGTAGGTGCCGAAGGAACCTTCGAGCTGACCGTCATACAGCGTGCCGCTGAAGGTGTTGTTTGCAACGAGCATCATTTCGCCATTGATCATCATGAACGATGGACCGCCCGAGTCACCACCGCCGATGCCCGATTCACGGTCGTTTGACAGTTGTGGCGTGCAGGAGTTGAAAGGTGCCTGGCAGAAAGCATTCTCGCCGGCGCCGTCAAAGTCGGCGTAATAGACTTCGTTTTTGCCGGAGAAGTTTTGCTCATCGTCCTGATCGAACAGGTCGACGTAGTTTTCGCCAGTGCGCTTGATGTTGAATTCCGGATCGATGGTGTAACCGTTCACGCCATCGCCAGAGGTGCCGTAACCGGCCATCATGATGTGGCTACCGTGGCCAACGGCGTCGGTAGCGACCTTGTAGATCTTGGCGCTGGCAGGGGCATCTTTTGCCAGGGTAATCACCGAAATGTCGTCATTGACGCAGAACTGCACCACGCCAACTGGGCAATTGCCGAAGCCTTTGTAATCCGGGTTCATCGATACAGCGGCAGCATCGATGACCGAGTTGAAGTCGCCATCGCTGTTGAAGATGACGCGCAGACGATTACCTGGTGCATGCAGGTCGATTACCGAGCCATTGCCGTCGGAATCGACGCAATGACCGGCCGAGACGACCTGGCGCTTGCCAACCAGTGCACCGGAGCAGATATAGCCAGCATCGCCGTACTGAATGTACAGGCTGACCACACCCGAAAACGGCGAATTAGGCGTGTTGGCATCTTCGTGCGCAGCCGGGGTATCCGGCAGTGCACCGGCCGTAATCAGCGGACGGTAGGAGGTGCCGCTCATCAGCGCAGCTTGCGCCGAACCTGCGGTTGCCAGCAAGACGCCGGCAGCAATTGTGGTCCCCAACAATTTCTTCAACAACATTTTCCGATACAGCATAGTGTCTTATCCTTGTAGTTTTTGACTGTCCTGACAGTGCGCGATCAGCGCCTGCCGGAAGCAGCAAAAGCAGGATTCATGCCGGATGGAAAAACCTGTTTAATTACAAGCAGTTAATATTTTGTGAACAAATAAAGCAAAACAAAATGTAAAATTTTTCGACATTTGTTTACAAGTGAAGCTATTCCCCTTGAGGAATTCAACTTTTCGCGGGGAAATTTCTGGCAGCTTATTTCACGCTGATCAGGTCGATGTCGAAGATCAAATTGGCAGTCGGCGGCACCGATCCCATGCCCTTTTTCCCGAAGGCCATGTCGGCAGGAACGATCAAGGTGCGCTTGCCGCCAGCGCGCATGCCGCGTATGCCTTCATCCCACCCTTTGATCACGGCGCCAGTACCGAGCTTGAATGTAAAAGGTTTGCCTGCGCGCGAGCTGTCGAACTGCGGTCCGTGCTGCTCTTTCTGCTTGGGCGCGAGCAACCAGCCCGTGTAATGCAAGGTAACCGTGCTGCCGGTGACAGCCTGGCTGCCCGTGCCGACCGTGGTGTCAATTTTTTTCAGGCTCAGTGGTGTGGGCGCGGCTTGGGCCCCCGCCATGGCAAAGCTCAGGAAGATGCCGGCGATGGTGGCGCCGATAGATGATGTCATGGTGGTCTCTCGAGTAGCGATCAGCGCCGAAATGGCCTGGCGCTGGCGAGAATATACCCAAATACGGCATTGGCACAAGCTTGAGTCCGGGTTATCGAGCCACGGTAACGGACTCACAGCCCCACTTGTGGCGCGCCATGGTCTGCGTTCGCAGCTGCCGCCGGGATTGCTGTTCGCGCCCTCCCCGCCCCTTGCGCGCCGCGCCAGTATTGCGGATAGACCGTGCCGCCGGCCCGATGATAGATCATGCCAATCGCCACCAGGGCCAGTGCACCGCTCGCGGTGGGAAACACCAGGAAATCCCACCCTGGCATGGCCAGAAATACGATGATGGGATTGGAGCCGGCAGGCGGATGCACGGTGCGCGTGACCATCATCAGCGCGGTCGCCAGCGCCACCGCCAGGCCCAGCGCCCACCAGTGGTGACCAAACAGCGTCAGCGCCGCCAGTCCCACCGCCGAACTGATGACATGCCCGCCAATCAGGCTGCGCGGCTGCGAGAAGTGATTGTCGGGAAAGGCAAACAGCAGCACCGAGCTCGACCCAAATGAGCCCAGCGCCATCAGCACACCCAGGTCAAACGATGCATACGCAAGAACCGCAATGGCGGCAAACACGCCAGCGCATGCGATGGCACCGGCCCGCAGGCCATACGCAGGCGCGGCCTTGTGCGGCACGATCAGGCGCGCCGCTGCAGCGCAACGACCGTGTCGGCCACGCTGCTGGTGCCGCCAAACAGGCGTTGCAGCTTGGGATAGACGACGGGGACGGTCAGCATGGTGCTGCCGATCGCCATCAACAACAATGCAGTGAAGGTTTCGCTGGTGATGATGCCTTTGTCGAGCAGGATGTTGACGAAGATGATCATGATCAAGGCCTTCGTTTGCAGCAGCCAGCCGATGATGGAGGCCTCGCCCTTCTTCCATTTGAGGATCTTGCCTGCCGCATGCACGCCAACCAGCTTGCCCGCAACCGAGGCTACCAGCAACACGGCGGCCGCAATGAACACGACCGATCCGCCCATGCCCCAATTGGTTTTCAAGCCGGTGCTAAGGAAGAATACCGGCATGATGGCAAGCAGCACGTGGTGGCGCATCAGGTCCATCTTTTCTTGGTTGAACCACTCGGCGTCCATCACCGCACCGGCCAAAAACGCGCCGACCATGAAGTGCAATCCAGCCCAGTCTGCGCAAAAACCGCAGGCCGCCAGCCAGACCAGGCTCAGGTACCAGCGGTCGCGTTCCTGCACCTTGACCATCAAGGCACGGAACGCCGTGGTGGCCAGCGCAAAGCCGACCAGAAATCCAACCTGACGGCCCACGCGTTCCCAGTCCAGCAGGATCATCGCCAACACACCCCAGATAGCGATGTCGTCCACGCTGGCATAGCGCAAGATGCGCTGGCCCAGCGGGCGGCGCAACATCTCCAGTTTTTCCATCAGCAGGATCAGGATTGGCAAGGCCGTCACGGCGCAGGCCATGCCCACGCCGACAACAAACTGCCAGGTTTCGCCTTTCGGTCCCATCCAGCCCGAATACATCAGCATGCCAGCCGCGGCCACGCAGCCGAACACCAGCGGCGTGCCCAGTGCCAGGCCAGCGGTGATGCTCGATTCGCGTCGATGCTCCCAGGCTTTTTTCAGGTCGAGCTCGATCCCGGCAATCATCACAAACAGCATGACGGCCCACCAGGCGATGCCGTTGAGCGAGCCGATGACCTGCGGATTGAACACGAATTTGTAGTAGTCGGGATAGGCGGCACCAAGGATGCCAGGGCCCAGCAAGATGCCGGTAATGATTTGCACAACAACCAGTGGTGCGTAGTAGTCCGTGTCGCCGACCCGCCAGATCAGGTAGGGAATGGTAAAGATGATCAGCATCGCGACCAGGAAGATCTCGGTGGTACTCATGTGCATGGTGCTCGTCCTCGAAGGTTGGGAGGTGTGGGTGACCGGACGCGCTCGCTACAAGCACTGGCGTCGGCACCGGCATTACACCTTCTGCGGGACTGATGCGCAACTGTCAAACTTGACACTGCGTCAAGGCAGGCGGGCGCCGCCTGCCACGGGCGTCCTAGCTTTCCACTTCCTGCGGCGCCGGCACGGTCATCGGGGCAAACAGGCGCAGCACCAACTCCAGCTGCTCCACCGAGCCTACCTTCACATAACCGCGCTCGAACGCTTCCTGCGGCGTCATCATCTGGAACACCAGGGCCATGAAGGTTTCGGAATCCGAGCTCCAGACCAGGCAAGGCGCATGTCCCTTGCCCATGTCGCCGCTGGCATGGCCATCCTGGACATGGGTGTGGAAGACTTCGTGATCGACCTGAAATTCGAAGGTCGCCACCAAGCCCTTGGCGAGCGAAGGTTTGAAGGTGCTGAGCATACCGTGGAGCATCCAGTGCGGCTGGAAATTCTCTTCCGGCCGTTTGGGCGCGGCCAGCAGCGGGATACCCCAGCGTATCAGCGACAGCAGCGTTTCATCGAGTTTTCGACCGTGCTCGGTCAATTCGTAGACCGAGGCCACGCCAGGCGGGGGCAGCTTGGCGCGGGTGACCAGGCCATTGCGCTCCACTTCCTTTAGACGTGCCGACAGCAGATTGGTGCCGATGCCAACGAGGGCATCCTGCAAATCCTTGAACCGTTTAGGTCCGGAAAGCAATTCGCGCACGATGAGCAAAGTCCAGCGCTCCCCGAGAACGTCGAGCGTGCGGGCCAGCGGACAGTATTGGTTATAGCTACGGGTTCCTTTAGACATAGCTGTAACTATCTCCTATCGCAAGAGCAAAGTCAATAAATTTATATGGTTGACACTATATGCTTTTAAAGCATAGACTAAATTTAGAGATAACTTGTACTTGTTGATAACCTTTTGGAGGCTACATGAAAACGTATATCGAATGGATAGTCCGCTATCGCTTCGCGGTCATCATCCTGACCCTGATGGTGACCGCCCTGGCCATTTTCGAAGCCCGCAGCATCAAGATCATCATTGATCCATCGACCATGATGCCGCCGTCCCACCCCTATGTATCAGCCAGTACCCAGGTTGAAAAAGTGTTCGGGTCCAAGCACGTGGTGGTCATCGGTATCCACCCGAAACAGGGCGACATCTACCAAAGCGCGGTACTGGCCAAGGTCGAGCGCATGACCAATGCCTTCCTGCAGGTGCCAGGCGTGGTCAAGGAAAACATGATGAGCCTGTCCGCCAAGCGCGCCAAGGACATCAGCGGCAACGAAGACGGCTTGCAGGTGCATGCCCTCATGCCCTCGGTGCCGTCCACCCCGGCCCAGATGGCCGCGCTGCGTGAGGCGGTCGAACGCAATCCTGTGTTTCGCAACTCCATCGTCAGCAAGGATGGCCGCACCGCTGCCATCATCATCGAGTTCAAGGAAGAACCGACCGGCTTTCGCACCATCATGAACAAGGTTGACCCCATCGTCGATCGCGAGCGCGACGCTGCCGTCGAGATCCAGGTCGGCGGCCTGCCCAACTTCCTGGCCCGCCTGGAGACCTTCTCGGAACGCATGGGCATCTTCCTGCCGATCTCGGTGCTGATCCTGTGCCTGGTGCTGTTTGAAGCCTTCCGCACCAAGCAGGGCCTGTTCCTGCCGCTGGTGACCGCGGCCCTGGCAGTGGCCTGGGGCGTAGGCGTGATGGGCGCGTCCGGCATTCCGATGGACGTGTTCAACGCCACCACGCCGATCCTGATTCTGGCGGTGGCCACCGGTCACGCCGTGCAGCTGCTCAAACGCTACTACGAAGAATACGAACGCCTGCGCGCCAATGGTGCCATGGCCCCGCGTGACGCCAACCGCGCTGCCGTCATCAGTTCCGTGGTCAAGGTTGGCCCGGTGATGATCGCTGCCGGCACCGTCGCTTCGCTTGGCTTTTTCTCGCTGACCGTGTTTGAAATTAGCACCGTGCGTACCTTCGGCATCTTCACCGGCCTTGGCATCCTGGCCGCCCTGATCCTGGAAATGACGTTCATCCCTGCCCTGCGCTCCGTGCTCAAGCCGCCGCCTGACCGTCCTCGCAAGGCTGCGAAAACGCGCATCTGGGGCCGCATCACGGGCCGCATCGCCACCTGGGTAACCGGTGCCCAGCGCGCACGCGTCTATGGCGGCATGGTGCTATTCCTGTTGCTGGCCGTCGCAGGCATGACGCGCGTGGTGGACGACAATTCGGTCAAACACTTCTTCTCGGCCGATCAGGACTTCCAACGCGATGACCAGGTGCTCAACGAGGCCCTGGGTGGCACCAATACGCTGTTCGTGCTGGTCGAAGGCCAGCACAAGGACGCCATCAAGGATCCACGCACC
>JBJMVX010000108.1:0-8054 GCA_045810445.1 Massilia sp.
ACATGTCCCACAGCGGCGACAGTTCGCGCAGCTTGTGGACTTTCGACTTGAGCAGCTCCACTGCAAAATCGATGTCGGCTTCGGTCGAGAATCGGCCGATGGTAAAACGGATCGAGCTGTGGGCCAGCTCGTCGCTGCGGCCCAGCGCGCGCAGCACGTAGGACGGCTCCAGGCTGGCCGAGGTGCAGGCCGAGCCGGATGAAACGGCAATATCCTTGATCGCCATGATCAGGGACTCGCCTTCCACATAATTGAAGCTCACGTTCAGGTTATGCGGCACGCGGTGATCCATGTCGCCGTTGACGTAGACTTCTTCGATTTCCTGCAAGCCCTTGGCCAGACGGTCGCGCAGCGCGGTCACGTAGGCGATCTCGCTGTCCATTTCTTCCTTGGCGATGCGGAAGGCTTCGCCCATGCCCACGATCTGGTGGGTTGGCAGCGTGCCCGAACGCAGGCCGCGCTCATGACCGCCACCGTGCATTTGCGCTTCCAGGCGCACGCGCGGCTTGCGACGCACGTACAGCGCGCCGATGCCTTTCGGGCCATAGGTTTTGTGGGCGGTGAAGGTCATCAGGTCGACCTTGCTGTTTTCCAGATCGATCTTGACCTTGCCGGTGGCCTGGGCCGCGTCGCAATGGAAGATCACGCCTTTGGAGCGGCACAGCGCGCCAATGGCGTCGATGGGCTGAATGACGCCAATCTCGTTATTGACCAGCATGACCGAGACGAGGATGGTGTCTGGGCGGATGGCCGCTTCCAGCTGCTCCACCGTGATCAGGCCATTGTCCTGCGGTTCCAGGTAGGTCGCTTCAAAGCCGACACGTTCGAGCTCGCGCACCGTGTCCAGCACCGATTTGTGCTCGGTCTTGACGGTGATGATGTGCTTGCCCTTGGTTTTGTAGAACTGCGCTGCGCCCTTCAAGGCCA
Source organism: Massilia sp. (assembly GCA_045810445.1). Classification (GTDB taxonomy): domain Bacteria; phylum Pseudomonadota; class Gammaproteobacteria; order Burkholderiales; family Burkholderiaceae_D; genus Telluria_A. The sequence continues at coordinate 928 of JBJMVX010000108.1, forward strand.
GGTTGTTCGATTCGGTCGCGCCCGAGGTCCAGATGATTTCGCGCGGATCGGCACCCACCAGCGCGGCCACGTGGGCGCGCGCTTCCTCGACTGCCGCTTCCGCCGTCCAGCCGTACATATGGCTGCGCGACGCCGGATTGCCAAATTGCTCGCGCAGGTAGGGAATCATCTTGTCGGCCACGCGTGGATCGATCGGCGTGGTGGCCGAATAGTCCATATAGATGGGGAAATGCGGTGCAGTCACGAAGGTCTGCTCGAGTTTTTTGTCCAAAGGCGCGTTCATCAATTCACTCCGATATGCTTCAATTTTGTCCGACAGCGGCAGGGGCGCGGTGCATTACCACGACCTGCTCGGCATTCTTTTGTTTCTGCTGGTCGACCAGGTCCTGCAGCGAGACCGAGTCCAGATAGTCGACCATTTTTTCGTTGAGCGTGGCCCACAGCTCATGGGTCATGCAGCGCACGCCGGTGGCAGCGTCCGCGCCATGGCAGTTTTCCTTGCCACCGCATTGGGTTGCGTCCAGCGGCTCATCGACAGCGATGATGATGTCGGCCACGGTTACCTTGTCAGCGCGACGCGCCAGGCTGTAGCCGCCACCGGGGCCGCGTATCGATTCGACGATTTCATGGCGCCGCAATTTGCCGAACAACTGTTCCAGGTAGGACAGCGAAATGGCTTGCCGTTGGCTGATGCCGGCAAGCGTCACCGGACCTGTGCCTTGGCGCAGGGCAAGATCGATCATTGCAGTAACGGCAAAACGGCCTTTGGTGGTCAAACGCATGCAGCGGTCCGGTGGTAAAATGTTGCCAAAATTCAGCTAGGTCGCCGGCGGGAATGCCCGGATTAGTTGAACGATTTAGTCAAGTATACCAAATCCCTCAAGACTTTGCTGAAAGCCCCCTGCTAACTGGGGTTTTCCAGACGCAACAGACGCATGGGCCGGAACAGGGCCTGCATCTCGGCATGGCCGATAAAACTCAAATTGTAGGGATGCTCGGAGACGATCTGCGTAAAAGCGGACGTTTCGGGGAGTTTTCGCAGCTGTTCGGCGATCTTACCCCACAGGATCAGGCTTGGCGCCTGCTGGTGCAAGGCTGCCAGCACCGTTTGCAGGAAGGGGAGCCAAGCGCGCGCGTCGATGGCTGGCGGCACGTGGGCGCGAAACACCAGCGAGGCGTTGAGCAGCAAAAAGCCCTGGCGGGTCAAATTGTCCTGCAACTGGGCCAGGGTCTGGATCAGACCTTGTTGCTGCGCGCCAGCGGCAACGGGGGCCATGGCGGCGCCGCCCGTGTCGGCCAGGTCGAGGATGCCGTCCGCCACCAGCAGCATTTTCATGAAGTTGCGCAGTGAGGTGGCTTTATTCACCGGCTTGGAAAGGCCGGTCTCGCTCCACAGGCTGCCTACTGCGCCGTCCATGAAGCACACCCCCGTGGCGCTTTCCGCGCGCGGATAAGGGCCCTCGCCTACCAATACATAACGCACCTCGGACAGCGGCAGGGCGAAGGCTGCGAACAGGCGCTGCTCGGTGGGCAGGTAGTCGTCGGCCGCAAGGGTTGGCAGATAGGCCGGATCGGCTTTTGCCACTGCGTGCAGGCCCTGGAGCAGGATCGCTTGCCAGGATGGGTGGGCGCGCGTGAGCGCATCGCTAATTGCGGGGGGAATCGAGGCCGTGGACATGGCGGCATTGTAGCAAAAGGGGGCGTTTAGCCAATTCAAGCCAGCGTCGCTCTTTTCCATTTCCATGCATGATAGACAAGATGTGATGGGCAACCGCCCGCCAATTCCGCCACGGAGAACCAAATGCAAACGATTCAAGAAGTCATGACCCGCGATGTCCACAGCGTTTCCCCCACCGACAGCGTGCGCAAGGCAGCGCAATTGATGGACCAATACAATGTGGGCTCGATTCCCGTCTGTGACGGCAGCAAGCTCGTTGGTATGATTACTGACCGGGATATCACGGTGCGCTCCACCGCTGCCGGTCACGCACCGGAAAGCACGCGCGTCGGCGACGTGATGAGCACCGAGGTCCGTACCTGTTTCGCGACCCAGGCCGTTGATGAGGTGCTGGGCCAGATGGGCAATGTGCAGATTCGCCGCGTGCCGGTGGTCGATCAAGCCACGCACAGCCTGGTTGGCATTGTGTCGCTTGGCGATATGGCGACCAAGCATACTGCCGGAATTGACCACGCGCTTAAGGAGATTTCGGCGCCGTCAGGGCCGGATCAGCGCTAAGTCGCGCTACCCGCTCACCTGCACCGGTGCGCGCACAAGAACGTGCGCGCACAAAGACGTAAACTTAAATACGCACCCACACTTAAATACGCACGCACACTGTCCTTGCGAACGCGAGGACCCATCGCACCTCGGCTACGCGAAGCACGTGTTTTAAATGGCGGCGCTATGGGTCCTCGCTTTCGCAAGGACAGTGTTTGTTCTTTCTCGCGCTGGGCGGAATGCTCCGCTCAACGGCTAACGGCGACTTACTCCGCATCCGGCTGCTGCGCCGGGTGGGCTGCCACAAAGGCTGGCAGCTCGCGGCATGCCGCATCAATGCGGGTGATGGTCGGATATGCCGCCAGGTCAATATTAAAGCGCGTCGCGTTGAACACCTGCGGCACTAGCACGCAGTCGGCGATGGTCGGCGTATCGCCATGGCAGAAGCGGCCCGTGTCGCTTGAATTGGCCAGCAACTGCTCCAGGGCGCCAAAGCCTTCCTTCACCCAGTGCACGTACCAGGCATTCTTTGCCTCTTCCGTCAGCCCTGCGTCCCGCACCAGATAGCGCAGCACCCGCAGGTTGTTGATCGGGTGGATATCGCAGGCGATCACTTGTGACAGGGAGCGCACGCGCGCACGCCCCAATGCATCGCGCGGCATCAAGGGCGCCATCGGATGCACTTCGTCGAGGTACTCGAGGATGGCCAGCGACTGCGTGATGGTAACGCCCTCGTCCACCAGGGCCGGAACCAGGCCACTGGGATTGACGGCCCGGTATGCCGGCGAGAGCTGCACGCCGCCGCCCTGGATCAGGTGGATAGGCACCGACTCGTAAGCGAGCCCCTTCAGGTGCAGACCAATGCGCACCCGGTAGGCAGCCGAGCTGCGAAAGTAGTCGTACAGTTTCATGGCTGGCGCCCCGCATAGTGGGCCACGGTCTGCTCGATCGCGCCGAAGATGCTGGCTCCCTGCGGGTCCAACATTTCAATGCGCACGCTGTCGCCAAATTTCAGGAATGACGATACCGGCTTGCCCTGCTCGATCGTTTCGTACATGCGCACTTCGGCCAGGCAGCAATAGCCCACGCCGCCGTTGGCGATGCTCGACCCATGCAGGTCGCCCTGCTTGTTCGAGACCGTGCCCGAACCGATGATGGTGCCGGCGGCCAGTTCGCGCGTCTTGGCCGCGTGCGCGACCAACTGGGCGAAGTTGAAGGTCATGTCTTCGCCAGCGTTCGGGCGTCCGAACGGCTGCGCGTTGATCTGTACCTGCAGCGGCAGATGCAGCTTGGTGTCGCGCCAGTGCGCGCCCAGTTCATCTGGCGTCACGCACACGGGCGAAAACGCGCTCGCGGCCTTGGACTGAAAGAAGCCGAAGCCCTTGAGCAGTTCGCCCGGGATCAGGTTACGCAGCGAGACATCGTTGACCAGCATGACCAGGCGAATGGCGGCCGCCGACTGCTCCACGCTCGCCCCCATGGCAACGTCGCCGGTGATGACTGCCACTTCCGCTTCCAGGTCGATGCCCCAGTCCTCGGTCAGGGCCCAGATCGGGTCACGTGGGCCGATGAAGGAGTCCGAGCCGCCCTGGTACATCAAGGGGTCAGTGTAGAAGGACGCCGGTACGTCGACATTGCGCGCCTTGCGCACCAGTTCCACGTGGTTGATATAAGCCGAACCATCGGCCCACTGATAAGCGCGCGGTAGTGGCGAATGGCACAGGGACTGATCGAAAGCCTGGGCGTCCCAGGTGGCGTTGTCGTTCAAGGCGACATACACGGCCTGCAGGCGTTCGACCACCATGTCCCAGTGGTCCAGCGCGAATTGCAGCGTGGCGGCGATCTTCGGCACTTTTTGATAGCGGGTCAGGTCGCGGCTGACGACCACCAGGGCGCCGTCACGGCTGTCGGTTTTGAGGGTGGCTAATTTCATTGTTCGTCCTTAGTGTTTCTCGTGCATCCAGGCGGCGTGTTTCGGCGCTTTGCGCGTTTCAGCCCACTCATTGAGCATGTCCCATTTCACCGCGTCGAGCTTTTGTTTCATGTCCTCGGTGGCGCTGTCGACCGCCAGCTCCAGGCGATGGCCATTCGGGTCGAAGAAGTAGATCGATTGAAAAATGGTGTGATTGGTTGGGCCGATTACGTCGATGCCGCTCGCTTCCAGGCGCGCCTTGGTCGCTAACAGTTCATCCATCGAATCGATTTCCAGCGCCAGGTGCTGGACCCAGGCCGGCGTGTTTTCGTCGCGCCCCATGCCAGGCTGCAGCGGGAGCTCGAAAAAGGCCAGCACATTGCCATTGCCCGCGTCCAGGAACACATGCATGTAGGGGTCGTAGGCGCCGGTCGACGGCACCGTGTCTTCGGCGATGGCCAGCACGAAGTCCATGCCCAGGTGTTTGACGTACCACTCGACGGTCTGTTTCGCGTCCTTGCAGCGGTAGGCGACGTGATGTATGCGTTGAATCTTCATTGCGGAACTCCCCAGTCTGGTTTGCACCATTAGAGTCGAAAAGGAACTATCATACAAACAATATTTTCAGCACTATTTATCAGATAAACTTATGAATCCAACCTTGCGCCAATTGCGCGCCTTCGTCGCCCTGGCGCGCACCGGCAGTTTTACGCTGGCGGCGGCCTATCTGCACGTGACCCAGGCGGCCCTGTCTGGCCTGATCAAGGAGCTCGAACAGACGCTGGGCACCCGCCTGGTCGACCGCAGCACGCGCCGCATTGCCTTGACCGAGGTGGGGCGCGAAATGTATCCGCTGGTGTCGAAAATGATCGACGACCTGGATGGCGCCTTGCAGGATATTGCCAATCATACCCAGTTAAAAAAAGGCGTGGTGCGCATCGCGGCGCCGCAACTGATGTCCTGCACCCTGCTGCCAGAAGTCATTGCCGCCTACCGCCAGGCGTACCCGGACATCCAGGTGCGGCTGGTCGACTGCGCGGTCGACAATGTCACCAGCCGCGTGCTCAGTGGCGAAGTCGATTTTGCGATTGGGCCAGAGCGCGAGCCAGGGCCGCAGATTGCGGCAGCGGTACTGTTTGAGATGCCGTTCGTGATGGTCTTCCCGCAAGGGCATCCGCTTGAGCACAAGAAGCGTTTGACCTGGTCGGACTTGGCTGACTACCCCTTCATTTCATTGCAGGGCCAGTTCACCGAACGCTTGCTGAGCGAGATACATAGCGCCTTGCGCGAAGTGCCACTCAATCCGGCCAATGAAGTCACGTTCATGACCACGGCACTGGCCATGGTCAGCGCGGGCCTGGGGGTGACCGTGTGTCTGCCCTATGCAGAGCCGCTGGTGCGGCTGTACAAGCTGCACATGCGCCGCCTGTTCGACCCGGAGCTCACGCGCCGCTTTTTTGTGTACACGCGGGAGCAGCGCTCGCAGTCGCCGGCCGCCGAGAGTTTCATCGCCTTCCTGTTCAAGTTTGTGGAGGCCCACGAGTGGACCATTCCTGCAGCCGGCATGATGCCCGCGTCGACTTTATAATGGTTGGCATTCAAACCCGGCTCGATCAGGAAAACGCGTATGTCTCATAACACCATCGCCATCAACCAGCGCATGGACAAGTTCGATGGTCACCACAGTGTGTGGCTGTTCGGTTATGGCTCGCTGATTTTCAAGGCGGATTTCCCTTTTCTGGAACGACGCCCCGCCTGCATCCGCGACTGGTCACGCCGCTTCTGGCAAGGCTCGCACGATCATCGGGGTACCGAAACTGCACCGGGGCGGGTAGTGACCCTGGTGGCCGACGCGGGCGCGGTTTGCCACGGCATGGCTTACCTGATTACGCCTGAAGTGTTCGCTCACCTCGATCACCGCGAGAAAAATGGCTATCTGCGCTTGGCGACTGACATTCTGTTTGACGATGGCGCTCGCGAGGAAGGCTTGGTCTACATCGCCACTGAAGAAAATGAAGCCTTTCTCGGTGAAGCGAGTGAGCTGGAAATCGCGCATCACATCGCGGGCGCCAGCGGTCCGAGTGGACCGAACCGCGACTACTTGCTCGAGCTCGCTGCCGCGCTGCGGGCAATGGGCAAAGACGATCCACATGTGTTTGCCATTGAAGGCTACTTGAAAAACATGTGAGATGGCGACTCCATTAACGCAGCAAGGGCCTTTTCTGCAATGTCCCGGATACGCTTCGAAGCAAGAAAACTAGCGAAGCATTCCTTCACCATATTTCCAGGGTCAAAATTCCGCTAGACTTGCAGAAAACCACTTGCAGAAACGGGGCTCACGAGCTGACCAAGAGGCCAACCGTACACACGAAAATAGCAGCAAAAATTATCATGCCGACCTGTAGATAATTAATAAAAAATAGTACAGTCGAATCCTTTTTATAGACCGGCCCGCCTCGCGTGAGTACAACTTCCTCTTCGCGATAGCTGATGATCAGCGCGCACATCGCCGCCATCGAAGCAGTTAGTCCTCCAGTCCACGCCCAGCGGCCACCGTCCAAGGGGAATGCGATGGCGCCCACACAAAGCACAATGGTCGCCGCAATCAATGCTTTGATCAGAATGCGCAACGCGAGGTGGCGGGGTTCAACGGCGATATCAGTCATGGCATCATGCGCTAGTTTGGCCCATGATCCTGCCACCATTGCGGAAGCGCCGGGTTAATGCGTTGCCATCCGATACCGTGATACGAGGGCTGGCGCATATGCCATGTGATAAGCCCGACAGCGAACATGGACGACGCGCAATAGAGGGCAAGCAATCCAGGCTCGCCCGTGGTGATACCACACACCGCCAACAACACAAACATCACTGCCCACATCAGCTCCAAGTGGCGGGCGATACGAAAGACGTTGCAAAACAAAAAAAAGTGAAAGGCGACAAATAGGATCACCCATCCCAGCGTTATGGGCATATTGGGCGCGCATGCTGCACCAA
>JBJMVX010000109.1:0-22773 GCA_045810445.1 Massilia sp.
AAATCGCACCCGAATGCCAAGGCAGGGGGATAGGCCGAAGCTTGTTGACCCACTGCCTTCCCTATCTCGATCGTGGCACAGCGTACTGCCTCCCCTACGAGCACCTCGTGGACTTCTATGGGAAAGCTGGCTTTGTCGCGGCACGCTCGGAAGCACTCCCCGAGTTTCTTGCGCAGCGACTGGCAGGCTATCTTGCGTCCGGACAGCGCACATTAGCAATGCTGCGCGTGACTTCCCAGTCATGATCGCGATGCTTACACTATTGGTCGCCATATACGCCGCTATGCTTGTGCACCTGTTGACCATGGCGCTGACAGGGCGAATGATTGGTGCGAAAATCCGCACGCTTTCCATCGGTCTCGGGCCCGTCATTTTTCAGGGGAAAACCCTTCGCGTCGGCGCCATTCCTACGGGAGGCTATGTTCAATTTTTAACTTCGGCGCAAGACGATCTGGCCCCTGCAGAGATGCGTTCAGCGCTTGACCGCAAATCGAGCTTGGCGCAGTTGGCAGTGACGCTGTCGGGCTGCGCGCTGTTGCTTGTTATGAGCGTCTGTGCAGGCGGCAGCACCGGACTGGATGCATTCCTTTCCCTGCCGCGGCAACTCATCGTTGGTGCGTGTTCACCATTTGGTGAGGCCCAGGCACTGATCAGGCACACACTGCGTTTTCTGCAGTCAGCGCCGTATTGGCTCATTGCGAGCGCCGTTTGCGCGAAGTTCGCTGCGCTGAACCTGATACCGTTTCCGTGGACAAACGGCGGCGCCGCCCTTGCGGTTCTCGGTCGCCGGACTGGGATCGCGAAATGGTGGAGCCCGACACTGACACACCTCGCTAATTCTTTAGGTCTTGTACTCCTCCTTGCCTGGTGCCTGGCCATGCTTGACTACGCAAACAGGACCTAGGGAGCGACACATCCCGGGTCCTGCCCGTGCTGTCGATTTCATCGACCACAAGCGGTTCTCTCGGATCGCCTTGCTGACGGGGCATGATGATGGCGTCGGTTTAACGCGCGCCATCATCAGCTTTTTCCTGAACGTCAACACTGCCAGTGACTACATCGTCACCCGCAGACCCACGTAGTACCGCCTCCCAATCGCATCATATGTCCCCGCATCCGTTTCCGCCCCCGTCGTATTGCCGGGCAAGCCGGAAATGATGGCGGGCGGTTTGACGTCAAACGCATTGTCGATGCCGAAGTAGAGCTCCCACTGCTTGCGTACCTCGTAGCTCAGCTGGAAGTCGTTGTAGATCTTGCGCTTGAAGGTGATGGCGTTGGGCGGCAGATCGAAATCGGCAAGGAAGGTATTGTCCAGCGAAGACCTGCCGATGATGGTGGTGTTGGAACTGATGTTAAAGCTCGACCATTTGTAGCCCAGCGTGACAGCGCCCTTGTTCTTGGCAGCGCCGATTTCACCGGCGAAAGGATCCTTCTCCGCCCCGGGCAGGGGAATGTTGAAGCCCGTGATGACGTGGGTGTAGGAGCCACGCGCTGTCAGTCGGCCAGGACCCAGGCGGTCGGCCCAGGTCAGCGTCATGTCCACGCCCTTGGTGCCGGTGCCGCCGCTATTGCTGACCGCCGTGTCGAGGAAGGAAATGGATCCCGCGCTGTTGGCACCGACTGCAGTTGGCCGCCGCGTCACGAAGCTGCAGAAGGCAGGATTGCCCCCGCCATAGCAGCTTTGCAGCGCGAACTGACGCGGCGTGCTGACGATGGCGTCATCGATGTCGATCTTGAAGTAGTCGGCAGTGAAGGTCATGCGATTGAGTACGGGAAGGGCGCGTGGCGTGACCACGATGCCGACGGTAGTCGATTTTCCCTTTTCCGGGCCGAGGTTGGGATTGCCCCGGTTATAGCCGCTGATGCCTTGAATATCAGCCTGATTGAGGGTGAAGCTGCCGTTGGCGGCGATATTGGCATTCACGCCGGGCGCCGCGCGGCAGGCCTCGGCCACAGCCCCCGTGGTGGCGGCCGTGACGCCCACGCAAGGGTCATTGATGCCGGTCGGGAAATCCTGGCTGGGCGGTGAATACAACTCGTTGATGTTCGGCGCACGTGTCGAGACGGCACGCGTGGCGCGTAGCTTGACGTCCCGGATCGGCGCCCATTCAAAGCCCGCGTTCCAGCTGTTGGTCCGCCCGACAGTCGAGTAGTCGCCCGCCCGAAAGGCGCCGAGAAAACTCAGGTTGCGCGCGAAGGGCTGATCCTTGAGCAGCGGAATGCGCGCCTCCACAAACAGTTCACGCACATGGAAGTCGCCCTGGGTAGGCGGGGTGGCGTTGCCGGCGTTCAGGCCCGCCTGGGTCAATGCATCGGGCACGCTGCTGGCGAACTCCTTGCGCCACTCGAAGCCGGCCGCCACGCCCATGGGTCCTGCGGGCAGGGTGAACGGTTCGGCATTGACGGACGCGCCAAAGAGCCTTTGCGTGGTGCGCGTTTGCAGCGATCCCGGTGCAGTGACGTATTTCAGCGCCGCTGGGGAGATGGTGTTGAAGCCGAAAATATTGATCGGCACGCAGCCCTGGGCCACCGCGTTGGGATCGCGGCAGATGGGTGTGCCGGTCGCATCGGGAATGGCTTCGAGGGCGTTCCGGAAATTGAGCACGTTGACCTGGCCCTCGGAACTTTGCGCTTCCTTGGTTGAACCATAGGCGACATAGACCTCGTAGTTCCAGTTCATGACCGTCCCTTTGAGGCCGGTGGCAACGCGGAAGGTGTCGCGGTCTGCCGCGCTGCCGCGCGTGCCCACCTCGGACAGCCGACGCGTGAAGTAGTAGTCGCGAAGGCCATCGCCGTCCGTGTCGCTGATGCGGTCGTACAGGTATTGCGGCACCAGCGGATTGCGCACGACGACGCCGTTGACCAGCGATTCGGCCGGCACCTGGCCGCCGGTGGCGGGGTAGATGTTCTCGGCGCCCAGGGCAAAGGGCTCTAGCCTGGTGGTCACGCGCGTGGACGCGTAATTGCCTTCGAAGAAAACGTTGTGCTGCTCGTTGAGGGCCAGGTTGCCGGTGGTGGCCAACAGGTAGCGCTCGGTCGGCACGGCGATGGTGCGAAATTCCGAGCGGTTAAAGCCGCGCGCCGGCGAGGTCGCGTCACCATTGGTCGACCATGGCACCGGGTTGCCCGCTGCGTCGTAGGTGTAGTTGCCGGTGTCGTAGAAGAAGCGGCCCTGCGGTGCAAAGCTCGACAGGAAGGGTCGGGTGACTTGAAGCAGGTCGGCCCCCTCGCCGGTCACACCCACGCCAGTGGAAAACTGGTCCACGGCAGAGATGTCGCGGTCGCGCGACATCACCGCACCCTGACGCGAATAGCCGAGGTGGCCCATGATGTTGCTGTTGCCGTCGGCGCTGCTGGTGCCAAAGGTAAGGGCCAGTTTGCGCTTGGTGTCATCGTTGTGGCGACTTTCGCCCACCGACGCGTCGGCAATGATCCCGTTGAGATTTTTCTTGAGGATGATGTTGACCACACCGGCCACCGCGTCCGATCCGTAGGTCGCCGAAGCGCCACCGGTGAGCAGTTCCACGCGCTCGACAAAGTCGGTAGGGATGGCGTTGAGGTCGACAGCGGACTCGCCCGGCACACCGGCCACAAAGCGCCTGCCATTGACCAGCACCAGGGTGCGCGAGGTCCCCAGGTTGCGCAGGTCAACCGTGGCCACACCGGCGCTGGAGGTCTGGAAGTTGGAATTGGTGCGGCTGATGGTTGGTGTACCCAGCGTGGGGTTTTTCAGCAGCAACTCTTGCAGGTTCGTCACGCCCGAGGCGGCAATATCGGCAGCCGTGACGGTTTGCAGGGGCGAAGGCGATTCGGCGTTTGGCGAGGCCAGGCGCGAGCCGGTGACGGTCACTTGCTGCACTGGCGGCTCGGCAGCGGTTTGCGCGATGACTGCCTGGCTGCCCATCGACAGGCCGCCCAGGCAGATCAGCCTTACCGCGCGGGATAAGCGTTTTTCCAACGTCATGTGACACTCCAATCGTAGTGATGCAGCGGCAGGCGCTGCCTGTTGTTCGTGGTTGCAAACGATCGACGGCGCGCACTGGCGTCGTCACTGCGGTATCACATCATTGGCGCTGGGGCAGGGTCAAACGTGTGCGGTGAGGCAGGGCAGCGAAATACAACGCCAAATTTCTGCGCGCAATTGAACTGCGGCGCTGCGCCAATTTCCAGCATCGAAGCAATGTCGGGCAGTCCATTTTTCGCGGGAAAACTCGTCGACTACGAGCGCCGCGGTTGGCCAATTGCAGGGCCGCTCGCCACGAAAATCGGACAGCCGAATAAGGTCAGCAGCACGCCGGACGTCAACCGCTTTATTTTTGCTGCAGCGCGACGCGGCTGTGCAAGCTTTCCTGGACGCTCGTGTTATCGTTAGGCGACTTTTTTTCGCAAGGGCAGCAAAGGATGAAGAGATTCTGGTGCAAGGTGCTGGCGCTGGCCTGCCTGGCAGGTATCGTCAGTGGTGGGGCGGCAGCGCCCGTCAAGACGCTGCGCTACATTTTTCCGGCGGCCGAGACTGGCTTCGATCCGGCCGTAGCGCGCGATCTTTACAGCGGCCACGTCACGCAAGCGATCTTTGAAACCCTGTTTACCTACGATTACCTGGCGCGCCCGGTCAAGCTGGTTCCCCTGAGCGCTGCGGCCTTGCCCGAGGTATCGGCCGATGGCAAGACCTACACCATCCGCTTGAAGAAGGGCCAGTACTTCACGCCCGACCCCGCTTTTAAAGGCAAGCGGCGCGAGTTGACCATGGCCGACTATGTGTATTCCTGGAAGCGCCTATTCGACCCCAAGCTGGCTTCGCCTCACACCTGGCTGTTGGAAGACAAGATCGTGGGACTGGACGCGCTGGCCACGGCGGCCAAGAAAACTGGCAAGTTTAATTTCGATGCACCGGTGGCGGGATTTGAATTGCTCGACCCGTACACCTTGCGCATCCACCTGACGCAAACCGATTTCAACCTGGGCATGATCCTCGCGCACGAGCCGACGGTGGCCCTGGCGCGCGAAGTGGTCGAGCAGTATGGCGACATGAATGGCGCCGTGCACGGCCACCCCATCGGCACTGGTAATTACACCTTGGGCGAGTGGGTACGAGGCAGTCGCATTGTGCTGGAAAAAAATCGCGACCATCCGCTGGAAACCTGGGACTTCAAGGGCAACGGCACGCCGGACGACGAACGCATCATCGCCCAGATGAAGGGCAAGCTGATGCCGCAGATTGACCGCATAGAGATTAGCGTGATGGTCGAGGACCAGTCACGCTGGCTATCGTTCCAGAGCGGTGCGGCCGATCTGTTCTGGCTCGATGGTCCGCTGGCACCGAAGGCAATGGATGGTGGCAAGCTGCGCCCCGAACTGGCCGCAAAAGGCGTGCAGCTGTCACGCCAGATCGATCCCGAGATCACTTACTATTACTGGAATATGCAGGACCCGGTTGTGGGCGGCTTTGGCAAGGAAAAAATCGCGCTGCGACGCGCCATCGCCATGGCCCACGATGTGGACGAAGAAATCCGCATCGTCTGGAATGGCCAGGCGCAGCGCACCGACTGGCCGATTCCGCCTGGCGTGGTCGGCTACGACGCCGGCTACAAGAGCATCAACCAGTACGATCCTGCCCTGGCCAACAAACTGCTGGACCGCTATGGCTACAAGCGCGGCAAGGATGGCTGGCGCACGCTCCCCGATGGCAAGCCACTGGTGCTGCATTACACGTCGCGCAACGAGGCGTCCGGCGTGCTGCTGGCCGAGGCCTGGCGCAAGACCTACAATGCGATCGGCATCCACATGGAAAACGAGCGCATGATTTTCAGCGATCTGCTGCAGGCGGAAAAACTGTGCAAGGTGCAGTCGCGCAGCTACCAGTGGGTGGCCGACTACCCCGATGGCGACAACTTCATGCAGCTCTATTACGGGCCGAACGTCAATCAGAATAATTCCGGCTGCCTGGCCGACCCCGAGATCGACAAATGGTATGCGGCCGCGCGCATGATGCCGGCCAGTCCCGCGCGCGACGAGCTGTATCACAAGATGGCGCGCCGCATCGAGGTCCTGGGTGCCTCGCGCGTGGCCTACGCGCGCTATCGCAATATGCTGGCCCAGCCCTCGGTGCTGGGCTACACCAAGCATCCCATCCTGCATCAGGAATGGTCCTATATCGACATTGATCCGGCGCGCATGCCGGCCAGATAAGCCCAACTCATCGAAAGCCCCAACAGACCATGTTTGCTTATATCCTGCGCCGCCTGTGGCAGATGCTGCCCACCATGGCTGGCGTCGTGCTGCTGGTGTTTGTGCTGTTTAACCTGGTCGGTGGCGACCCGGCCTACATCCTGGCCGGGAAGATGGCCAACGCCAGCGAGATCGCCAATATCCGGCGCCAGCTTGGCACGGACCAGCCTTACTACGTCCAGCTGTGGATCTTCGTCAAACAGATCGCCAGCTTCGATTTTGGCAATGCCTGGAGCACGGGCGAGCCGGTCTCGCACATTCTTGCCACTCGCCTGGGACCGTCGCTCACGGTGCTCATTCCCTTGACCATGCTCGAGACCTTGTCCGGCATTGCGCTGGCGCTGTCGGTGGCGTTTGTGCGCGGCTCGCTCACGGACCGCGCGGTGATGGTTGCATGCACGGTTGGCATGTCGATCAGCATCCTGGTCTACATCATCGTGTTCCAGTATTTTTTCGCTTACAAGCTTGGCTGGTTTCCCGTGCAGGGATGGGGCGACCATCTGTTCGAGAACCTGCTGCGCTACGCGCCCTTGCCAATCCTGATTGGCCTGGCTGTGTCGATCGCGCCGACCCTGCGCCTGTATCGCAGCTTCGTGCTCGATGAAGTGAACCAGGACTATGTGCGTACCGCGCGTGCCAAGGGTGTGCCGGAGCGGCGCATCATGTGGGTGCATGTGCTGCGCAATGCCGCCATCCCCATCATCACCCACGTCATGGCCAATTTGCCGGCGCTATTGATCGGTGCGTTTTTGCTGGAGCGCTTCTTCGGCATCCCTGGCATCGGGCGTGAAGTGATCCTTGCGGTCGAACGCAGCGACTTCCCGGTGATTAAGGCAATCACCGTGTATGTGGCCGCTGCCACCATGATTTTTAACCTGCTGACCGACCTGCTGTACCAGGCTGTCGATCCGCGCGTGCAATTGAAATAGGGGAGGGCCGCATGAACAATCGTATGCATTCTCCCGGACTGTGGACCTTGGCTTGGCGCCGCCTGCGTGGCGACAAGCTGGCCATGCTGGCCATGGCGGTGGTGGCGCTGTTTCTGGTGCTGCTGGTGCTGTCCTCGACCGGCGTCATCGTGGCCGACTGGGAAGAGGAAGTCGCGCTCAATTATGCGCCGCCAGGCTTTGTCGGGGCTGAGACGCAGGCATCAGCAGCGCAGGCGCCTGGTGAGCAGACCGGCATTCCCGAGAACACCTTTGACCCGCTGGCCGATGATATCCGTGCACTACGCGCGGCTCAGGCACAAGGCCAGGCGCTGGACATGCATGGCGTGGTCGATCCGCTGGCCGCCGACTTGGCCGCGCTGGGCGCGTCCTCCAGCAGGGCCAGCGTCATCAAGCGCGCAACCCTACCGTTTGGCGCGGACAAATGGGGGCATGACGTCATCAAGAAAACCATCAAGGGCGGCGAAACCTCGATCGTGGTGGGATTGGTGGCGGCGCTCCTGGCGGTGTCGCTTGGTACCCTGTTCGGCGCCCTGGCCGGTTATTTCGGCGGCTTGGTCGACGACCTGTTCAACTGGTTTTACAGTATCTTCACCTCGATTCCATCGATCCTGATGATCCTCACGGTGGCCGCGGTCTTGCAGCAAAAGGGCGTGATGACCATCGTGCTCATTTTGGGGTTGACCGGCTGGACCGGGCCGTTTCGCCTGATCCGCGCCGAATACATGAAGCACAAGGCGCGTGAATACGTGATGGCAGCCGACGCCATTGGCGCCTCGCACTGGCGGAAGATGTTCTCGCATATCTTCCCCAATGTCAGTCACGTGGCGCTGGTGCAGATGTCGATCCTGGTGGTGGGCTTCATCAAGGCGGAAGTAATCCTGTCCTTCCTCGGTTTCGGCGTGCCCGTGGGCGTGGTTTCCTGGGGCAGCATGCTCAATGAAGCGCAGAACGAACTGATACTCGGGAAGTGGTGGCAGCTCACTGCCGCCGCCATTGCGATGGCCACACTGGTGACGGCCTTCTCGCTATTTACCGATGCGCTGCGTGACGCGCTCGATCCGAAATTGAAATGAGGCCACCCATGCTGCTCCAGGTCCGCAATCTGCGCGTCTCGTTCAGGCTCGACAAACACACTAGCTTCGAAGCACTCAAGGGCATCTCCTTCGATGTGCCCGAAAATGCAACCGTGGCGCTGGTCGGCGAATCGGGCAGCGGCAAGTCGGTCAGTTCCCTGGCTGTCATGGGCCTGCTGCCGCCCGAGAACAGCATCATCGATCCGGGCGCTAGCATCCTGTTCGGCGAGCGTGAGCTGTTGACGATGCCGCTGGCCGAGCGGCGGCGCCTGTGCGGCAAAGACATCGCCATGATCTTTCAGGAGCCGATGTCGTCGCTGAACCCCGTGTTCACGGTTGGCTTTCAAATTGGCGAAGTGCTGCGTCGGCACATGGGCATGAACGCTGCACAGGCGCGTGCACGCACGCTGGCGCTGCTGGAGGAAGTCGGCATCCCCGACCCGGCCACCAAGATCGATGCCTATCCGAGCCAGATGTCGGGCGGCCAGCAGCAACGCGTGATGATCGCCATGGCCATTGCCTGCGAACCGAAGCTGCTCATTGCGGACGAACCGACGACGGCGCTGGACGTGACGATCCAGAAGCAAATCATGGAGCTGATCGCGGCGCTGCAGAAAAAGCACGCGATGTCGGTGCTCTTCATCACCCATGATCTGGCTCTGGTGGGC
The DNA here is from genome assembly GCA_045810445.1 of Massilia sp. Taxonomy (GTDB): domain Bacteria; phylum Pseudomonadota; class Gammaproteobacteria; order Burkholderiales; family Burkholderiaceae_D; genus Telluria_A. The sequence continues at coordinate 8,920 of JBJMVX010000109.1, forward strand.
GACATTGCCGATCATGTGATCGTGATGCGGCATGGCGAGGTGCGTGAACAGGGAGAAGCGCGCCAGGTGTTCCAGGCGCCCCGGGACGACTACACGCGCGCGCTGCTGCATTGCCGTCCGCGGCTGGACGAGCGCCCACTGCGCCTGCCGGTGATTGACGACTTCATGGGTGGTGGCGCAGGGCAGGACAGCGGACAGCCACAGCGCACGCGCGGCTACACGGTGGGCGACGCGCCCGTGCTGGTGGTCGATAAGCTGAGTAAAAGCTTTTATCTGCGCGAAGGGCTGTTCGGCAAACGCGAATTCAAGGCTGTGAAGGATGTCTCGTTTGTTCTCCCGCGCGGCAAGACGCTTGGCGTGGTCGGCGAATCAGGGTCAGGCAAGACCACGGTGGGATTGACGCTCCTGCGGCTGCACCAGGCCAGCAGCGGAACGGCCATGTTTGAAGGACGCGACCTGATTTCGATGCCCGAGCGCGAATTCATGGCCTACAAACGGCGCATCCAGATCATTTTTCAAAATCCCTATGCCTCGCTCAATCCGCGCTTTACCGTGGGGCAGATATTGATGGAGCCGATGCGCATCCATCGCATCGGGGCCAATGACCGTGAGCGCAGCGCCATGGCCATGGAACTGCTGGAAAAGGTCGGCCTGCCCGCGCAAGCTTTTCATCGCTACCCGCACGAGTTTTCGGGCGGTCAGCGCCAGCGCATTGCCATCGCGCGCTGCCTGACCATGAAGCCGGAAATCCTGGTGTGCGACGAGTCGGTGTCGGCGCTCGATGTGTCGGTGCAGGCGCAGGTGCTCAACCTGCTGCAGGACCTGCAGGACGAATACGGCATGAGCTACATCTTCATTTCGCACGATCTGTCGGTGGTGAAGTACATGGCCGACCAGGTGATGGTGATGCAGCAGGGCAGTGTGGTGGAACTGGCCGACTCCGACACGCTCTATCGCGATCCGCAACACCCTTATACGCGCTCGCTCCTGGCGGCGATCCCGCACGGGGTGTAGGCGGCGAAGGGGGCGGCCATCGCCTCACGCCGTTTTGGGCTAAGATACTGCATGCATAATTTAGTAGAACTGCTGGAGCTGTACGGGATTGTCATCGTGTTCGCACTCGTGCTGATCGAGCAGGGCGGCTTGCCGATTCCCGCCTTTCCCATCCTGATGGTGTCGGGCGCGCTGGCGGCCACCGGTGGCATCAGCTGGGTTGCCTGCATCGCCGTGGCCATGGCGGCCTGCCTGATCGCCGATTTTTTCTGGTTCCGGGCCGGGCAGTTTTACGGCACCCGCATCCTGCGCCTGCTGTGCAAGATTTCGCTTTCTCCTGACTCCTGCGTGAGCCAGACCGAGGACAAGTTTGCGCGCTTTGGTGCCAAATCGCTGATTGTCTCCAAATTTATCCCTGGCTTTAATATTGTCGCCTCGCCCATGTCGGGTGCCTTGGGCGTGAGCATGCCGCGTTTTATCGCCTTCAGCATGACGGGCAGCCTGCTGTGGAGTGGAACCGGGGTTGCCTTGGGCGCCTATTTTCACAAGAGCGTAGACCAGTTGCTAATGCTCATGAGTACCACGGGCACCATGGCGCTGGTGGTGATGCTTGCATTGCTGGGCTTGTTTGTCTTGTATAAATACATGGAGCGGCGCCGCTTTCTGCGGTCACTCGAAGTCGAGCGTATCAGCATGGCCGAATTTGCCAGCCTCATCGAGGAGGGCAAGCAGCCCATCATCATCGACGCGCGCAGCCTGACGGCGCAGCAACTGGAAGCGGCAATTCCCGGCGCGCTCCCCTTTGATGCGAGCGATGCGCGCGCCTTCATGGCCGGCCTGGACAAGGAGCGGCACGTGGTGGTCTATTGCAGCTGTCCCAACGACGTGACGGCCGCCCAGGTCGCCAAACAATTCCTCGCCAACGGCTTTCACCGCGCCCGCCCCTTGCGTGGCGGCCTGGAAGCCTGGAACGCACACCAAGCGTAGTTCCGCCCAGCAAACCCCTTCGCAATGCGTGATCCCAAGGTCAGGGGCGGACCTCTTGCGGCAGTCTGGTCCTGAAGTTTTCGCAATTGTTTTGGGCTGGAAATTGTCAAATTTCGTAGCAAGACTACTGCCTTCGTAATATTTCTACGGGAAGAGTTGTCGCCAAATCGCGGTAAATGTACTAAAACTACAAAGAATGCTTGCGCCTATGGCGCCTCATCCTTTAAGCTTTGTACGTTCACAGTTAATTTGCCGCCATGACCGTACAGCTCGCTTCCGCGCCGACTTCGATTTCTGCCATCCCGTATGCGGATGGCCCGCGCCTGCTTGCGGATATCGGTGGCACGAATGCCCGTTTTGCCCTGGAAACGGCGCCCGGCAGGATGGACCTGATCAAGGTGCTCGCCTGCGCGTCCTACCCGACGCTGGCCGATGCGCTCAAGGCTTACCTGGCCAGCGCCGATGTGGCCGCAGCCTGCCAGCAGCCGCTGCGCCACGCGGCGCTGGCCATTGCCAATCCCATCACCGGCGACCTGGTGCGCATGACCAATCACCATTGGGAATTTTCCATCGAGGCCCTGCGCGTAGATTGCGGCTTCACGACGCTGGTGGTGGCCAATGACTTCACCGCCCTGGCGCGTGCCTTGCCCCACCTGGCGCCCGAACAGAAAGTGCAGATCGGCGGCGGCGTGGCTGTGCCCCAAACGCCGCTCGGCCTGGTCGGCGCGGGGACTGGCCTGGGTGTCTCGGGCTTAATTCCTTGCAAGTCGAGCTGGACGGCCTTGCTGAGCGAAGGCGGTCATGTCACTTTTTCACCCGGCAATGAACTCGAGGTGGCTGTGCTGCGCTTTGCCTGGCGCGAGTTCGACCATGTGTCAGCCGAGCGCTTTCTGTCGGGCGATGGTATCGAACTGCTTTACCGCGCGCTGGCCGACCAGGCTGGCCAGGTGGCCGAAGCGCTCGACGCGCCCGAAATCTCGCGCCGCGCCCTGGCTGGCGAGTGCGCCGTGTGCGACCAGGCCATCGAGATGTTTTGCGCCATGCTAGGCACCGTGGCCGGCAACCTGGCCATCACGCTGGGCGCGCAGGGTGGTATCTATATAGGTGGCGGCATCGTGCCCCGCCTCGGGCCGCGGTTTGCCAGCTCGTGTTTCCGCAAGCGTTTCGAGAAGAAGGGGCGCTTCGTGCACTACCTGGCGCAGGTTCCCACCTATGTCATCACTGCCGAGTACCCGGCATTTCTGGGTGTGTCGGCCATTCTTGCTGAAAAGCTGGGCACCTGAGCCGGGCCCCCAGAGCGCACTTTCTCCTTTTCGCAGTTTTATCAGGTACAATGACCGAAGTTGAAGGAAACGATGTCGGCCGTTCGCCTGGTACGCGTTTGGAGCTTAGCCTCCCTGCTGCTGTGTCGAACCTACGTTTCGCTTTAAAATCAACGGTTTAGGCTTGCCGGTTTGCGGGCAGCCACGTGGACGGGTTCGTATCCCGCCATCAGTAACATTCCCGCCCAGCGCACATCGTCGCGGGCGACGGATTCCAGTTTCAACGTTTTTCTTTGCAAAACGGCGTCATCCGATGACGGTCGTTGCCATTCGTTGATTGGTTTTTTACTAGCATTACCCGCACACGACATCTTTTATGAATACTGATGAGGCCAAACGAGTCCTCGAAACCGCCTTGCTCTGTGCGCGCGAGCCGATGTCCATCCATGGGATGAAAAAGCTGTTCGTCGATGTCGACGATAACGGCAAGCCCATGGGCGTTGGTGTGGGCGCCGACACGATCAAGCTGATGCTTGAAGAGTTGCGCGAGGATTGGAAAGACCGCGGCATCGAAGTCGTCAGCCTGGCCACAGGTTGGCGCTTTCAAAGCCGGCCGGAAATGAAGCAGTACCTGGATCGCTTGAATCCTGAAAAGCCGCAAAAGTACTCGCGTGCGACCCTGGAAACGCTGGCCATTATTGCTTACCGCCAGCCGGTCACACGCGGCGACATCGAGGAAATTCGCGGTGTGGCTGTCAATTCGCAAACCATCAAGATGCTGGAAGACCGCGGCTGGGTCGATGTGATCGGCCACCGCGAAGTGATTGGGCGCCCGGCCTTGCTGGGCACCACCAAGCAGTTTCTCGATGACCTGGGCCTGAGCACGCTGTCGCAGTTGCCGCCCTTGCAGGAATTGAGCGAGATGCCGAGCGGACGCGATATGGCCACGCTGGAAGCTGCGCTCCAGGAAAACTTTGACAAGGCGGCGGCAACAGCGTCCGCCGAAGCGAGCGAGGCGTTTGCGGACAGTATGGCCGCCACGCCGGACAACCCAGACAGCGCTGCGGTTTCAATCGCAGCGCATGATGATGGTGCAGCAGATGTGGCAGGAGACGACGAGGTGGTGGCAAGTGTGCCAACCATTGAGGACGCCGCCGACCCAGCGACTTCACCGCAAGAAGTTCTTATTCACGACCCTGCGCCAGAATTAACGGTTGACGCTGCGCCAGGTCAGCACAACCCAGAAACGAACGATGAATCCAACTAAACCGACAGATACCAGCGCCGCCGACCAGGCAGGCACCGACGCCGTGGCCGCCAAGCCGAAGCGCCGCACCAAGGCCCAGATCGAGGCCGATGCCGCCGCTGGCGTGGATGCGCCCAAGCCGAAACGCGCCGTTGCCAAGAAGGCCGTGGCCGCCGTCGAGGGCGACGCTGCTGTCAAGCCGGCCGCCAAGCCGCGCGCCAAGAAGGCTGATGCAGTCCCTGCCGACGCTGCCCCGGCAGCTGCTGCCAGCGCTGACACTGCCGCCGCTGCGCCCGCGCCCGCACCTGTCTCGCGCAAGCCGCGCTCGCCCAAGCATGTGGCCGCAGTCGAGCACTCCGCTCCTGCCGCCCAGCTTGATGCCGCGCCAGCGCAAGAGACCAATGGTGAAGCACGCCAGGAACGCGGCCCTCGTCCGCCACGCGGTCCGCGCCAGATGCGCGAACAGCGCGGCCAGCGCGAAGCACGCAAGCAGTTGGAGCGCCCTGAAGGCGAGATAGTGGCCGTCGAAGCCGGCGCCGAGCCGGTAGCCCGTCCGGAGCGCGGTCCGCGCCCCGAGCGCACGGCCGAACAGCGCAACCGCCCGAAAAAGAACAAGAAGGGCAATCCCGGCCTTCAGCACCACAAGAAGAACGCCGTCTACGATGCCGACGCCGCGTTTTCCTACGTCACCTCCGATGCCTTTGACGCCAACGATGGTGGTCGCAACCAGCCGCAAAAGCCGGCGCGCCGCGACCTGACCTCCGACGACGACGCACCAAAGCTGCACAAGGTGCTGGCCGAAGCCGGTCTCGGCTCGCGCCGCGACATGGAAGACCTGATCGTCGCCGGCCGCGTGTCGGTCAATGGCGAACCAGCCCACATCGGCCAGCGCATCCTGCCGTCGGATGCCGTGCGCATCAACGGCAAGCTGATTCACCGTAAGGTCAGCAGCAAGCCGCCGCGCGTGCTGGTGTACCACAAGCCGGCTGGCGAAATCGTCAGCCACGACGATCCGGAAGGTCGTCCATCGGTATTCGATCGCCTGCCGACCATGAAGGCTGGCAAATGGCTGGCCGTCGGTCGCCTGGACTTCAATACCGAAGGTCTGCTGCTGTTTACCACCTCGGGTGACCTGGCCAACCGCCTGATGCACCCGCGTTACAACATCGACCGCGAATACGCTGTACGTACGCTGGGCGAGCTGGAAGAAGGCATGCGCCAGAAGCTGCTGGCCGGCGTGGAACTCGATGACGGCATGGCCAACTTCACCAAGATCGCCGATGGCGGCGGTGAAGGCATCAACAAATGGTACCGCGTGGTGATCGGCGAAGGCCGCAACCGCGAAGTGCGCCGCATGTTCGAAGCGGTCGGGCTGACTGTTTCGCGCCTGATTCGTACCCGCTATGGCGCGATGACGCTGCCGAGCGGCCTGAAACGCGGCCGCTGGGACGAAATGGAAGAAAACACCGTGCGCGACCTGTTGGCCGCGTTCGGCGTCGAGAAAAAAGGCGCGGGCAATGAAGCGCGCGGTCCAAAAGGCCGCGGCGAGCCAAAAGCGCGCAATCTGGATGAAGACGCCCGTTCGAACGGCAACCGTATCGACCGTGTCGATGCCAACCGCAATGCCGACCCTTTCGGTCCGGCAACCGGTCGTGGTGGCGCCGGACGTGGTCAGGGTGGCCAGGGTGGTCGTCCCCAGGGTCGTGGTTTCGGCGGCCAGGGCGGTCAAGGTGGCCAGGGTGGCGGCATGGGCGGCCAGGGTCGTCCGCAAGGCGCCCGCCCGCAAGGCGATGGCCAGCCACGTTCGGCCCGTCCGGCAGGCAAGGGCGGCGAAGGTGGCCAGCGCGGTCCGCGCCAGCCTGATCCGCTGCAGACGACCTTCGGTTTCGGCAACGCCGGCGGTGGCAACCGCCGTCCGCAGGGCCCGCAAGGCCCGCGCGGCGCCGATCACGGCATGCCACGTCGCGGTCGCCGCGGTTAATTTTCTGCCTTTGGCCTGCTGCAGCAATGCAGCACGCATATTGGTTCTAACGGGCAATGCTTAGCAGTTTGTAAGTGTTGTTTGCCTGTCCATCTGGCCTCTCCCGATTGCGGGAAAGGCCGTAACAGGTTATAATCTGCAGCCTAATAAAAGTTATGAGCAGCCTGAGTCTGCAAGTGCTTTCATCTGGTACAGATATAAGAAGATGGGCAGATGCCCATTTTTTTTTTGGTAAATCGTTTTTGGAGAAGTGTTTGCAGCAGTTCGATTTGATCGCCAAGACAGTCAGTGGCCTGGGCTACGACCTCGTTGATGTGGAACGGGGCGAGCGCGGGATCTTGCGCGTGTACATAGACTTTACTGCTGCCGACGCGGCCGAAAAAGGCCCGATCACGGTGGAAGACTGCGCCACGGTCAGTCACCAGCTCTCGCACGTGCTGACGGTAGAAAACGTCAACTACGAGCGGCTGGAAATTTCGTCGCCGGGGCTGGACCGCCCGGTGCGTACCATGGCCGATTTCATCCGTTTTGAAGGGTGCGAATGCACCGTCAAGCTGAAAACGAGCATGCCCGGTGCTGCGAACCGGAAAACCTTCACGGGCATTTTGCAAGCCCCGCAAGGCGACAAACTCGCATTGGAATTTGAAAGTAAGGATGGTCCGGCGCAGTTGGAATTTACGCTCGCCGACTTGGATAAGGCACGTCTGGTGCCGCAGGTGGATTTTAAGGGACGCAAAGCATGAGCCGCGAAGTTTTGTTATTGGTTGACGCGCTGGCGCGCGAAAAGAATGTCGATAAAGATGTCGTTTTCGGGGCGCTCGAATTCGCGCTGGCGCAAGCGACGAAAAAGCGTTACGAAGGCGAAGTCGACATTCGCGTCTCGATCGACCGCGAGTCGGGCGAATTCGAGTCCTTCCGTCGCTGGCACGTGGTGCCTGACGAAGCCGGCCTGCAACTGCCCGACCAGGAAATCCTCCATTTCGAAGCCAAGGAAACCATTCCTGATATCGAAGTCGACGAATACATTGAAGAGCCGATCGAGTCCGTCGAATTTGGCCGCCGCTTCGCGCAAGACACCAAACAGGTCGTCCTGCAGCGTGTACGCGACGCCGAACGCGAACAGATCCTGGTTGACTTCCTCGAGCGCGGCGACTCGCTCGTGACCGGCACCATCAAGCGCATGGAACGCGGCGACGCGATCGTCGAATCGGGCAAGATCGAAGCACGCCTGCCACGCGACCAGATGATCCCGAAAGAGAATCTGCGTATCGGTGACCGCGTACGCGCCTTCATCCTGCGTATCGACCGCAATATGCGCGGCCCACAGGTGATCCTCTCGCGCACCGCGCCTGACTTCATCATGAAGCTGTTCGAACTGGAAGTGCCGGAAATCGAACAAGGCCTGCTGGAGATTAAATCGGCTGCCCGCGATGCTGGCGTACGCGCAAAAATCGCCGTCTACACGGCTGACAAGCGCATCGACCCAATCGGCACCTGCGTCGGCATGCGCGGTTCGCGCGTGCAGGCAGTGACCGGTGAACTCGGTGGCGAACGCGTGGACATCGTGCTGTGGTCGGACGATCCTGCGCAATTCGTGATCGGCGCCCTGGCACCGGCCAACGTCTCCTCGATCATGGTTGACGAAGAAAAGCATGCGATGGACGTCGTCGTGGATGAAGAAAACCTGGCCATCGCGATTGGTCGTTCGGGCCAGAACGTGCGCCTGGCCGCCGAGCTGACCGGCTGGAAGATCAACATCATGACGGCCGAAGAATCGGAAAACAAATCGGCTGCCGAAACGGCTGCGGTGCGTGCCCTGTTCATGGAAAAACTGGACGTCGACCAGGAAGTGGCCGACATCCTGGTGGAAGAAGGATTCGCCAGCCTGGAAGAAATCGCCTATGTGCCGATTTCGGAAATGCTCGACATCGAGTCGTTCGACGAAGACACCGTCAACGAACTGCGTACCCGCGCCCGTGATGCCCTGGTCACTGAAGCCATCGCTTCGGAAGAAGGCCTTGAAGGCATGGACGAATCGCTGGTCAACCTGGAAGGCATGGACCGCACCACGGCCGGCAAACTGGGTCTGGCTGGTATCAAGAACGTGGATGCCTTCGCGGCATTGGCGTACGACGAATTTGGCGCCATCCTGGCCCTGTCGTCCGAGCGCGCACGTGATTTGATCAAGAATGAATTTAATGATGTGACCGACGACGAGATGAAGCTGGTCGACTCAAAGTACGATGACCGCGCCAAGGCGCTGCAGGCGAAAGCCTGGAGCCTGGCAGAATTGGCCAAGGCTTAATTTGAGTATCTTTATCATCTGTCGCGACACAAAGAAAAGAGGACTGAATGGCGAGTAACAACGTAGCCCAATTTGCCACCGAACTGAAGATGCCTGCAGATTTGCTGCTGACGCAGCTGCGTTCTGCCGGCGTCGAAAAAAGTTCGACGTCAGATCCATTGTCGAAAGATGATAAGGATAAGCTGTTGGATCACCTGCGCCGTACCCACGGCACCGCTGGCGATGGCGAAAAGAAGAAGATCACGCTGACCCGCAAGGAAACCACCGAGATCAAGCAAGCCGATTCGACCGGCAAGTCGCGCACCATCCAGGTCGCGGTCAAGAAAGTGCGCACCTTCGTGCAGCGCGACGAACCAGTCGCGCCACCAGCACCGGTGGCGCCAGCCGCACCTGTGATCGACGCTGCCGAAGTGGCACGCCGTGAAGAAGAAGCGCGCCGCCAGGCCGAATTGATCGCCCGCCAGGAAGCGGACCTGCTCGAGAAGCAGGAACGCCTGGCCAAGCTGGACGCCGAAAAAGAAGCGCAAGCCAAGCAGGCCGACGCCGCCGCCAAGAAGGAAGCTGCCGAAGAAGCCAAGCGCGCCGCTGCTGCTGCCGCATCGGCTGGCGCTGCCGCCGACGACGACAGCAAGAAAGCCGCTGCCGAAGAAGCGAAGAAAAAAGCTGCCACGGCCGCCAAGGAAGCTGCCGAACGCGCTGAAGCGAACGACAAGGCCCGTAAAGCTGTCGCTGACGAAGTGGCCCAGATCAAGGCCATGATGAATGCGCCGCGCCGTGCCATCAAGGCGCCTGAGCCAGTTGCCGCGCCAGTCGCTGCGATCAAGGCCAAGGCCCCGGAAGGCACGCTGCACAAGCCTGCCGACAAAAAGCCTGGCGAGAAAAAAGACGACAAGAAGCCACTGACCGCCGACAAAAAGTCGATCAAGTCGGCCAATGTGTCCTCGACCTGGTCGGACGACGCCAAGAAGCGCGGCGCGCCTGGCGGTGGCATCAAGCCACGTGGTAACACCGGTTCGACCGGTGGCCGCGACGGCTGGCGCGGTGGCGCCAAAGGCCGCCGTCCATCGCACAGCGACGACCGCGAAACCAATTTCCAGGCACCGACCGAAGCGGTCATCAAGGACGTGCACGTGCCTGAGACGATCACCGTCGCCGAACTGGCGCACAAGATGTCGGTGAAGGCATCGGAAGTGATCAAGCAGCTCATGAAGCTGGGCCAGATGTGCACCATTAACCAGGTGCTGGACCAGGAAACGGCCATGATTCTGGTCGAGGAAATGGGCCACAAGGCCTTCGCCGCCGAGCAGGACGATCCGGAAGCGCTGCTGGCCGACCAGGGTGAGCACGCTCACTTCGAGTCCAAGCCGCGTGCACCAGTCGTTACCGTCATGGGTCACGTCGACCATGGTAAGACCTCGCTGCTGGACTACATTCGCCGTGCCAAAGTGGCGTCGGGCGAAGCGGGTGGCATTACGCAGCACATCGGCGCCTACCACGTCGAAACGCCGCGCGGCATCATCACCTTCCTCGACACCCCAGGTCACGAAGCGTTTACCGCCATGCGTGCCCGCGGTGCCAAGGCAACCGACATCGTGATTCTGGTGGTTGCAGCCGACGATGGCGTGATGCCGCAAACGAAGGAAGCAATCGCTCACGCGAAAGCTGCCGGCGTGCCGCTGGTTGTGGCGATCAACAAGATCGACAAACCAGGCGCCAACCTTGACCGCGTCACCCAGGAATTGGTGACCGAGCAGGTCGTGCCTGAAGAATACGGTGGCGAATCGCCATTCGTGCCAGTGTCGGCAAAAACCGGCGAGGGCATCGATGCGCTGCTCGAGCAGGTGCTGCTGCAGGCCGAAGTGCTGGAACTGAAAGCACCAATCGATGCGCCGGCCCGTGGCCTGGTGGTCGAGGGACGTCTGGACAAGGGCAAGGGCCCGGTCGCGACGATCCTGGTGCAATCGGGTACGCTGCGCCGCGGCGACGTGATTCTGGCTGGTTCCTCGTTTGGCCGCGTACGCGCCATGCTGGACGAGAACGGCAAGGCGATTACCGAAGCAGGTCCATCGATCCCGGTCGAAATCCAGGGCCTGACCGAAGTGCCGGTCGCTGGTGAAGAAGTCATGGTCATGGCCGACGAGCGCAAGGCGCGTGAAATCGGTCTGTTCCGTCAAGGTAAATTCCGCGACGTCAAACTGGCGCGTCAGCAGGCGGCGAAACTGGAGAACATGTTCGAGAACATGGGCGAAGGCGAAGTCAAAAACCTGCCGGTCATCGTCAAGACCGACGTCCAAGGTTCGCAAGAAGCGCTGGTTGGCTCCCTGCAGAAGCTCTCGACCTCGGAAGTACGCGTCCAGGTGGTGCACGCTGCAGTGGGTGGCATTACCGAGTCGGACGTCAACTTGGCAGTGGCATCGAAGGCCGTCATCATTGGCTTTAACGCCCGTGCCGACGCCCAGGCGCGCAAGCTGGCCGAGTCGAACGGCGTGGACATCCGCTACTACAACATCATTTACGATGCGATCGACGAGATCAAGGCAGCGTTGTCGGGCATGCTGGCGCCAGAAAAGCGCGAGACCATCACCGGTGCGGTCGAGATTCGCCAGGTTATCCTGGTGTCGAAAGTGGGCGCGATTGCAGGTTGCCTGGTCACCGATGGTGTGGTCAAGCGCTCGTCGTCGGTTCGTCTGCTGCGCAACAACATCGTGGTGTGGACTGGCGAGATCGATTCGCTCAAGCGCTTCAAGGACGACGCGAAAGAAGTACGCGCCGGTCTGGAATGCGGCTTGTCGCTCAAGAACTACAACGACATCGAAGTTGGCGACATCCTCGAAGTGTTCGAAGTTCAGGAAATCGCCCGTACCCTGTAATATTTGCAGGTCCCGGCGGGGCGCCAATAAGCCTGGCTTATTGGCGCCCCGTCCGTTTTTGAAAGTAGTACATCATGGCCAAACACAGCAAAACCATCCCCGCCCGCGGCTTGCGCGTGGCCGACCAGATCCAGCGCGATCTGGCCGAAATCGTCGGCTACGGCCTGAAAGACCCGCGCGTGGGCATGATCACCATCACCGAGGTGCAGATCACGCCGGACTACGCGCACGCGAAGGTGTTCTTCACCATGTTCAAGGACGACAAGGAGTCGATCAAGAACACGGTGGACGGACTGGCTGCGGCTTCGGGCTTCATCCGCAATCAGCTGGGCAAGCGCCTGCATATCCACACGCTGCCGGCGCTGCACTTTGTGCATGACACCTCGACCTCGCGCGGGATGGAAATGTCGCTCTTGATCGACCAGGCCAATGCCACGCGCGCCGCCGATGCGGAGCCGGATGCGAAGCCGGAAGACGGCGCAGAGAACTAACAGAAATCGGTAGCAACGATTTCCGCACAATCAAGCAACGTCGTCCTCGCGCAAGCGGGGACCCAACTGAGCAAATTCAGCATGGGTCCCCGCTGGCGCGAGGACGACGTTTCAACTTCAGTTGGCGTCACTGCGCCGATGGGATGCACATGAAACAGAATCATCCAAAGCGAATCCGCGACCTGGTCAACGGCGTGCTGCTGCTGGATAAACCAGTGGGCCTGTCGTCCAACGACGCCCTGATCAAGACCAAGCGCTACATGAACGCGAAGAAGGCGGGCCACACCGGCACGCTCGACCCGTTTGCCACTGGCTTGCTGCCGCTGTGCTTTGGCGAAGCGACCAAGTTTTCGCAAGACTTGCTGGAAGCGGACAAGACCTACGAGACCACGGTCCACCTGGGCATCACCACCAACACGGGCGACACCGAGGGCGAGACCATCGCCACCAAGGATGTCAAGGTCACGCAGGAACAGATCGAGGCCGTGCTGGCCCAGTTCCGCGGCCCCATCCTGCAGGTGCCACCGATGTACTCGGCCTTGAAGCGCGACGGCAAGGCCTACTACGAATACGCGCGCGAAGGCATTACGCTCGAGCGCGAAGCGCGGCCGGTGACGATTCTAGATCTGAAATTTTTGGAATATTCTGCGCCGTTTTTGAAATTATCTGTCACCTGCTCCAAGGGCACGTACATCCGCGTGCTGGGTGAAGATATCGGCAACGCCCTCGGCTGCGGCGGCCACCTCAACGCGCTGCGCCGCACCCAGGTTGGCGCCCTGACCATGGACGGCATGGTGACCCTGGAAGACATTGCCGCCCACCCTGCGCCTACCGATTTGCTCGCGCCGGTAGACGCCTTGCTGTCCTCATTCCCTGCGATTGTGTTGACGCCTGAACTGGCCAAGCGCTTCCTGCAGGGCCAGCGCCTGGCGCTCGGCAAGGAAGCGCTGGATTTGCCGGAAGGCGAAGGGCGCATGCGCGTGTATCACGATGGCCAGCTGCTTGGCACCGGCATCATGCAGGAGTACAGCATCCTGGCGCCTGAACGCCTGATCGCGACTGCGAGCGCGCCGCCAGCTGTTATTTGATGTTGGAGGCTGCAGCGTTTGCGCTGTCGCCGGTTTTTTTCAATACATTGCTGGTCGTTTGCATCGCTTTCTCGCGCCTATCCTCAGCCGTTGGTTTCTGGCCAGGCTGCTGTGCAGGTGCAATTGCGCGGGCGATGCGCGCGTTTGTGGCGGGGGCTGGATGTTTCTGGGACGCCGGTGCTGGCGCCGGGTCCTGGGCTGGTGCGACGACCTGGCTCCAGCAAGCGGGGGCGGCCATGCTCAGGCTAAGCAGGCAGGCATATAGTGTGCGGTTTGGGGTGGTCATCAGTAGTCCTTTTGGTGTTGAATACTGTTGTTGAGTATCTCAGATACTGAACGTGAAAAGCCGCCGCGCGGTTGACTGGCAGCTTCAATTAACACGCTCCCAATCCCCTCAACACCCCCACCCGTCAACACGCCCCCACCTCGTCAACACGCCCCCAACCCGTCAACACGCCCCCACCCCCTCAACACGCCACCCACCCCCTCGTCCTCGCGAAATGAACAGACTCCCAAAAGCTGGACTCCTTTCCAGCCGTTGGGAGCGTGCAATGACGCAGTACACAGAGCAGTTTAAATTGTCCGTGGTGAGAGCGTATATGACCGGTGAAGCCGGCTATACGACAGTTGG
>JBJMVX010000110.1:0-12831 GCA_045810445.1 Massilia sp.
GTCAGAGCATCTGCAACGCATAGCTGCGCTAGCATGGGTCCTCGCTTTCGCAAGGACAGTAGGTTTGTACCTACTCTTATAGCTACGCACCAATAAAAAAGGGAAGCTCGCGCTTCCTTTTTTTCGCCCGCCAATCAGCATCAAGCCGCGCTATTTCCCCGTCCCCCCCCCACACACTGTCCTTGCGAAAGCGAGGACCCATAACACCTCTGGTCAGACCGTCTGCAACGCATAGCTGCGCTTGCATGGGTCCTCGCTTTCGCAAGGACAGTAGGTTTGTACCTACTCTTATAGCTACGCGCGATGATAGAAAAAGGGAAGCTCGCGCTTCCCTTTTTTTTATCACTTCGTGCGTCAGTGACGCATAGACAGCTTGCCGCTGTTGTTGTTCTTCGTTTAGTTGTAGCTGGTCCAGTTGGTCGGTATTTCCATATTGCCGGTGCGGGCTGCATCGGCGTAGGCGCGCAATTCGGCGACTACGGCTTCCATGTGTTCCTGGTTCGGATTCTGCATGAACCCTTTCATGCAGTCATTCAGTGCTGCGTGCTGATCGCGCCATTCGTAACGAGCGGACTTGCTCATAAAGCCTCCTGTAAAGAACCTCCAGCTTGCCTGAATCGGTGCACCAACTCAGTGCGCTGCCGCACATTCGGAACAGGGCAAGTTCTCTTTTTTCAGCACGCTTTGAAAGAACAGTTCCAGCCGCTGATGCAGGCGGGCGTTGATCTCTTCCTTGGTCTGTTCGGTGGGATCGAACAGAAAGCGCGAGAACGGGTCGCCCGAGATGCAGTTGAACAGAAAGGAGGGCAGTTGGTCCAGCGGCAGGTCCTCGCGCAACTGGGCACGGATGTCCGGGCGCGCAAAGAACATGGCCAGCAGCTCGCGCGACTGGCGCGGGCCGGCATCGAAAAACGAGTGGCCCACTTCCGGGTCGGTACGCGACTCGGTAATGACCATGCGCTGCACTTCGAGCGCATCCGGGGCAGTGATCATCTCCAGGAAATGCTCGCTGAAGTCGGTGATGATCTCGCGCAGCGGACGCAGGTCGTCGCACAGCTGGCGCGGCGTAAAGAATTTGTCGCGGTTGGCGATGAGTACGGCCTTGAACAGCCCGGATTTGCCGCCAAACTTCACGTAAATGGTGCGAACGGCAACGTGCGCCTCACGGGCGATCAGCTCCAGGCTGACTTTGCCGTACCCCATTTTCAGGAACAGCTGGCCAGCCGTGTGGATCAAATTATTGTTGCGCGCCTCGAGATCGGCGGCGCGCGGGCGTCCGGCGTGTTTAATCATGGCAATACTTTAGGCGAAAATAAAATGAAATGCAAGCGTTTCATTTCTTGACTTGCTTCAAAGAATGAATAATAATGCCCTTATCCCATTTCATTTCCCGGAGCAGTCCATGTCCCAAGCACAGAACAAGAGTGAGCCCCAATTGGCCGCCGTCCCAAGCGCCGTTGAGCCGGCAAAAGCACCGCCGAACTGGCGCGTGCGTGGCATTCTGGCCATCATCGTGCTCGCAGCCATCGGCTTTGGCGGCAAGATGTGGTATCGCAGCACCCACTATGTAGAAACTGAAAACGCTTACGTTTCCGGCCACGTGACCCCGGTTTCGGCCCGTATCGCTGGCGTGGTCACCAAGGTCTTGGTGGAGGATAACCAGATCGTCAAGGCAGGCGATGTGCTGGCCGAACTCGATCCGGCTGACCAGCATGTGAAGGTCGAACAGATCCAGGCCCAGATCGCCAGCGCTGAACAGCAGGTACTGCAGGCCGACGCCCAAGTGTCCCAGGTGCGTGCCCAGTCGCTGGCCGCCACCGCCCAGGTCGCCCAGTCGCAAGCCCAGTTGGTGCGTGCCAACCAGGATGCCGAGCGTTTCAACCAGTTGTATTCGTCGACCATGAAAGCTGTGTCGAAGGCGGAAGTCGATGCTGCCACCGCCAACCGCGCCGGCGCCACCGCCGACCTGGCTGCCCGCCGCGGCAATGTGGAAGCTGCACAAGCCCAGATCGTCGCTGCCGCCGCTGCGCGCGACGTCATCAAGGCCCAGATCAAGGTCTTGCAGACCCAGTTGAAAGACGCCAAGCAGCAGTTGGGCTACAACCAGATCATCGCCCCTGTCGGCGGCCGCATTGGCCGCCGCAGCGTCGAGGTCGGTGCCCGCATCCAGCCTGGTCAGCAATTGGCTGCCATCGTGCAAGATGAAATGTGGGTCACTGCCAACTTCAAGGAAACCCAACTGGCAGGCCTGCAGCCTGGTCAGGAAGTGCAGGTGCAGATCGATGCACTGCCCAAGCAGCCGCTGACCGGCCACATCGACAGTTTCTCGCCAGCCTCGGGCAACCAGTTTGCGCTGCTGCCAGCCGATAACGCGACCGGCAACTTCACCAAGATTGTCCAACGTGTGCCAGTGAAGATCGTGCTTGACCAGAAGGACGTCGCCAAACTGGGCGGCCGCCTGGTGCCTGGCATGTCGGCCACCACGGAAATCGAACTGAATCAAGCCGTTTCCAAGCCTGTTCACGCTGCGGCCAAGTAAGCGCCGCCATGAGTTCGACCACTACCCTGAAAGGGGGCGCTTTCGTGCCCCCGGTGATCGCCGAGAAGGTCGAACTGCGGACCTGGATCGCGGTTGCCGCCGGCATGCTCGGCGCCTTCATGGCCATTCTGGACATCCAGATCACCAATTCCTCGCTGCGCGACATTCTCGGTTCGCTGTCGGCAACCCAGGAAGAAGGTTCCTGGATTTCCACCGCCTACCTGTGCGCTGAAATCGTCGTCATTCCGCTCACCGCTCTGCTCACGCAAGTGTTTGGCCTGCGCGGCTATTTGATCGGCACCACCTCGCTATTCCTCGTGTTTTCCACCCTGTGCGGCTGGTCCTGGAACCTGCCCAGCATGATCGTGTTTCGCATGCTGCAGGGGATTACGGGCGGCGCCCTGATTCCGATGGCGATGACGCTGGTGATGGCCAAGCTGCCGCCATCGAAGCGGGCAGCCGGCATGGCCATCTTTGGCTTGACCGCGACCCTGGCGCCCTCGATGGGGCCCACCGTCGGTGGTTACCTGTCCGAGATTTACGGTTGGCCGACCATTTTCTACATCAACTGGGTGCCTGGCCTGCTGCTGATCGGCGGTATCTGGTGGGGCCTGGACGCGGCGCCACGCCAGCTCAAGCTGCTGCGCGACGCTGACTGGATCGGCATTGCCATGATGGCGCTGGGTCTCGGTTCGCTGACAGTGATGCTGGAAGAGGGTAACTCGAAGGACTGGTTCGATTCGAGCTTCATCGTCACCTTTGCCACGCTCTCGGCCATCGGCTTGATCGGCTGGGTCGTGACCAGTTTTCGCAGCGCCCATCCGTTTGTGAACCTGCGCCTTTACGGACAGCGTAACTTCCTGGTGGCGACCGCGCTGTCGGGTGTCATCGGCATGGGCCTCTACGGCTCGTCCTTCCTGCTGCCGCTGTACCTGGGCCAGATTGCCGGTTACACGCCGATGCAAATTGGTGAGGTGATCATGTGGGCCGGCCTGCCGCAGTTGTTCATCATGCCGTTTGCCGCCATCCTCTCGTCCAAGGTCGACAACCGCATCCTGTGCGCCTTCGGTCTGACCCTGTTTGGCATTTCCTGCATGATGAACAGTCATATGGATGCCACCACCGGCTACGACCAGTTGTTCTGGTCGCAGGTGGTGCGCGCCATGGGCCAGCCTTTCATCATGCTCACGCTGTCGCAGTTTGCCATGCACGGCATCGCCCCGAAAGACACCGCGTCCGCGTCCAGCCTGTTTAACATGACCCGCAATCTCGGTGGTTCGGTTGGCATTGCCATGCTGGCCACCACGCTGACCAATCGCGAGCACTTCCACTCGGCCATTATCGGCCAGTCGGTGTCCTCGCTGTCGGCGGCCACCCAGGCGCGCCTGGACCAACTGACCGCAAGCTTCATCAACAGCGGCATCGATCCAGCGACCGCGGCGAACAAGGCGCTGGCCATGATAGACCGCCTGGTACGCCGCGAAGCCTATGTCATGGCTTACAACGACGGCTTTGTGATCATGGCCGTGTTCCTGTTCGCCTGCGTAGGCGCGCTGCTGTTTGCCGACAAGGTCAAAGCCCCATCCGGTCCCGGCGCAGCCGGTGCTCACTAATATGTACGGAGAATTCACCATGAAGCCATTGATCCTGTGCGCCATGCTGGCGCTGGCCGGCTGCACCACAGTAGGAAAAGATTTTGTTGAACCGGCCGGCGCCCCGTCGACCGCCTGGCGTCACCTCGATGCCAAATCCGACAGCGCACGCCTGCCGGCCGAGTGGTGGACCGTGTTCAACGATCCGGCATTGAATGCGCTGGAACAGCGCGCTGTACGCGACAACGCCGGCGTGCGCGCCAGCGCCCAGCGCCTGGTGCAGGCCCAGGCCCAATTGGGTACGCTGCGCGCGGCCCAATCGCCAAGCGTGAACGTGGGCACTTCGGTGGCCAACACGCGCTCGTCGGCCCTGACTTCGCAAAGCCTGGCCCTGGGAGGCCGTTCGATCAAGGGTGACAACTACACTGTGGGCGCTTCGCTGTCCTACGAACTCGATCTGTGGGGCCGTGTGCGGCGCGTGGTGGAAGCTGCCGACGCCCAGGCTCTGGCAACCCAGGACGAGCGCGATGGCGTGATCCTGCTGTTGTCGGCGCAGGTGGCCAGCGCCTATTGGCAGTTGCGTGGACTGGACGCGGAAATGACGATCCTGACCGACGCACTGGCCGCGCGCCTGGAAGCGCAGCAAGTGGTGCAAGCCCGTCTCGATGGCGGCTTGACCAATGAACTCGATGTGGCCCGCGCGCGCGTGGAACGGGCGAACGCGGAAGCGGACCTGCATGAAGTGCAGCGTCAACGCAATCTGGTCGAACACAGCTTGGCAGTATTAGTGGGCGTGTCGCCATCGTCGCCGCTGGTGGCAGCGGTGGCCAACCCGGCGCTGCCCGAGCCGCCTGCCATTCCGGTCGGCCTGCCAGCGAGCCTGCTGGCCCAGCGTCCCGATCTGGCTGCCAGCGTGGCTGGCCTGCGCGCAGCCAATGCCCAGGTGGCAGTGGCCGAAGGCGCTTTCTATCCTTCGCTGTCCTTAACTGGTAACTATGGTTATGCATCCGAGAGCCTGAGCAAACTGACCAACAGCGGTGCACGCCAGTTCTCGATCGGTCCCCTGGCCTTGTCGCTGCCGATTTTTGATGGTGGCCGCAACAAGGCCAACTTGGCGCAGTCGAAAGCGCGCTACGAGGAAGCGCTGGCCAATCACGAAGGTAAGCTGCTGACAGCCTTGCGCGAAGTGGAAGATTCGCTCTCCGACGTCCGTGAGCGCAAGCTGCAGGGCGAAGCCCAGAAGCAGTCGCAGGAAGCGGCTGCGCGCGCGGTACTGGTGGCGCGTGCCCGTTATGAACGTGGGCTGTCGACCTACCTGGATGTGACGGACGCGCAGCGCAGCTCACTGGCGGCGGACCGTGCGGCAGCGCAGATCCGTACCCAACGCTTGTTAGCGACGGTGGCCGTGGCCCGTTCGCTGGGCGCCGGCTGGTCCCAGCCGCCTGCCGTGGCGACCATCGCCAATACGAAGTAAGTCCGGCCCCCGCCAGCGCCGGTACGGTGGGGCGGATGGCTTGTAATTTTTCCGACGGCGGCAGCGTCTTTTCGTGAGTGGCGGTTTACAATGCCTGTCATTGTCATCTCCACCACAAGGACCCATGAAGACGCTCCTCCTCCCCATCTTCCTGATGCTGGGCACCGCCACGGCAGCCACGCCGGTCGGCCCGCACGTGGCCACCCTCGCCGAACTCGATACCATGAGCAAGCGCTATGCGCCTGTCGAACTGCGCGCCGATCTGACGGTGCTGTCGGCGGGCGACCGCGCTGCCATTGCCAAGCTGGTGGAAGCGGCCAAGATTGTCGACGTGCTGCAGCTGCGCCAGCGCTGGTCCGGGAACGAGGCCTTGTGGAATGTGCTCAAGAAGGACACTACGCCCCTGGGTAAAGCCCGCCTTGATTACTTCTGGCTGAACAAAGGCCCCTGGTCCATCCTGGACGATAACCAATCGTTCATGCCGGTTGACTTCAAGGGCATCAAGGTCCCCGCCAAGAAGCCCGCCGGCGGCAACTTCTATCCGGAAGACGCCAGCAAGGCCACCCTCGACAGCTGGATTTCGGCGCTGCCGGCCAAGGACAAGGAACAGGCGCAATGGTTTTTTACCACCATCCGCACTGGCGCCGATGGCAAATTCAAAGTCGTCAAGTACGCCGACGAGTACAAGGCGGACCTGGAAAAGCTGGCCAAGCTCCTGCGCGAAGCTGCCGCATCAACGGACAACGCCTCGCTGAAAAAATTCCTGACCCTGCGTGCCGATGCCTTCCTGTCCAATGACTACCTGGCATCGGACTTTGCCTGGATGGACCTGGACTCGCCGGTCGACGTCACCATCGGCCCTTACGAAACCTATAACGATGAACTGTTTGGCTACAAGGCGGCCTTTGAAGCCTATGTGAACATTCGCGACCAGAAGGAAACCCAGAAGCTCGATTTCTTCGGCAAGCACATGCAGGAGCTGGAAGACAATCTGCCGATCGACAAAAAATACCGCAATGCCAAGGTGGGCGCATTGGCACCGATGGTGGTGGTCAACCAGGTGTATGGCGCTGGCGACGGCAATATGGGCGTGCAGACGGCTGCCTACAATCTGCCCAATGACGAGCGCATCATCAGCCAGCGTGGCTCCAAGCGCGTCATGCTCAAGAACGTGCAGGAAGCGAAATTCAAGTCGACCCTTACGCCGATCGCCAAGCTGGTGCTGCGTCCGGAAGCCCAGGCCGATCTCGATTTCGATGCCTTCTTCACGCATATCCTGGCGCACGAGATTACCCACGGCCTCGGTCCGCATATCACCAAGAACAATGGCAAGGCGTCCACGCCGCGCCAGGACCTGAAGGAAACCTATTCCACCATCGAGGAGGCCAAGGCCGACATTGCCGGCCTGTGGGCGCTGGCGTACATGATGGACAAGGGCCAGCTGAAAGACACGCTGGGGCAGGGCGAAGCAGCCGAGCACAAGCTGTACAACACCTTTCTCGCCTCGGCCTTCCGCACCCTGCATTTTGGCCTGACCGATTCGCATGCGCGCGGCATGGCGATCCAGCTCAATTATCTGCTCGACAAGGGCGCCTTCGTGTCCCACGGCGATGGCACGTTTTCCACTGATTTCAAGAAGGTCAAGGCGGCCGTCACGGACCTGAACCGCGAATTCCTGACCATTGAAGCGACCGGCGACCATGGCCGTGCCAGCGCCTTGATGAGCAAATACGTGGTGATCCGTCCGGACGTGCAAAAGGCCCTCGACAAGATGAAGGTGGTGCCCAATGACATACGGCCAAGTTTCAGCACGGCTGCGGCGCTGAAACCCAAATAAGCACCTTGCCAGACTGACCAGCATGCCGTCCCGCCTTGCGCCGGACGGCATTTTTTTCGTCCGCGTTTGCGCAGGCGAGCCGAGTAGGGATTAAAGGGGAGGCGCGACTCCAGACCACACTGTGCTTGCGCAGGCGAGCACCCATACCGCGTCAACGCCGTGGCACCGTCCTCTCTGGACAAAGGTGGTATCGGTCCTCGCTTTCGCAAGGACAGTAGTGCAGGCGATTTTGGCGATCTGCTTTTTTCCGGCTGTGCAAATGGAAAATATTAATCGATTTTCCGTGCGGAAATAAATTTTGCAATGGGGCTTCAGTGAGCTAAAGAATTGCCGATAGGCATTTTAAGAGCTCCCTGAGGATCACCATGTTCAAGCACCTGTTGTTGGTATCGCTAAGCCTGTTTCCCCTGGTGTCGCAGGCCGGCGCGGCGCTCACCGAGATGGAGACGCGCTGGCTCCAGGCTGCCGCGCCGGTCCTTGCGTATTCGCAAACCGTCAAGTTGCCCATTGATATCGTGGTGCAGCCGGTGGCTGGCCCCAATGATGTGCCGATGGCCATGGGTTTCAAGGATGGACGCTGCAAGCTGGTGCTGTCGATGCGCGGCAATCCCGATGCGGAAAAAGTATTGGAACAGGTGCCTGCCGAGCAGCGCACCATGGTCATGGAAGCGATGGCCGCGCATGAGGTTGGCCACTGCTGGCGTTATGCGCAGGGCAATTGGCACGCGTTGCCTGCCGGCTTTGAAGAAAACGACAACCCGGCCGAAGTCCAGCAGATCTTGCAGAACCAGCGCGAGGAAGGCTATGCCGACCTGGTGGCGCTGGCCTGGACCCGGCGTCAGCACCCCGCCAACTACGGCCAACTGCATGGCTGGTTGAGCGCCTTGCGGGGCGGCGAACAGACGGTCGCCGGCGGCTCGCACGATACGCGTGCATGGATACGCCTGGCCCAGGATGGCAAGGTCTTCGCGGCCAGCGCTACCCCTTTCGATGAAGCGATGGGCGCCTGGAGCGCAGGGCTGGTGGCCGATGATTAAGTGGGCGTTCCTGGCCGCGCTACTCGGTGCGGCGGCCATGCCTGGCGCGGCCAACGCGGCGCCAGCCAGTGAAGCACAATGGATAGCGGCAGCGACGAGCGCCGTTGCCTTTGCGCAGGCTGAAGGCTTGCCGATCACGCTGGTCATTGAGCAGGGCGATGGTCTGCCCGGTCACACGCCGGTCGGCATTGCCAGCGAGGATGGTCGTTGCACCTTGCTCGTGTCCGCGCGCGACAATCCGACCGCCGACAAGGTAAGCGCGATGGTTGCGCCGGAATTGCAGGACCTGTTTCTCACTGGCGCTGCGATGCACGAGGTAGGCCATTGTTTTCGCCGCCTGCAAGGTTATCCGCACAATGAAAAACTGCTCCCTGTCGTTGCCTGGATCGCCCCGGTGCGCGACTGGTTTGCGCGCCGCGTGCGCACCGAAGAAGCGTATGCCGACATGACCGAAGCGGCCTGGCTGGCGCGCTTTCATCCTGCACAATTCGATGCGGTCATGAACGAAGTGCGCAAGGTGCGCCTGCGTTTTCGCGAGCCCAAGCACGATACCTTGCATTGGATTGACAATGCCATCGTGCAAGGACCAATTGACAATGGACAGAACCTGTTCCTGATGGCACAGCAGCACCTGTTGGCTTATCAATAATTTTGCCTTTGTATGTACGTTCGCGCACAGAGCGGCGCGGCGATTGTGGCGTTCAATGTTGTACCGACAACCACATCATACAAAGGGATTACCATGAAGCCACTCGTCGCAACCCTGCTCGCTACCGCCCTGGCCGCCGCTTTTGGCACGGCCACCGCCGCCGATACCAAGATGGATCCGGCCACCCACCACAGCAATGTGCAAAAGGCTGCCGCTGATTACAAGCTGGCAGCTGCGCAATGCAACAAGGACAAAACCGGCAACGATCGCGCCGTGTGCATCGAAGAAGCCAAGGTCGCCCGCGCCCAGGCCGAGGCGACTTCTGCCGACCAGTACAACGACACCCACAAGGTGCGTATCGCCGCCCACAACGCACTGGTGAAGGCCGAGTATGGCCTGGCCCTGGTCAAGTGCACGGTCAAGACCGGCGCCGAAAAAGATAGCTGCAAGGCCACCGCGAAGGCGGCCGAAATCGCTGCCCTGGACGACATCAAGGCCGGTCGCCCAGTTGCCGCCAACACGGGCGTGGTGCCACCGTCAGTGAGCACCACCACCGATGCCACCGCCGACCGCATGGCCAACGCCACTGCCACCCTGACCCAGAAGAGCGAAAATGCGGCTGACGCTGCAGCGCGCAACACACGCAATGCCGGCGCCGTGGTGGCCGACAAAACGGAAGCGGCTGCCGCGACCACCGGCAAGGTGGTGGCCGACTCGGTGATCACCACCAAGGTCAAGGCGGACCTGTTCAAGGAACCGGCACTGAGCGCCATGGCCATTCACGTTGAAACCGAGAAGGGCGTGGTCATGCTGAGCGGCTTTGTCGACAGCAAGGCCGATGCCGAGCGGGCCATCAATCTGGCCAAGAGCGTGGAAGGCGTGAGCCAGGTCAAGAGCGCGATCAAGGTCAAGTAATCGACCAGGCAAGCGCTGACGTCAATGCCCAGTGTGGCATTGGCGTCACCCTGCGCGCGGCCCGTACGCGATTTTCTGTTGAGTGCGACAGGTCCACGGTATAATTTTCTCGTGAATAGACTAGAAGCCTTCGGATACATTGCCGCCCAAGCCGCGCGTGGGGAGATCAGCCTCCCGACCAGTGTCAACGCCGCCTTGCGCCTGCAACTCGCACTCGACAACCCCGATTGTCATATTGAAGACGCCATCAAGCTGGTGCTGGGCGAACCGCAACTGGCTGCGCGCACTGTCGCGCTGGCCAACTCGGTCGCCTTCAACCGCAATGGCGATTCCACCATTACCAATGTGCGCGCCGCTGTCATGCGCATCGGCTACCGCAGCCTGCAAACGCTGGTGGCCAGCCTGGTCGTACGCCAGTTCGGCAGTCGCATTGTCGACCCCGGGCTGCGCGCCAAGGCCGAGCAGCTCTGGGAGCATACGGCCCATGTGGCCGCCCTGTCCCAGGTCATCGCGCGCCGCGTCACCTTCATCAATCCCGATACCGCCATGTTCGCTGCCATCGTGCATGAAGTGGGGGGCTTTTACCTGCTCTCGCGCGCCGATGAATTCCCGGGCCTGCTGGACGAGGATCCCGAGAAGTGGGCTGAGCTGTGCGAAGAAGTCGTCAGCCGCGAAGTGTTGAAAAAACTCTCAGTGCCGGAGCAGGTGGCCAATTCCATCCTCGCCCTGCGCGATGGCTGGTTGACCATGCCACCGAGTACCTTGCTCGACACCCTGCTGCTGGCCAACCAGTTTGCGCCTGTGGCGTCGCCCCTGGGTGCGCGCGTGACGCAGATGCCCGAGCACGCCGACTCGGTGCTCGACTTCGTCATTGACGACGCTACGCTGCAAAGCATCCTGGCTGAATCCGAAGAAGAAGTGCGCTCGATGAGCGCAGCCCTGATGGTCTAGGCGGCAGCTGGCGCCGGATGCGCGTCGTCCGGTGGCGCTGCGTGCAGGCGGAACCACAGCAAACCTATCCATTCATGCATGGCGTAGGACGAGCGGTACAAGCCGCTTGCGCTTGGCACCAGCATATATGGCGTCCATGGCATGCTCGAATAGAACAGCGTGGGCGCCGCCACCACCTCGATGCCCTCATGGGCAAACATCGCTTGTGCGCGCGGCATGTGCATGGCGTGGGTCACCAGCAGCACGCGGTGAATGCGCGCCGCTTTCAGGATGCGGGCGCTGAAGCTCGCATTTTGCAGCGTATCTTTTGACTCGTCTTCCACCCAGGTGACGGGCGTCTTGAAGTCCTCACGCAGCACCCGCGCCATCGCACTGGCCAGGGGCTGCGCCTTGCCACTCGTGCTGACGATGCCGCCCGTGACCAGGATGGGCAGTTTGGTGGCGTGTTGAAGGTGAGCCCCGTACTGCATGCGTACCAGTGCCACCTGGTCGGGCATGTCATTGCCCAGATAGTCGGGCGCCTGCTCCACGCTGCCTGCCGTGAGGATCACGATGGCTTGGGCGCCGCTCGGCTCGCGATAATCGAGGGGGCGCACCTGGTGCTCCAGCGGTGCCAGCAGCAGCAAGGCTCCCGCATTGGTCGATAGCACCAGCAAGAGCAGGATGCTCACTGCGCTCAGGCTGCGGGCTGTGGCGGGCCAGCGCTTTCTCAGCAGGTAGCCCAGGCCGATGAGCAGGAGGAAGCAGGCGGGCGGCAGCACCAGCATGCGCAGCAGGGAGCTTGCTATTTGGGTCAGTTCCATGGAATGATCGATAATGAAAGTGAGCGATTATCGCAGGAAGCGGGAGCCCACTGGAATTTCCCGGGCGCCAGCTTGGCGCAAGACGCGTTACAGTAGTTGCACACTTAATTTAATGGCAGGAGAGTCGGATGAAATGGGAAGGCAATCGCGAAAGCGATAATGTGGAAGATACGCGCGGTTCCGGCGACGGCGGCGGTGGTGGCGGCTTCGGCTTTGGCGGCCGCTCGATCGGGATCGGCACCATTGTGTTGGCGCTGATCGGCTCGGCCGTGTTCGGGGTCAATCCACTGACGGTGCTCAGCTTGCTCAGTGGCGGCGGTGGCGGGCAAGTGGCGCCGTCCCCCCAGGCGCGCGTGCAATCGACGCCGGCCAACGACAAGCAGACCCGCTTCGTGCGCACGGTGTTGGCCGACACCGAAGACGTCTGGACCACCCTGTTTAGCGAACGCGGCGGACGCTATGTGCAGCCCAAGCTGCGCATCTTCGATGGGGGCGGCACGGAAACGGCGTGCGGCCACGGCGAGACGGCAACCGGGCCGTTCTACTGCCCGGCGGACCAGAAGGTGTATATCGATCTGAGCTTCTACAAGCTGATGCAGGAACGCTTCGGGGTCTCGGGCGAGTTCGCGCAGGCGTATGTGATTGCCCACGAAATCGGCCACCATGTGCAAAACCAGCTGGGCATTTCCGAGAAGGTGCAGCGGGCCCGCCAGGGCGCGTCGGAGCGCCAGTCCAATGCCCTGTCGGTGCGGCTGGAATTGCAGGCCGATTGCTACGCAGGCGTATGGGCTTTTCACGGCAACAAGGCGCGCGGCATCCTCGAGCAGGGCGACGTGGAATCTGCCCTGAAGGCGGCCACCGCGATCGGGGACGATGCGCTGCAGCGTCAGGCGCGCGGCACCGTGGTGCCCGATTCGTTCACCCACGGCAGTTCGGAACAGCGCACGCGCTGGTTTTCGAAAGGCTTGCAAAGCGGACAGATCGAACAATGCAATACCTTCGACACGCGCCAGTTATAAGCCCGTGGCGCGGGA
>JBJMVX010000111.1:0-10911 GCA_045810445.1 Massilia sp.
CGTGAGGTGAAGGTGCGATTGCCTTGACCTAAGACGAAAATCGTCGTCCTCGCGAATGCGGGGACCCATGCTGAGGCGAGCGCTGTATGGGTCGCGAGGCGTCGCACCGCCGCTTTCGCGAGGACGACGGGCTAGCAGAGCTTTTCCCGCGAGGACGACATGCCTGCCACTGTTCCGCGAGGACGACGTATGCGCCAAAAAAAACGCCGGACGAATCCGGCGTTTTTGCTTGCAGCTGGCGCAGTATTTACGCGACCAGCAGCTGACGCAGCACGAAGGGCAGAATCCCGCCGTGCTTGTAGTAATCGACTTCGATCGGGGTGTCGATGCGCAGCAGCACTTTGACTTCCTGCACCTCGCCGTTGGCGCGCTTGATGACCAGGGTCGCCAGTTGCTGCGGCTTGATCTCGCCTTCCAGGCCTTTCAGGTCGAAGGTTTCATTGCCCGTGATGTTGAGGGTCTGGACACTGTCGTCGCCGATGAATTGCAGCGGCAGCACGCCCATGCCCACCAGGTTGGAGCGGTGGATGCGCTCGAACGAACGGGTAATGACTGCCTTCACGCCCAGCAGCTGGGTACCCTTGGCTGCCCAGTCGCGCGAGGAGCCGGTGCCGTATTCTTCGCCACCGAACACCATCGTTGGCACGCCGTCAGCCACGTACTTCATGGCCGCGTCGTAGATCGACATCTGTTCGCCGCTAGGCTGGTGAATCGTGATGCCGCCTTCGACTGCCGAGCCGTCCGCCTTGGCCGGGATCATGCGGTTCTTGATACGCACGTTGGCGAAGGTGCCGCGCATCATGATCTCGTGATTGCCGCGACGCGAGCCGTAGGAGTTGAAGTCCGCCTTCAGCACGCCATTGGCCAGCAGCCATTTGCCTGCAGGGCCGCTTTCCTGGATCGAGCCAGCTGGCGAGATGTGGTCGGTGGTGATCGAGTCGCCAAACACGCCCAATGCGCGCGCGCCGGTGATGCCGGTAGCTGCCGCTTTTGGCTTCATTTCGAAGCCGTCAAAGAATGGCGGCTCGGCGATGTAGGTCGACTTCGGCCAGTTGTAGACCTGGCCTTCGGTGGTGGTGACGTGCTCCCACAGCTTGCCCGGATTGCCCTTGACGTCGGCGTAGTTCGACTTGAAGACTTTGGAGTTCATCGCGAACTTCATCAGCTTGCCGATTTCTTTCGAGGTCGGCCAGATGTCGCCCAGGTAGACGTCCTTGCCGTTCTTGCCCTTGCCAACTGGCTGGGTCATCAGGTCGACTGTCATGTTGCCCGCAATCGCGTAAGCCACCACCAGCGGTGGCGAAGCGAGGAAGTTGGAGCGGATGTTCGGGTGGATACGCGCTTCGAAGTTGCGGTTGCCCGACAACACAGCCGAGGCAACGATGTCGTTGTCGGTGATGGTGGCGTTCAGTTCAGGCGTCAGGTCACCCGCGTTGCCGATACAGGTCGTGCAACCGTAAGCGGTCAGGCCAAAGCCCAGTTGCTCGAGGTAAGGCATCAGGCCGGCAGCGGTCAGGTAGTTGGTCACGACGCGCGAGCCAGGAGCGAGCGAGGTCTTGATGTGCGGAGCAACCGTCAGGCCAGCTTCCACGGCCTTCTTGGCCAAGAGGCCAGCGGCCAGCAGCACGCTCGGGTTCGAGGTGTTGGTGCAGGAGGTGATGGCGGCGATCAGGACGTCGCCGTTTTTCACGTGCACGCCATTGCTGGTGGTGTAGTTGTTGGTCAGGTCGGAAGCGGCCTTGTTGAAGCCGTTTTCGGTGGTCGGCTTGGAGAACAGCTCGACGAAGTTGTTGCGCACATTGCCGATTTCGATACGGTCCTGTGGACGTTTCGGGCCTGCCAGCGACGGGGTGACCGACGACAGATCCAGGCTCACCACGCGGGTGTAGTCGATGTCGCCAGCTTGTGGCACGCCGTACATGCCTTGGGCCTTGAAGTAGTTCTTGAAGGCGGTGATTTCATCCTTGGTGCGGCCGGTGCCTTCGAAGTATTCGATGGTGGCGTCGTCAACCGGGAAGAAGCCCATGGTCGCGCCGTATTCCGGTGCCATGTTGGCGATGGTTGCGCGGTCGGTCAGCGACAGTGTTTCGGTGCCGGCGCCGAAGAATTCGACGAACTTGCCGACGACTTTTTCCTTGCGCAGCATTTCAGTGATGGTCAACACCAGATCGGTGGCGGTGCAGCCTTCGCGCAGCGCGCCGGTCAGGTTCACGCCAATGACGTCCGGGGTCAGGAAGTAGACCGGCTGGCCCAGCATGCCTGCTTCGGCTTCGATACCACCCACGCCCCAGCCCACAACGCCAATGCCGTTGATCATGGTGGTGTGCGAGTCGGTGCCAACCAGCGTGTCTGGGTAGTAGGTGTCGCCAGCCTTGTGCACGCCGCGCGCCAGGTACTCCAGGTTCACCTGGTGCACGATGCCAAAGCCAGGTGGCACCACGCCAAAGGTGTCAAATGCCTGCATGCCCCATTTCATGAACTGATAGCGCTCGTTGTTGCGCGAGAATTCCAGCTTCATGTTCAGGTCGAGCGCATTCTTTTCGCGGTAGTGGTCGATGGTTACTGAGTGGTCGACAACCAGGTCCACCGGCACCAGCGGCTCGATGTTTTTCGGGTTCATGCCCATTTTTTTCGCGACGTTGCGCATCGCGGCCAGGTCGGCCAGCAAAGGCACGCCGGTGAAGTCCTGCAACACCACGCGCGCGACGACGAAAGGAATTTCGTCAGTGCGTTCGCCGGTCGGGTTCCAGTTCGCCAATTGCTTGACGTGTTCTTCGGTGACCTTCTTGCCGTCGCAATTGCGCAGCACGGATTCGAGAACGATACGGATCGACACCGGCAGGCGCGAGATGTTCACGCCAAGGCGTTTTTCCAGCGCTGGCAGCGAGTAAAACTGGCCTTTCTGGCCGGCCGACAGTTTGAAATCCTTGAGCGTGTTCAGAGTGTTGCGGGACATGACCTCTCCTTCAGTGGGTGTAGATTAACGGCGGTACGGCTATTTCTTTTTCTTGAACGTTTTTTTCAGCGTTTCCGGATCCGGTTGCGAGGGCAGCAGTGCCGGTTCGCCAATGGGCGCCGGCGGCGCTTGCACAACCGGCGCCTGCGGGACGAATTCACCGGACTCAGGGCTCTTGCATTCGTTGGCCAACTGGCGGTTCAGGCGCGAGTCCAGCAGCATGGCTTTGGACGGGATGTTGATCCACACCAGGCCGAAATTGCGGTTCTCAAAGCGCTGCGCGCCCGTGGTGGTGCCCACGCGGGTCAGGCGGTGCAGGCGCTTCTTCCAGCGCAGTGCGACGTGATCCGGGTCATTCTCATTGCTGTAGATCGTGACGGTGTTATTCAGTTCGCAGGTGAAGTTGAAGATTTTGGTGTCAGCGACATCCGGTTCATCTTCCGGCGTGGTGGGTTTGACGGCGCCTTCTTCGGCCACGGCAGCCTTGGCCTTCTTGGTCTTGGCTGGTTTTTTCGCGTCCGCAGCGCTGGCAGGGACGGCGCACAGCGAAGTGGCCGCCAGGGTCAGGGCGAAGGCGAGCAGGGTTTTGTTCAATTGGGCCATCAGGTAGTTTCCGTTTGTAGATCGTGATCGATGATTGCAGTTGCGGCCTCTGGCAATGCCAGTCCGGCCAGCTTTGCGCGCTGTAAAACCGTCCAATAATAGCGATAGCTGGCGCGGTCATGCAAGCGGCCGTTCTGCGCGACCGGACCCCAGTTGGCCTTGATGGCATCAGCCAGGATATGGGTCGCTTCGTTCACTTCTGACAAGCGTGGTGTAAAAGCTTTAATAATCGGTTTGATCTGATCGGGATGGATACTCCACATGCGCGTGAAGCCAAATTCGGCCGCCGCGCGCTGCGCATCGTTGGCCACGACAGCCGTATCCTTGATCTCGGTTGTCACATTGTGCGAGGGGATTTTTCCGTGGGCGTGACAGGCTGCCACCATCTCCAGCTTGGCGCGCACCACCAAAGGGTGGGCAAACTGACCCGGCGTGCGCATGGCGTTGGCGGGGATCGCGCCGTAATGCGCCGACACAAAATCCATGATGCCAAAGGACAGGCATTCGACCTGGGGCAGGGCAGCAATGGCGTAGACGTCGCGCAATGCTCCATGTGTTTCGATTAACACGTGCAGCGGCAGGGCAATAGTGCGTCCCGCTTTCATTGCGTGCTTGTTGACCAACTCAATTGCGCGAACGACATCAGCGACACTGTGGGCTTTTGGCAACACGAGATAGGCCAGGCGCTGCGCGGCGCCACCCACGATGACGGCCACATCGCCTTCAAAGAAGTCGCTGCCCACGTCATGCACGCGCACGCCGATGCGGCCATGCGCGTTGGCGGGGTCGTTCAGCAGGCGCACGATCAGTTGCGCGTGTTCCGGCTCGGCGCCGGCGGTGGCACCATCTTCGCAATCGAAGGTGATGTCGAACAGGGGGCCAAGCTCTTGTTGCAAGGTCATCGACTTGCGCATCAGCTTCTCGGAACCGGCGTAGTGATCGCAGGCTGGCAGAAGCAGGGGCTGTCGATTGCCCTGGAATAAAACCTCGGATGGATGCATGGATACTTTTTCAGACACAGCTGCGCTCGTGCCGCTCGTGGCGGCACGGCGCGTGCGGCGAATCGGAGGCTGGGAAGGCTCCACGATTTGCCGCAGTACTGCTTAGGCCAACAGGTGGGCGACGCCCTCGCGCTCTTCGGTCAGTTCCTTGAGCGTCAGGTTGATGCGCTCTTGCGAGAACGCGTCGATGGCCAGGCCCTGGACAATGCTGTACTCGCCATTGGCCACGGTGACTGGGAAGCCGAACATGGTGCCTTCAGGGATGCCATAGGAGCCATCCGATGGGATGCCCATGGTGGTCCATTTGCCGTTGGTGCCCACGTGCCAGTCGTGCATGTGGTCGATCGCTGCATTGGCGGCCGAGGCAGCCGAGGACAGACCACGCGCTTCAATGATGGCAGCGCCGCGCTTGCCGACGGTTGGCAGGAAGGTGTCGCGGTTCCATGCGTCGTCGTTGATCATGTCCTTGACCGACTGGCCATCGATGGTGGCGAAGCGGTAGTCAGCGTACATGGTTGGCGAGTGGTTGCCCCACACGGCCAGTTTTTCGATCGAGGCCACTGGCTTGCCGGTCTTGCTGGCCACTTGCGACAGGGCGCGGTTGTGGTCCAGGCGCAGCATGGCGGTGAAGTTTTTCGCTGGCAGCGATGGGGCCGATTTCATGGCGATGTAGGCATTGGTGTTGGCTGGATTACCCACCACCAGGACTTTCACGTTGCGCGAAGCGACAGCGTCGAGCGCCTTGCCTTGCACGGTGAAGATCTGGGCATTCGCTTCGAGCAGGTCCTTGCGTTCCATGCCTGGGCCGCGTGGGCGGGCGCCAACGAGCAGGGCAAAGTCCGCATCCTTGAAGGCGGTCATCGGGTCGCTGTGGGCGGTCATGCCGGCCAGCAGCGGGAATGCGCAGTCATCGATTTCCATCATGACGCCCTTGAGCGCTTTTTGCGCTTTTTCGTCGGCGATTTCCAGCAGTTGCAAAATGACGGGCTGGTCTTTGCCCAGCATGTCGCCGTTAGCGATGCGGAACAGCAGGGAATAGCCGATTTGGCCGGCCGCGCCGGTAACGGCAACGCGCATTGGGGTTTTAGCCATGATGAATCTCCAAAGTGGGAAAGAAAACGGTGACAGCTGAGGATACGCTTGTTCGGGAAACCATAATGATACCAAAAGCTTCACGCACTCACCTGACCTCAATCTCAGGCGCTGCGGGCCGGCCATTGCCGGAATGATCGCGAGTGTAGGCGTGCGAGGGTCTTCTGTCAATTCATATCTTATGTCTTATATAAGACAGATAAGCTAGAATGTTTATTACTAGACGGTAGGGGGCTTTTGTGGTGAAATCGCTGCCTATGAATGCAGCCCCGCCCAACCCGAACAGCCCCCATGGTACACCGGCCAGCGGCGCTGCTGCGCCTGCCGCGGCTGCTGGCAATTCGCCCACCTTCAGCCCCCTGTACCAGCAGATCAAGGCCTTGATCACGCAAAGCCTGCAGTCGGGCGAGTGGAAGCCGGGCGAGATGATCCCTAGCGAAGTCGAGCTGGCAGGGCGCTTCAAGGTCAGCCAGGGCACGGTGCGCAAGGCGATTGACGAGCTGGCCGCGGAAAACCTGGTCATGCGGCGCCAGGGCAAGGGCACTTTCGTGTCCACCCACCACGAGGCGCGCGCCCACTTTCGTTTTTTGCGCCTGATGCCAGACGAAGGCGTGCCCCATCCGCCAGAGAACAAGATCATTGAAGTCAAGCGCATGCGCGCGCCCGCCGAAGTGGCGCGCCTCTTGGACTTAAAGTCCGGCGACGCTGTCGTCTACATCAAGCGCGTGATGTCCTTTGACGGCGCGCCCACCATCCTCGAAGAGTTGTGGCTGCCTGGCCTCTTGTTCAAGGGGCTGACGGCAGAGCGCCTGGTGGAATACAAGGGCCCCATGTACGGCCTGTTCGAATCGGAATTTGGCACGCGCATGATACGGGCCAGCGAAAAGATCCGCGCCGTGGCAGCCGACTCTAGCGCTGCACAATTTCTGCATGTGGACGAGGGCACGCCGCTACTGTGCGCCGAACGCGTCTCCTTCACCTATGGCGACAAGGCGGTCGAGCTGCGGCGCGGTATTTACCTCACTGCCCAGCACCATTACCAGAATGATCTGTCATAGGGATGTGGGCCCGCCAGCAGCAGGAAATATGCATAGCGTTTAAAATGGTTAATAGCAAGAAATTGCAGAACGTTGTCCGATAGCCCGATATTTTTTCCTCAATAGCATTAAGAGTTTGGTGCAGCACACCAAAATTGGGGATAATGCCGGGTTATACATTCAAAGTCAGTCAAGGGGAGGTTTGTTATGTCCGAAGCCGTGAAAGAAGTTCCAAAAAAAGAACGGCCTGAGTTCCGCAACATTCATATAACGGAACTTCCAAATTACCGCCTGCCGCCTGCCGGCTGGGTATCCATCCTGCATCGCGTCAGCGGCGCCGGTCTGTTCCTGATGCTGCCGTTCCTGCTGTGGTTGTTCCACAAGAGCGTGCAGTCGGAAATGACCTTTGCCCATTTCAAGGGCGTGCTCGAGCATCCCCTGGTCAAGCTGGTCCTCCTGGGCCTGATCTGGGCCTACATGCAGCACTTCTGCGCTGGCGTACGTCACCTGTTCATGGATGTCCATATGGGCATTGAAAAAGATTCCTCGCGCAAGAGCGCAGTGACTGTCCTGACTGTCAGCCTGGTGCTGACCGCGCTGGCCGGCCTCAAACTGTTTGGAGCGTTCTAATGGCTAAAAATAATATTGGCCCAAATCGCCAAGTCGTTGGCGCCCACTACGGCCTGAAAGACTGGCTGGCGCAGCGCATCACCGCCATCGTGATGGTGCTCTACACGTTCACGCTGCTGTACTCCTTCCTTAGCGGCAGCAACTTCACCTACGAAGGCTGGGCGGCCCTGTTTGCAGCCCAGTGGTTCAAGCTCTTTAGCCTGGTCACCTTCCTGGCGCTGTACTACCACGCCTGGGTTGGCATGCGCGACATCTGGATGGACTATGTCAAGCCGGTGGGCATTCGCCTCGGCCTGCAAGTATTCACCATCGTGTGGCTGATCGCCTGCGCCTTCTACACTGTACAAATTCTCTGGGGGCTGTAATCGTGTCGGCAATCAAAAAAGCACTACCTACCCGCCGTTTCGATGCGGTCATCGTTGGCGCCGGCGGTTCCGGCATGCGCGCCTCCCTGCAACTGGCAGAAGCTGGCCTGAATGTCGCCGTGCTGTCCAAGGTCTTCCCGACGCGCTCGCACACCGTGGCAGCGCAGGGCGGCATTGGCGCCTCGCTGGGCAATATGTCCGAGGACGACTGGTACTGGCATATGTTCGACACCGTCAAGGGTGGCGACTACCTGGGCGACCAGGATGCGATTGAATTCATGTGCCGCGAAGCGCCAAAAGTGGTCTACGAGCTCGAACACTTCGGCATGCCGTTCGACCGCAATCCCGATGGCACGATCTATCAGCGTCCGTTTGGCGGCCACACGGCCAACTTTGGCGAGAAGCCCGTCCAGCGCGCCTGCGCGGCAGCTGACCGTACCGGCCACGCCCTGCTGCACACCCTGTACCAGCGCAACGTGCGCGCGCGCACCCACTTCTATGTCGAGTGGATGGCGATTGACATCATCCGCGACGCGGAAGGCGACGTCGTTGGCGTGGTTGCCCTGGAAATGGAAACCGGCGAATGCATGATCCTCGAAGCGAAGACCACCATCTTCGCCACCGGTGGTGCAGGCCGCATTTTCGCCGCATCGACCAATGCCTTCATCAACACCGGTGACGGCATGGGCATGGCGGCACGCGCCGGCCTGCCACTGCAGGACATGGAATTCTGGCAGTTCCACCCGACCGGCGTGGCCGGCGCGGGCGTGTTGATTACCGAAGGCGTGCGCGGCGAAGGCGGCATCCTGATCAACAGTAATGGCGAGCGTTTCATGGAGCGCTATGCGCCTACCCTGAAAGACCTGGCGCCGCGTGACTTCGTCTCGCGTTCGATGGACCAGGAAATCAAGGAAGGCCGTGGCTGCGGTCCGAACAAGGACCACGTGCTGCTGGACCTGCGCCACATTGGCGCCGACACCATCGCCAAGCGCCTGCCATCGATTCTGGAAATTGGCCACAAGTTTGCCAACGTCGACGCGACCAAGGAACCGATTCCTGTCGTGCCAACGATTCACTACCAGATGGGCGGTATTCCGACCAACATCCACGGCCAGGTCGTCGCGCCCAAGGATGGCAATCCGGTCGCCGTCGTCAACGGTTTGTATGCCATTGGCGAATGCGCCTGCGTCTCGGTGCACGGCGCCAACCGCCTCGGTACCAACTCGCTGCTCGATTTGCTCGTGTTCGGCCGCGCAGCAGGCAACCACGTGGTCGCCTCCAACCTCAAGCAAAAGGAAAACAAGCCTTTGCCGAAGGATGCAGCCGACTACGCGCTCGATCGCATGAACCGTCTGGAAACCTCGACCGGCGGCGAACGCGTGCAGGCCGTGGCCAACGATATCCGCTCGGCGATGCAAAAGCATTGCGGCGTGTTCCGTACCGAAGCCATGCTGACCGAAGGTGTGGACGAAATCATGAAGCTCGACGAGCGCCGCAAGCACGTGTCGTTCAAGGACAAGTCCAAGGTATTTAATACTGCCCGCGTGGAAGCGCTGGAACTGGACAACCTGATCGAAACGGCCAAGGCCACCATCGTCTCGGCCCAGGCCCGCAAGGAATCGCGCGGCGCGCATGCCTTCAACGATTACCCGACGCGCGACGACGAAGTCTGGATGAAGCACACGCTGTGGTTCTCCGAAGGCAATCGCCTCGAGTACAAGCCAGTGATCACCAAGCCGCTGACGGTCGATACCTTCAAGCCGAAACCACGTACTTTCTAAGGTCAGAACATGACACGCACCGTAAAACTGAAAATCTACCGCTACGATCCGGACCAGGATGCGAAGCCGTACATGCAAGACGTGACCGTCGAACTGCAAGACACCGACAAGATGCTGCTCGACGCCCTGCAGCGCATCAAGTCCGATGTGGATGACTCGATCGCCCTGCGCCGCTCGTGCCGCGAAGGCGTGTGCGGTTCGGACGCGATGAACATCAACGGCAAGAACGGCCTGGCTTGCACCACCAATCTGAACGAGCTGACCCAGCCGATCGTCTTGCGTCCGCTGGCGGGCTTGCCCGTCATTCGCGACCTGATCGTGGACATGACCCAGTTCTTCAAGCAGTACGATTCGATCAAGCCCTTCCTGATCAACGATTCGATCCCGCCTGAAAAAGAACGCCTGCAAACGCCGGCCGAACGCGAAGAACTCGATGGCCTGTACGAGTGCATCCTGTGCGCCTGCTGCTCGACGTCCTGCCCTTCGTTCTGGTGGAACCCGGACAAATTCGTCGGCCCGGCTGGCCTGCTGCAAGCCTACCGATTCATCGCCGATTCGCGCGACGAAGCCACTGGCGCGCGCCTGGACAACCTGGAAGACCCATACCGTCTGTTCCGCTGCCACTCGATCATGAACTGCGTCGACGTGTGCCCGAAAGGCCTGAACCCGAACAAGGCGATTGGCAAGATCAAGGAACTGATGGTTCGCCGCGCAATTTGACGGCATCGCGCAGTAACTGTATGTATCGCGTACAGTAAAAGTACCGTACTGCTTAAAAACGGCAGCGGGAGTATAGTGTTGACCAAGCGACAGGTTCCAGTGTGACTACGCATCAATCCGATCCGGCCAACCGCGCGCGTTTGCGCTGGCGCAGCCGCCGGGGCCTGCTCGAGAACGACATCCTCCTCACGCGCTTCCTCGACGCGCATGAGGAGAGTTTGAGCGACGAGGAAGTGGACGCCTTCACCCGGCTGCTGGACCTGGCGGACAACCCGCTGATGGACCTGCTGCTGGGACGCGTCGAGCCCGAAGGTGACGTCGATCTACCGCATGTCCATGCCTTGCTGCTGCGCTTACGGCAGGCATAACAAGTTTCGTATTTTTTATTTTGAAGACTTCACTCCCAAGAAGGAAGTGCCATGAACATCTCTGATACCAAAGCTACACTGTCCTTTTCCGATGGCAGCGCACCCATCGACATGCCGATCTACAAGGGCACCGTTGGCCCGGACGTCATCGACATCCGCAAGCTGTACGCCCAGACCGGCAAATTCACCTATGACCCAGGCTTCATGTCCACGGCCGCCTGCAACTCGTCGATCACCTACATCGACGGCGACAAGGGCGAGCTGCTGTATCGCGGTTACCCGATCGAGCAACTGGCCGTCAATTGCGACTTCCTTGAAACCTGCTACCTGCTGCTGAACGGCGAACTGCCGAACGCCC
>JBJMVX010000112.1:0-5718 GCA_045810445.1 Massilia sp.
AAGTTCAGCGGTCAGCGCCAGCACATGCAAGATGACCGAGGCTGCCGCCAATGCCAGCACGCGAGGCCAGTGCAAGGGTTGCGCAGCGTTGCCCATGCCCGGTTAACGCTAGTGGCACGCGTTTCGATGACAGCGCAGCAGCGATACCGGCAGCGTTTGCCTATTGCACAACATTCTTTTGATGGCCTAGGCATTATCTGCTACGCTGGGGTTTCACCCGAACGGAGATTGCTATGCTCAAACCGCAAATGCCCAATATTCCTGGCGTGGGCGCCGTGTCTGACACCCTCGATTTCGTCAAGAACCTGTGGGGCAGCATGAGCGTGCCAGGCATTAGCATTCCCGGCATGGCAGCACCGACGATCTCGGTCGATGAATTGGACAAGAAAATTGCCGACCTCAAGGCCGTCGAATCCTGGCTCAACTTGAACCTGTCCATGTTGCGCGGCACGATACAAGCGCTGGAAGTGCAGCGCGGTACCATTGCCACGCTCAAGTCCATGGGTGCGGCCTTGTCGAACGCGGTCAAGCAACCAGGCGCGACGGAAAAATCGGTGCTGGCGGCAGCGCCCTACGCCTCGGCATTTTTTTCACAGCCCGCAGTCGAACCGGTGGCCAAGGCCAAGGTCGAGGCCCCACCCAAGGCGGAGGTGAAGGAAGAGATCAAGCCGGAACAAAAACCTGCAAGCCAGCCCGAAACCAAGGCTGACAGCGAGCCCGCACCGGCGGCAGCGGCCCTGGCCAATCCGGTGGCGTGGTGGAATATGTTGCAGGACCAATTCAAGACGGCTGTGAACACAGCCTTGTCCTCGGATGCCATGGCAGGCGCCAGTGCCATGGCGCAGGACGCTGCCAGCAAACTGGGCGCGGCAGCGGCCGGTTCAGCCGACAAGCTGAGCAAGGCCATGGTCAAGCCAGCCGTGAAGCCAGCCGCCAAGCCGGCGGCGAAAAAGGCAGCGGCCAAGAAAGCGCCCGCCAAGCGGGCTGCGGCAAAGCCGAAGCCCAAGGCGGCGGGGAGCGCGTAAAGCGGGGGTCAGGCCAGGCGCTGGATGCGGATGGCGTCAATCAAGCCATCGGCCTGACGCTTGACGGTGGACACGGCAATCAAGCCTTCGTCCGCCATTTGCTGGACTTGATCGTGAACTGCTTGAAAGGAAGGCAAGGTATCGCCCTTCGCGGCCACAGGCTTGATCCAGGCACTGTTACCGACTCTCATCTTTTCGTAGACTTCTTTCGCGATGTCGCGCATGTAGGGTCCCTTTCCCGGATGAATGCGGAGTATCCCGCGCAGATTGCAGTTTATCATTTGCGCCGGCCGGCACAAGGGAAACGCGTCAGGCCGCTTGTGACTCGTTGTCACTGGCGCCCACGCGCGGGCATAGCGAGGCGAGCTGCTCCATGAGCTGGGCGAAACGCTGCTGACCCGGCAAGACCTTGTCCACATGGAGCAACACATCGGTCGCTTCGCGCGAGAGGGCTTCGTCATAGCCCAGCTGTTGCATGTGTGATATCAGGATCTGAGCGGCGTTGAAGAGGATGCGCAAATTGTTGGGCAAGGCCGAGCGGGCTTGGCGCATCCACACCACCGCTTCCGGCAATTTCCCGGTTTTCCACAGCGAGACGCCCTCGTTCATCAAATCGGTCGCTTCTTTTTTCGAGGACTTGATCAAGGCATAACCCTCGTCGCTCATGCGCGCCTTGTCGAACACTTTTTGTACGTCGTCGAGCAGGCGATTATTGTCGTGGTTGTTACGGATGACGTAGCACAGCAGATCGACCGGCGACTCCTTCACGCCCACGGCAAAGAGCAAGGTGGCCATCTCCATGCAGGTGGGAATATCCGGACGTTCAGGGTTGGTCTTGAGCATTTCCTCGAGCTCGTCGCCGGACTTGCGCGCGCGCCGGAAGTCGCCACTCTCGTGATAGACCATGCCCTCGGTAATCTTGGCGCGCAGGCGCACCTGCTCGGTGGTGAACTCGCGCTGTGCGAGGGTCAACAGCTGCAGCGCTTCCTTGGTGTCATTTTTCAGGCCACACACACGCGCCAGACCCAGATAGGGATCAGCGCTTTTCATGATGGAAAATTCGCCAATCGCGATGCACTTGCGGAAGGCTTTTTCTGCCATGCCCACATTGCCCAGCTTGAGCGATGCATCGCCCAGGGCACGCTGGCGCGGCACGGAATTGGGCGAGAGTTTCGAGGCGCGCTCGAGAATGTCGCAAGCTTCCTCGGTCAAGCCCATTGCCGAATAGGCGTGCGCCAACTGATCGTAGGCATCCATGTAATAGCGGTTTTCGGCAATGACGGACTGGAAGATCTGGCGCGCCTGCTCGAACTCGCCGTTGGCCATGCGGATCTTGGCCAGCCCGGCGCGGGCCCACTGGTATTCACGCGCCTGCAACACGCGCTCGTAGGCTTCGCGCGCGCGGGCCGGTTCGCCGCTCTTGAGCATCAAGCTTGCCTTCATGCGCAGCAACTCGATTTCATGCAGGCGGTTGAGCGCAATCTGCTCATCGCACATGCGCGCTGCGCGTAGATAATCCTTGTCGGCGTAGGCTTGATCGATCTGACGAAACACTTGCTTCTTGTGCCAGACACGGTTTAAGCGCGTCAACAGCACGCCCTCGGTGATCGGCTTGATCAGATAGGCGTCGGGCTGATGCTCGGCGGCGCCCATGACGGACTCGGTGTTCTTTTCGGCCGATACCATCAGCCATACGCAACTGGGCAGGACCAGGTTGCGCACGCGCACCTCTTCCAGCACCTGCTGACCATTCTTGCCCTCGCCCAGGTTGTAATCGCACAGCACCACGTCATAGCGGCTGCGCGCCAGCAAGGCCATGGCTTCTCCGCCGCTGGAAGCCTGGTCGATATTCTTGGCGCCCAAGTTGCGCAAGCTTTCGCGCAGCAGTTGGCGCACGCCGACGAAATCGTCGACGATCAGATAATTCTTGCTTGACCAGTCGACCTGGACAGGGGGTGAGCTGACGACGCGCGGCGCGAGCAGCTCGCTCATGGCAGGCTCAGCACAAAGCAGGCGCCGCCGTAAGCGCCGCCGTTTTCGAGGCGCAAGCTACCGCTGCGTTCGCGATGTTGATGCATTTTCGCCACCTCGTTAGAAAAATACAGGCCCAGGCCCGTGCTGTTGGTGCGGAAGTTCACGCCGGTGGTCGCACCATTCAAGTTGGCCATGCCTGCCTCCAGCATGGCGGCCGGGTAACCGACGCCGTTATCTTCGACGCGCAGCTCGAGACAGTCGCCAACCTGCTCGATGGTAATGCCAATTTTGTCGTTTGTGTAATTGATTGCATTGTTGATCGCATGGCTGAGCACACCGATGACCAGGTCTTCGTCCAGATACCATATTAACGACGGATCGAAGCAAGTCTCGAGGGTAATACCGCGCGAGGCTAGCAAAACGCGACCGGCGCCCACCACCTGCTCGACCAGGCCGCTCATCTCGATGGGCTGGATATCGAAGGGATAAGCTGGCTTTCCCACCTGCTTGTACAGGGCCAGCAGCTGCATCAGGTTATCGTTCAGACGGCGCGTCTGGTACAACATCTGGGCCATTTGCGGATAGGCGGCCTCGGTCTGGGGGGAGGCGTGGACCAGCAAGGTCTCCAGCGTTCCGCTCAAGACACTGATGGAATTTTTCATATCGTGCGCGGTTGACGCCAGGAAGCGAAACAACGCATCCCCGTCCGTAGCTTCATCCATAGCCGCCTTCTTGGAAAAATGCGGCCAAAGAGTTGCCGCAAACCAATTATAAGCCCTAGCATTATCCGACTGTGTGACTTTACCCTAACTTGCCCAAAACTCAACGGCGCGCCGCTGAGTACCGTCACAACCCAGGAATTAGCGACGGCGGGCGCGCAGCAGGAAGCGCGCCGGGTCGAGCGCAGTGACCAATTCGCTTTCCAGCGGGAGGGCTTCACCGTCGAGTTGGGCGGCCAGCAACTCGGCGCACAGGGGGGACCAGATCAGACCGCGCGAGGCGTAGCCCAGCAAGCCATACAGGCCGGGCTGGCGCGCCAGTTCGCGCAGTCGCTCGGGTTTTCCACTGAGCTCATTGGTGGGCAAGGCGCCAACGAGCGGCAGGCGGTCGGGCGCCACGCAGCGAAAGCCCACCCGGCCGGCCAGCGGCGCATCGTGACCGACACCTGGCAGGTCCAGCAGCGAGGCAATTTTTTCAAGGTTGGCTTGCTGGCTGGTAGCCCGCAGCGCAGGATCGCTGTCAGTGTCGTAACTGGCGCCCAGACTGTGCACACCGTCAATGGCCGGTGTGACATAGGCTTCGCGGCACAGCACATGCTGCAGTGCAGGCAAGCTGCCAGCGGCCAAGTGCGTGACCTGCCCCCGCAGCGCCGCCAAGGGTAAGGCCGCTGTCTGTGCCAGGTCGATTGCGCCGCTGCCATTGGCGAGCACCACCACCGGTGCGCTGGCAATGAGCGCGCCACTGGCGTTTTGCACTTGCCACAGGCCTTCATGGCGCGTCAGGCACACACGCCCCTGGCTAAAGTGCTGCACCAATGCTGGCCCGCAAGCGGACAGCATGGCTGCGCACACACTAGCTGGCCGCGCCCATCCGCCTTGGGGAAACAGCCAGGCGCCATCAGGTGCAGCGACGCCTGACAATGCAGTTGCTGCTGCGCTGTCGAGCCATTGCGCGTACGTGGCCGGACAAGCCTGGCCTGCCGATATGGTTTGCTGGACTTGGGCATGAACGCTGTCGCGTGCCAATTGAAGCACGCCGCATTGCGCGCCTTGAATTGCCGCTGCCGGGCCAATGCCACCCAGGTTTTTCCAATAGTCGAGCGCGTACAGATACGCTGCGCGCGCCAGGCGGGTCATGACGTTGTCGTCCTTTGATAGCAGCGGCATGAACACCCCTGCCAGGTTGCCCGATGCTTCGCTCGCGATGCCCGCATGCTGCTCCACCAGCGTGACCCGCCAGCCACGCGCGCACAAGCGTTCACACGCGGCCGCGCCGGCCAGCCCTGCGCCAATTACGATGGCTTCGCGCACCGTTTCGGCCTTGCGCGCCCACGGTGAGGGCGGCTTGCGGCTGGTGTAGGTCGAACGCGAGCAGCCGTCTTCATCGGCTGTACAGGGAAAGCCGTTGGTACTGAGCGCATGCAACTGAATCTCGCTCAAGCCCTGCGCGCACAGAACGGCACCGGGTTGCGCCAGCCGTGCCAGCGCTCGGGCAAAGCCGGTGCCCTGCCCGTCCATATCAGTCAAGCAGATGCCGTCCAGCCGAGCGTCAAGCTGGACCAGCGCGTCATCAAGCGGCGCAGTCAGCAAGTCCAGCGTGACGCCGGCCTGCGCCTGCGGTATGCGGCGAAAGCCGGGCATGCCAGTGGGATCGACCGCGATGTACTGCAATTTGTTCGACCGCTGTGGATCGTTCTGCCATGCCTGCAGCAGCGCACGGAAACGCGCACCGTCGCCAAAATGGCTGTCGAACAAGGCGAAGTGGCTGCGCCCGCGCCACAGGTGCTGCCAGTTCATGCGTTCAGTTGCGCTGGTGGCAGAAACAGGCGAGGTCGTGGTCGTTTACCATGCCAATGCCCTGCATATAGGCGTATACGATGGTCGAGCCGACAAACTTGAAGCCACGCTTGAGCAGGTCCTTGGACAGGCGATCGGACAGGTCCGTTTTGGCTGGTCGCGTCTCGCGCGTGAAACGGTTGACGATAGGCTTGCCATCGACG
>JBJMVX010000113.1:0-16137 GCA_045810445.1 Massilia sp.
CCGGCGGGGTGGACACCCACATTCACTTCATCTGCCCGCAGCAGATTGAAGAAGCGCTCATGAGCGGCGTCACAACCATGATGGGCGGCGGTACGGGGCCTGCAGTTGGGACGGCGGCCACCACCTGCACGCCAGGGCCGTGGCATTTGCATTCCATGCTTGCTGCGGCCGACGCCTTTCCAATGAACCTGGGCTTTTTCGGCAAGGGTAATGTGAGCCTCCCGGCGCCGCTGGAAGAACAGATACTGGCCGGCGCTGTGGGCCTGAAGCTGCACGAAGACTGGGGCAGCACGCCAGCGGCCATTGACAACTGCCTGTCGGTGGCGGACCGCATGGACGTGCAGGTGGCACTGCATTCGGACACGCTCAACGAGGGCGGCTTCCTGGAGAGCACGCTGGACGCGTTCAAGGACCGCACCATCCATACCTTTCACACCGAAGGCGCTGGCGGCGGCCATGCACCCGACATCATTGCCGCGGTTGGGCAGGACAATGTGCTGCCGTCGTCCACCAACCCCACCCGACCATTCACCGTCAACACGCTCGACGAGCATCTGGACATGCTGATGGTATGCCACCACCTCGATCCTGCGATTGCCGAGGATGTGGCGTTCGCGGAGTCGCGCATCCGCCGCGAGACCATCGCAGCTGAAGACATCCTGCATGACATTGGCGCCATTTCCATGATGTCGTCCGATTCGCAGGCGATGGGACGGGTGGGCGAAGTGATCATGCGGACCTGGCAGACCGCCCACAAGATGAAGCAGCAGCGGGGCGCGCTCGCTCCCGATACCAGCCGCAATGATAATTTTCGGGTCAAGCGCTACATCGCCAAGTACACCATCAACCCGGCCATCACCCATGGTATCTCGCACGTGGTGGGCTCGCTGGAAGTGGGCAAGATCGCCGACATCGTGCTGTGGAAGCCTGCGTTTTTTGGCGTCAAGCCGTCCATGATACTCAAGGGCGGCATGATCGCCGCGGCGCAAATGGGAGACCCGAACGCATCGATTCCAACACCGCAGCCCGTCCACTACCGGATGATGTTCGGCGCCTTCGGCGGCGGGCTGAAAAAGTCGTTCACCTTTGTGTCGCAGGCCGCGTTTGATGCGGGCATCCGCGAGCAACTTGGCTTGAGCAAGACCCTGATC
The DNA here is from genome assembly GCA_045810445.1 of Massilia sp. Classification (GTDB taxonomy): domain Bacteria; phylum Pseudomonadota; class Gammaproteobacteria; order Burkholderiales; family Burkholderiaceae_D; genus Telluria_A. The sequence goes on from JBJMVX010000113.1 coordinate 1,152, forward strand.
CCGGTGAGGGGTATGCGTCACTTGCGCAAACGCGACATGATCCACAATGGCGCCACGCCCTGCATGGAGGTCGATCCCGAGACCTACGAAGTGCGCGCCGACGGCCAGTTGCTGGTATGTGAGGCCGCAACCGTGCTGCCCATGGCGCAGCGCTATTTTCTATTTTGAGGGACAACCCATGCTGACCTTGCACACAAAATTGGAACACGCTGCCGGCATCGATGGTGAACTGATGCTGGCGTATGACCAGCGCGAGAAGTGTCGTCTGCGGGCGCGCCTTGTCAGCGGCGAGGAAGTGGCCGTGTTCACGCCGCGCGGCAGCGTACTGCGCGACGGCGACCTGCTGACCGGTGAAGATGGCCGCGTCATTCGCGTGCTTGCAGCGCCGGAATCGGTGTATGCCATTCATTGCGCCACGCCGCACATCCTGGCCCGCTGTGCCTACCACCTGGGAAATCGGCACACGCAGGTGCAACTTGGCGAAGCCTGGTTACGCATCCGTGTCGACCCGGTGTTCAAGGAGATGGTCGAAGGTCTGGGCGCGCGGGTTGAGCAACTGATGGCCGCGTTCGAGCCGGAGGCGGGCGCCTATGCCGCCGGTGGGCACAGTCATGGCCCCGATCATTTGCTCGCGCCAGTGCCGCTGCGCCAGAAAATCCATCGCCCTGGCGATAGCAAGAGCGCATGAACGCCACCGCCTTGCTCAGCCTCTTGCAGTTCGCCAGCCCGGCGCTGCCCATTGGCGGCTACAGCTATTCGCAGGGCTTGGAGGCGGCGCTGGACGCTGGCCTGGTCCACGATGCCGACAGTGGCCGCGCATGGATTGCGCGCTACCTGGAGGAGGTCGTGGCAGTGTGGGACGCTCCCTTGTTCTGGCGCCTGCTCAAAGCCTTCGAGGCGCGTGACGATGCCTCTGTCGCGCTGTGGAGTGAGCGCTTTCTGGCGTCGCGCGACACCGCAGAGTTTCGCGCCGAGACCATCCAGATGGGGTACTCGCTCACGCGCCTGGTGGCGGAACTGGGCGTGGCCAATGTGGATGCGCTGGGCGCCGAGGTGAGCTTGCCGACCGCGTTTGCCTGCGCGGTGGACGCCTTGGGCATTCCCCACGCTGAGGCGCTGCTGGCCATGCTGTTTTCCTGGGCCGAGAACCAGGTGCTGGTGTGTGTGAAGTCGGTGCCGCTGGGGCAAGTGGCAGGACAGCGCATGCTGTTGTCGCTGGCACCGGACATTGAAAAGGCCGCACAGCGCGCGCAAACTTTGGCAGACGACGCGATGTCGAACTGGTCGCCTGGTTTATCCATTTTGTCGATGCGGCACGAGGCGCAGCACGGCAGGCTGTATCGTTCATGAAAGTATAAGCATGACTTCAAATCCCCTCAGGGTAGGTATCGGTGGGCCGGTAGGCTCGGGCAAGACGGCTTTGTGTGAAAGGCTGTGCAAGGGCATGCGCGAACACTACGATATGGCCGTCATCACCAACGACATCTATACGCGTGAAGATATGGACATTCTGGTGCGGGCCAATGCGCTGGCGCCGGAGCGCCTGATGGGTGTCGAGACGGGCGGCTGTCCGCACACGGCGATTCGCGAAGACGCATCCATCAACCTGGAAGCAATCGCGCGCATGCATGCGGATTTTCCGGGGCTGGAGCTGATATTGATCGAGTCAGGCGGAGACAATTTGGCGGCCACTTTCAGTCCCGAGTTGTCGGACCTGACTTTGTATGTGATTGACGTGGCCGGTGGAGAGAAGATTCCGCGCAAAGGCGGGCCGGGGATTACGCGCTCGGATCTGCTGATCATCAACAAGACGGACCTGGCCCCGCATGTGGGCGCTGACCTGGACATCATGGCGCAAGACGCCAAGCGCCAGCGCGGGGAACGGCCGTTCGTGTTCACCAATTTGCGCACTGGGGAAGGGGTGGGGGAGGTTATTGCGTTCATTCGTAGTCAGGGGTTGCTGGATGCTGCGGCCACCTAGATGCAGTAGCCGCCCCCAACGCCACCACTGCTATCTACATCACTGTCCTTGCGAAAGCGAGGACCCATGACACGTTTGCACGGCAAATGAAATCGCCTCTACGTTGACGGGATATGGTCCTCGCTTTCGCAAGGACAGTAGGGGCGGCATCAACGGAAAACCCATTTTGGAGCATCAGATGAAAAAAACAATCGCATTCGCCCTGTGCTTGACCGCATTCCCAGCCCTGGCCCACCCCGGCCACAGCGACGCCGTTGGCTTCACCGCTGGCCTGCTGCACCCGCTCACCGGCATCGATCATCTGCTCGCCATGCTCGGCATCGGCATGTGGAGCCGCAAGCAGGAACAAACCCTGGCCCTGCCGTTGACCTTCCTGTTCATGATGGCGCTTGGCGCCTTGGTGCAGACCGGCCTGGTGGTGCCGGAATCCTGGATTGCGGCAAGCGTAATCATGACAGGCGTCCTGCTGGCAGCCTTGCGCTTGCCCCGCGCTGCTGCCATCGGCGTGGTTGCCGTGTTCGCACTGCTGCACGGCCAGGTCCATGGCCGCGAGCTGCCCGAACTCGCCAGTGCCGCCGGCTACCTGATCACCAGCGCAGCGCTGCTTCTGATCGGTCGCAAACTGGCGGTGATGCGGCTGGCGGGATGGGCCATCGCAGGCGCGGGCCTATGCCTGCTTGCCGGTGTCGCCTGAGCGCGGCGGCGCCAGTTTGATCGGCGCTGCCAGTTCCGGATGATAGCCAAGGTGGCCTTGATACGCGGCCTCGATGGCCGGCATATCGATGTCTGGATCGCCAGTCAGGCGTATCGTGTCGACCACGCCCAGTTCTTTTTTGGGATAGTCCAGGTACACCAACAGGAGCGGCACATTGGCCGTGACGGCCAGGTGATAAAAGCCACTGCGCAGATTAGGCCGATAGCTGCGTGTGCCTTCGGGCGCCAACGCAAGCCAGAACCATTCGGACTGGCGCATGGTGTCGGCCAGGCGCTGGGTGGCGCCGGTCGATGCGCCGCGTTCGACCGGCACGCCGCCCCAGGAACGCAGCATGCCTGCCCACGGTCCGCGAAACAGCGACTCCTTGGCCAGCCAGCGAAACGGCAAACCGAGTGACCATTTGCCAAACAGGCCGACGAAAAAATCCCAGTTCGAAGTGTGGGGATACACAATGGCCACGCCATGTGGTCCTGGCAGCGGCTTGTAGCGCACCTTCCAGCCAAACAGGTTCATTATCCGCAAAGCCAGGCGCTGCCCGAATCCGGGTAGCGATGAGGCGCGCAGCTCATAATTGCTCATGTTGTCTTCCTGATAACGCGCCCCGTGCAAACTATCTTGCACCAAGGAAAAATCCGCGCCTGCATTCTATAGTGCACCCAAGTGTCAGGACAAGCAAAAAAACTTGTTCCAGTTCGACTATTCAAATAATATTGAAATGTTAAACCTGTCAATCGAAGGACGTAATTTGGACATCACGATTTACCACAACCCGCGCTGCGGGACCTCGCGCAATACCCTGGAACTGATACGCAACAGTGGCGTGGAGCCGCAGATTATCGATTACCTGAGCGCGCCGCCGGACCGCGCAACGCTCGCAGACATGATCGCCAAGGCAGGCTTGCAGCCGCGCGACGCGGTACGCGCCAAGGAATCCCTATTTGGCGAACTTGGTCTGGACGATCCAGCCACCACTGACGCCGCGCTGCTTGACGCGATGCTGGCCCACCCCATTCTGATGAACCGCCCATTTGTGGTGACACCACGCGGCGTTCGCCTTTGCAGGCCTTCGGAGACAGTGCTTGAAATTTTGTAATTGATTCCTAAATTGCCACGCGCGGCCTGCTAATCTACAATCCGGATCTCCCCTCAGAGGGCCGCCGCCAAGAGCGAAGAAATATCTATTTCTCCTGGTGTCAGACACGTGCAAAATCAATACGAGATCCGCCAACATGACGTCAGTTTTCCACCGTAACGCCGTTCGCCTTGCCACCACCATTTCGATGGGCGCCTTGATCTGCGCTTGCGGTGGCGGGGGAACAACGCCGACACCAACGCCGACACCAACGCCGACACCGACGCCGACGCCAACGCCAACGCCAACGCCAACGCCAACGCCAACGCCAACGCCAACGCCAACACCAACACCAACACCAACACCAACACCAACACCGACGCCAACACCAACCGATGCGCCTATCGTCAGCTACACCGACATCGTGAGCGGTCCACTAACCGGTGGTGAAGCCAATCGCGGCGCCTACCTGTCCATCTTCGGCAAGAACTTTGGCGCCGCCAGCGGAATGGGGACAACAACGCGCGTCTTCATCGGCGGCACCGAAGTGGCTAGCTATCGCTACATGGGCACGAGCAAAGCCGACGCACTGGGCATGCAGCAAATTACCGTGCAGGTGGGCGCCCTAGGCGGCGCTGCCGCTGGCACAGCCCTGCCAATCAAGGTCACGGTCAACGGCACGGCTTCCAACACCGAACAAACCTTCATGCCCAATCCGGGCCGCATTCTGTACGTGGACAATGTCAGCGGCGACGACGCCACCGCTGTCCCTGGTGACATCACCAAACCATATCGCCACGTCCAGACGCCTGCGCTGTACACAGGCGGCGCATGGCCTGTCGTACGCGCCGGCGACACGATTGTGATGCGCGGTCACGGTAGCGCCAATCCCTGGACTGACCTGGGATTCGAACACTACTTCATGCGTTTTCGTGACAAGTCCGGTAGCGCGCCAACAGGCGCCAGCGGCACCGGCGCAATTGCAATCATGGGCTACCCGGGCGAAGACGTGTATGTGCGCGGCACGGTGGCCAACGGCATGACCGGTGGCTGCATATCGGCTATCAACGGTCAGTCCTACCCGGGCATGGGCCAGTGGGCGGTGGTGTCGAATCTGCGCATGGACTGCGATGGCTATGACGGTGCGATCAGCCAGGAGATTTTTGGCCACAATTGGCGCGTCGTGAACAACGAACTGTCCTCCTCAACCGCGCCCCGCACTGGCACCAGTGCGCCGCGCATGGCTGGCATTACGGGCAACGGCAACAACGCCTTCTGGTACGGGAACCATATCCACGACGTGCAAGGAAGTTCCCAGGAATGCCACGGCATCTATATCGATGGCGACGGCAGCTACGACATCGCCTTCAACGTCATCCACGATATCAGGGATGGCAATGGCTTCCAGGTCTACGTCAACGGGGGCAACGGCACCGATGTGGCCAACAACGTGAGCCTGCATCACAACCTGATTCACGATGTCTCCAAACATGGCATCAACATCGCCGACGGCATGCAGAACCGTCTGCGCGTGTCGAACAACCTGGTCTACAACGTGAACCTGGCGGCGATCCGCTTCAACACCAACATCCTGCACGACGCCCAGATTTTCAATAACACCTTCTACAACACCAATCTCGCCCGCCATCCGCTGTACGGTGCGATCACCAACGACTGGAACCTGCCACTCAATTCGCTGGACATCGAGAACAATATTTTCTATGTGGTGGCAGGCACGCCATACAATTCTGGTTCGAACGGCGTGCCGACCAATGCCGGCATCATCTCCCGCAACCTGTGGTTCAATGGTACTGGTGGCACCAGTTTTGACGCGTCGCCGGTTACCACCGACCCACTGTTTGTCGCAGCGGGCACGGACTTCCACCTAAAAACTGGAAGCCCTGCGATCGGCGCCGGCGCGCGTGGCACCGCGGTCACTGCATTGGTGACCAATGATTTGAGTTTGAAACCCCGGGGCAGCACCAATGACCAGGGCGCGTACCAGCACTAGGATTTTCCCAATCAATCAACAGGAACAACCAGCATGAAAAAACTACTCGCTTTGTCCTTGATGTGCGCGGCCGTCAGTGCCGCCGTTGCGGCACCTGCCACCTACAAGATCGATCCTGCACACACGTTCCCAAGTTTCGAGGCCGACCACATGGGGATTTCGGTCTGGCGCGGAAAATTCAACACCAATTCGGGAACGGTGGTCCTGGACAAGGCAGCCGGCACCGGCTCGCTCGATATCAGCATCGATACGTCCAGCGTCGATTTTGGACACGACGCCTTGAACGCCTGGGCGACCGGCAAGGAGTTTTTTGATACCGCCAAATTCGGGCCGGCCCGTTACAAGGGCAAGCTGACCGGCTGGGTCAATGGTTCGCCAACGGAAGTGACGGGGGAGCTGACGCTGCACGGCGTGACCCGTCCTGTGAATCTGCACCTGGCGCTGTTCAAGTGCATTCAACACCCGATGCTCAAGAAAGAGCTGTGCGGCGCCGACGCCATGGCCACCATTAAGCGCGATGAATTCGGGCTCGATGCTGGCAAGGCCTATGGCTTCAAGATGGATGTCGCCTTGCGCATCCAGGTTGAAGCCATCATCGACTAAGTTACAGCGCCGGGTAGTCGGTGTAGCCTTCGGCCGTTTGGTGGTAAAAACGGTCGGGGCGTGCCGGATTGAGCGGCGCATCGGTTTTCAGGCGCTTTGGCAGGTCCGGATTGGCGATGAACCATTTGCCAAAGGCGACTGCGTCTGCCTTGCCTGATTTGACCAGTTCCTCGGCACTTTCCTTGGTCAGGCTTTCGTTGGCGATGTAGACGCCGCCAAATTCCTGCTTCAGGTAAGGGCCCAAGCTGTCTTCGCCCACGCCTTCGCGTGCGCAAATGAAGGCGATACCGCGTTTGCCCAATTCGCGCGCTACGTAGCCGAAGGTGGCCTTCGGATCGGAGTCGCTCATGTCGTGCGCGTCGCGGCGCGGCGCCAGGTGCATGCCGACGCGGCCTGCGCCCCACACCTCGATACAGGCATCGGTCACTTCCAGCATCAGGCGGGCGCGGTTTTCCACCGAACCGCCATAAATATCGGTGCGCTTGTTGGTGCCATCCTGCAGGAACTGGTCCAGCAGATAGCCATTTGCGCCGTGAATTTCAACGCCGTCGAAACCTGCCAGCTTGGCGTTTTCCGCGCCCTTGCGGAAGGCTGCAACCACGCCAGGAATTTCGCTCAGCTCCAGCGCGCGTGGCACTGGATAGTCGCGCAGCGGACGCAGGATGCTTACGTGGCCCTTGGCTGCAATGGCGCTTGGCGCCACCGGCGCTGCGCCGTCGAGCAGTTCCGGGTCGGAGATGCGGCCCACATGCCACAGCTGCAGGAAAATGCGGCCGCCTGCCTGGTGCACGGCGTCCGTGACCAGCTTCCAGCCCGCGACCTGCTCGTCGGACCACACGCCTGGGGTATCGGCATAGCCCACGCCCTGGGCGGTAACCGAGGTGGCTTCACTCAGGATCAAGCCTGCGGAAGCACGCTGCACGTAGTACTGCGCCATCAGCGCATTTGGTACGCGGCCGCCGCCAATGGCGCGCGCGCGGGTCAGCGGGGCCATGATGATGCGGTTCTGAAGTGTGAGGTCACCAACGGTGATCGGATCGAATAATGTGCTCATGCCTGCTCCTAAAGTCCCTGATTCATATGGTCGAGGAATGCCTTGATGGTGTCCTCGTTACGTTTGTAATAGATCCATTGGCCGACCCGCTGCGAGTTCACCAGACCGGCACGCTGCAGCGTTGCCAGGTGAGCCGACACGGTCGACTGAGACAATCCGGTACGTGCATCGATCAGTCCCGCGCACACGCCCATTTCAAGTGAGTGCTGCTGATGCGCGAAGTACGTTTGCGGCTCCTTCAACCAGTTCAGGATGTCGCGGCGCACGGGGTTGGCCAGTGCCTTGTGAATGGCGTCGATTTGCATATATCGGATTTCAACGAATCTAATATCGTAATTCTACGATACAAATTAAAAACCTGCAGGAGCAGGGCCAAAACGGGAAAAATCAGGCGGGAAGGTGGTACAGGATCAGGGCGATCACGGCTGGCACGGTCTGGAAAAACAGGATCACGCGTTTGACCGTGAGGGCGCCCCAGATGCCGGCAACGGCCACGCAGCTCAAGCCATACAGGACGAAATTGCGGGCCACGTCATGGTCAGGGTGGAGCAGGCCGATGGCCAGCGCGGCCGCCAGAAAGCCGTTATAGCAGCCCTGGTTGGACATTGCTGGGGCCATGATCTCGGCCTTTTCGGCGGTCAGGCCAAACACGCGGCGTCCACGCGTCTTGAACAGCACCGTTTCGAGCAGCAGGAAGTACACGTGCAACAGCAGAATGATACCGATCAGGACTTGGGCAGCAATGGCCATGGTGGCTCCTATTATGAGTATGAAACCACAGTGTACCTGCCCGCGATCAGGCTGGCGAGGAGACCCTGGCCCACAGGCGGGCGCCGAACTGGTTCAAGGCTAGGCCACCCAGTACCAGGACGCCAGCAGCGACCTTCCACCATTGCAGCTCTTCGCCCAGGATCAAGGCCGCACTGGTCATGCCTGCCACCGGCACCAGCAGGGAAAACGGCGCGATGGTGGCCGCGGCGTATTTGCGCATCAGATAGGACCAGATACCAAAGCCCAGGATGGTGTTGGGATAGGACTGGAACAGCACAGTGCCCAGGGACTTGAGATTGAAGTTGTGCGCGGCCAGCTGCCAGGCCGCTGGTCCTTCCATCAACCAGGACGCCAGTAACAAGGGCGGCGTAGCCACCAGAGCGCCCCACACCACGAGCGAGAGCGCATTGACCGCGCCCATTTTCTTGGTCGCGATATTAGCCACCGCCCAGCACAGGCCACCCAACACCACCAGCACAAAGCCAATCAAGGTGGCGTGGCTGTCCAGGTGCGCGGCGACCAGGCCCATGCCGCCCAGGGCCACGGCAGCACCTAGCAGCTGGAACATGCGCGGGCGCTCGCCCAGCATCAGCACTGCCAGGCCAATGGTAAAAAATGCCTGCAGCTGGATCACCAGCGACGCCAGGCCAGCGGGGAGGCCCAGCTTGATGCCGCTAAAGAGCAGGGTGAATTGAAACGCGAACTGGAACATGCCGTAGGTGAGGATCAGGCGCCAGGTGGTCTGCGGGCGCTTGACAAAGAACACCAGCGGCAGCGCCGCGCACAGGAAGCGCAGGGCAGTGAACAGCACCGGCGGCAGGTCCTGCAGGCCAATTTTGATGACGACGAAATTGACGCCCCAGATGGTGACCACGGCCAGAGCGGTCAGGATGTCGGCGAAGGTCATGGAGGTTTTCATCGTCTCTCATTATGACGTGAATCGCGATGTTATACTTTTGGGGAGAGAAGGAGGTTCGACATGGCCTGGATTTATCTGTTCATTGCAGGGCTGCTGGAAATTGGATGGGCGGTCGGACTCAAATATACGCAGGGCTTCACGCGCTTGCTGCCGTCGGTATTGACGCTCATTTCGATGGGAGGCAGCATGGCGATGCTTGGACTGGCTCTGCGCAATCTGCCACTGGGCACAGCCTACGCCGTGTGGACCGGCATCGGCACGGTAGGCACGGCGATCGCGGGCATGATCCTGCTCGGCGAGCCGTCTGGCGCACTGCGGCTAGGATGCATTGCGCTGATCGTGGCGGGCATTTTTGGCCTGAAGCTACTGACGCCGACGTAAACGTTAGGCGGCTTCGAACAGGCACAAGGCAAATGCTAGTCATTGATAGACCAAGCATCGGCCACTGCGGGCATCGCGTCCCTGCTCAAATTCATCGTGGGAAAAAATGGATCAGTTATCACTAGCGCTTCTATCACTGGACGGACTCTCCATCGGCGACGCCTTTGGTCAGTGTTTTTTTCAGCCAGAATACGCCGAGAAGGTCGGTTCTCAAGTTCTGCCTGAAGCGCCCTGGTATTTCACGGACGATACCGAAATGTCGCTGTCGGTGGTCGCAATCCTTGCCAAGTATGGCGCAATTCACCAAGGAGACTTGGCGGACAGCCTTGCGCGCCACTATGATTATGAGCGTGCGTATGGGCCGTCCATGCACCGCGTTCTTGAGCGGATTAGTTGGGGTGAGGATTGGCGCGAAGTCGCTGGCAGCACATTTGAAGGGCAGGGGTCCTGGGGAAATGGCGCTGCGATGCGGACTGCTCCTTTGGGCGCCTATTTCTCGGCCGATCTCCGGATAGTCCAGGAGCAGGCAACGTTATCAGCCGAAGTCACCCATGCGCATCCCGAAGGCGTGGTTGGAGCAGTCGCCGTCGCACTCGCCGCCGCGCACGCAATTCGCATGGCGGGCGCGACCACGCGGCCTGCTCCCAAAGATTTTCTGGCAGCCGTCATCGCTGACCTGCCACAAAGCGAGGTGCGATCGAAACTGGTGCGGGCACAATCGATCACGGGGGCGAGTTCGCTGCAGTTTGCTGTTTCGGTTCTTGGCAATGGCATTGGCATGTCAGCGCAGGATACCGTGCCTTTCGCGCTGTGGTGCTGCGCCCAACATCTGGAAAGTTTCACTGATGCTTTGTGGCTTGCCGTGAATGGCGGCGGAGACCGGGACACCATCTGTGCGATTGTTGGCGGTGTGGTTGCCGGATTCGTAGGTGCTGCTGGTCTCCCAGCGGAATGGCGGCGCAGGAGAGAGCCTTTGCCGCTGTGGCATTTACAGTCGTGTGAACCGGTGGCCAGCCAACCTTTATGATGCTGTAACTGTGCCATTTTCCAGCTCCTACGGGCTTCACTCTCTAATGGGCAAACGCCAATTTACCGGTTTGGCAATTGTTTTCGTCTGGTTTTTTGTCGGCGGGATCATGCATTTTGTGGCGACAGCGACCGAGGCGACCATTGTGCCGCCGTATATTCCCTGGCCGGTTGCGGCCGTGTTGGTCAGTGGCGTATTTGAGATATTGGGCGCGCTCGGGATACTCATCCCGTCACTGCGCAGGGCCGCAGGCGTTGGGCTCGTTTTGCTGACACTGGCGGTAACGCCTGCGCATATCTACATGCTCCAAAGGCCGGAGTTGTTCCCTATCCCGATCTGGGTGCTATGGCTACGCTTGCCAATTCAAGCCGCGCTGTTGGCACTCATATGGTGGAGCACCTGGCGCATCCGTCGCCGCTAGCATCGATCCCGGAAATCTGTTCAACCTCCTGGCGTCTGCTTTTATCCTGTCTATCTTCCGGCACATGCGCTGCGCACGCTGAACGATGAGAATGGGCGTACTTGTGGCCCATGAACAGCAACGGAGAGACAATGAAATCGAAAGTCACGCGGGCACTTGCAGCCTGTCTGTCAGCAATGCTCGTCACGGCATGCGGCGGTGGCGGTGGCAGCACACCCAATTCAAGCGCACACACTGAAGCGCACCTCGTCCCTGTTATCTTGCCAGGCCCGGTTTCAACAAATTCCCCAGCCCCGCCCACCGGCGACAGTTATTCGATGGCGCTTGCCATTCCGCCGCGCGTGCAGTGGAATGCCAACTACGGCTATTGCGGAGAGATGTCGTTCATCAGTGCCGGGCTTTATTATGGTCAGTACGTATCGCAGTTTGCGGCGCGTGCCGCCGCCACGCCGGGCATCCAGCAAAATGACGTCAACAGCCAGTTATTGATTTCGCTGAACGACCAGAGTGCCGCGGCCACCATGCACCTGACGGCGACGGAGTGGAATTGGCAGGCGAGCAGCGCGACCACCAACCAGTTTCTCAGTTGGGTCAAGGGCTATGTGGTGGCGGGATATCCCGTGATCATCGGCGTCTACGTCAATCGGCGTGACGGCACGGCCAGGGGCTTTTCCAGCTACGACCATATTGTGCCGGTCACCGGCATCGCCTCGAACCACCCCTTGGTGCCAGGCCTGGATCAAGTCTATTACGCGGACGATATCCTGCAACTGGGTGACAACAGCGGCAACGTATTCCAATACGCGTTTGGCGCATTTCAAATGACGCGGACCCAGGCCAATGCGCCGCAAGGCCCGCCGTTCGGGCTGGCGCTCCATACCAGCTCGGACACCTTCAACGCAGCCGTTGCGGTCACCGGCGTGATCGACCTTGACTACGAAACCGTGCCGGTGCGCCTGGCTACAAACCTGAATGCTGAAACGCCCGCTATCGCAAATGGGGCGATTACCGAGCCGACAGCCCAGCCTGTGACGCTGACGGCGACCGTCTACGGGCTAACCCCGGGAGTTAGCTACAACGTCTATCAATACAATGCCTTGGCCAGCATTCCCAATTCTGCTTTCAACGCGCACGCGGCGGCGGCATATCAAAAGTACACATTCACGGCGACAGGTTCGACGTATGTACTGCCGGCGATTGACATCATGTCAAATCAGGTTGCTGCATTCAGGGCGGTGCCGGCGTCGGCGCATTGAGGCGAGGTGAATGCTGTTCGGTGATGTTGAGCTGATGGGCTTTGTGTTGCATTCCGCACTGTCGGCTGAATTTCTGTACAAGACAATCAGCGGCCCAGGCGCTATTCTGTGTCCATGAACTCAATCTCCATCATCGACTCTCATACAGGGGGCGAACCGACCCGCCTGATCATCGGCGGCGGGCCTGACCTGGGCGCAGGGCCCTTGTCAGAACGTCTCGCGCGCTTTCGCGATCACTTCGACCATCTGCGTTCGGCCGTTGTGTGCGAACCGCGCGGCTCGGACGTCATCGTTGGCGCCATCCTGTGCGAGCCGCACGCGCCGCACTGCGTGGCCGGCGTCATCTTCTTCAATAACGTCGCCTACCTGGGCATGTGCGGTCACGGCATGATCGGGGTGATTGCCTCGTTAGCCCACATGGGACGTATCAGCGCTGGCCGCCACCGTGTCGATACGCCAGTGGGCGTGGTCGACGCCGAATTGCATGCCGACGGCAGCGTCACCATTGACAATGTGCCGTCCTACCGCAGCCGCAAGGCGGTCCGGGTGCAGGTCGCAGGTCATGGCGAAGTGTGTGGCGATGTCGCATGGGGCGGCAACTGGTTTTTCCTGGTGGGTGAGCACGGCCTGGAACTGCGCACTGCCAACGTCGAGCGCCTGACTGCATTTTCCAGCGCCGTGCGCGACGCGCTGGAGGCAAATGGCATCACGGGCGACAACGGCGCCCTGATCGACCATATCGAATTGTTTGCGCCGTCGCGCGCACAGGCCGACTGCCAAAATTTTGTCCTGTGTCCCGGCAAAGCCTACGACCGCTCCCCATGCGGCACTGGCACCAGCGCCAAACTGGCTTGCCTGGCAGCCGACGGTGAATTGGAAGAGGGCGCGCTGTGGCGCCAGGAGAGCGTCATCGGCAGCGTGTTTGAAGCACGCTATCGGCGCGATGGCGAGCGCATTCGCCCCAGCATTCGTGGCAAGGCCTGGGTCAACGCCCAGGGCACGCTGCTGTTCGACGAGACCGACCCCTTTGTGTGGGGCATCCGCTGATTACTCGGTGATGCGCTCGAAGTCGGTGTTCGGGCGCGTCATGTAAAACCATTCGCTGTTCGGCACCGCGTTCACGTCGGGGAACAGGATCTTGCCGTCGAATTCGGCGGTGACGGGCGTGCCGTCTTCGCGCGTGCCGATCAAGTCACCCTTGGCCAGCGCATCGAAGCTTGACCACACGCGACTGAAAGCGTCGCCCGGTGCGAGCTTGTCGTGCACGACCACCATCGACAGCGATTCCATCTGGTCCAGCGCGATGGGCTCGGGCTCCGGTGCGTCGATCACTTTCAAGAAGGCCAGGGTATTCATGATGGCGCGGTAGGCCACGTCCGGTGCTGCCGGGTCGGCGTGCTGGCCGCATTCGAGCGTCAGTGCGTAGCCGCCCGTGGTGCGCATGTATTCGGTGGTGCCCACGCCATAGCGCAGCACAGTTTCCAGTTCGGCTTTGTCGCTGCCACTCATGCGGCGCTGCACACCCTGGCCGTAGGTGGCCAGCCAGCCGTCCACAAAACGGCTCACGCCAAGGCGACGGGCCAATGCGCGTTCCTTGGCGGCGTGGGCAAATGGCTGCAGTGAGCCGGTGTTGTTGCGCGGTCCGACCATCACAAACGGCTGGCTCTGGGCGTTAAACGAATGCAGGTCCAGCAGCACGTCGTGCTGTGCCAGCAGAGGGCACAGCCAGTTGGCGATCTGGTCTTCGAAGTCCTGTGGTGCATCCTTGGGGAACAGATTGCGGTTCAAATTGCGGTCGCCCGAACGGCGATTGAGCTCATACGCAAGCGGATTGGTAATGGGGACGAAAGTGACGCTGCCGGCGCGTACCTGCAGCTTGCCACTGTCGATCTCGTCGATGACGCGCAGGATCGCCTTGGTGCCGCAGGTCTCATTGCCGTGGACGGCGCCGGTAATGATCAGGCGCGGGCCGCTGGCCAGGCCAGTAAAATTGATCGATTTGAACTGCAGGTCGCGTGCGCTTGTCATTACGGGTTGGTCCTCAGGGTATCTGGCAGATCCTTATTTTATCGGGAAATACTGGCGCGCGTGGGATGCGCATGGCATCATCGCCGCTTCATGAAGACTGCCATCCCGACCTCCCGCAACCACGGCCTTGATACGCTGCGCGCGCTGGCCATTGTGCTGGTGGTGCTGCACCACTATGTGCTCTTTGTCAGCGGGTCCGATACCTTTGGCTGGGTAGGGCGCATCGGCTGGGTGGGCGTGGACCTGTTCTTCGCGCTCTCGGGCTATTTGATCGGGAACCAGATCTTTGCCGCGCTGCGCAGCAGGAAGGGCTTTTCGCTGCCACGGTTTTATGCGCGCCGCTTGCTGCGCACACTGCCGAACTTTTATGTGGTGCTGGCGCTGTACTATCTGTGGCCATGGTTTCGCCATGGCTCGCCCTTGCTGCCGCTGTGGCAGTTCCTCAGCTTCACTCAAAACATCAACCTGATGCCGGGGACGGCGTTTTCCCACGCCTGGTCACTGTGCATCGAGGAGCAGTTCTACATGCTGCTGCCGGCCCTGGCGCTGCTGCTGGCATTGGGACGGCTGCCGCGCCGCTGGACCTGGGCCGTGGTTGGCATCACCTTTGGCGCCGGGATGGTGGTGCGCTACCTGGTGTGGAACGCGCTGGTGGATGATCAGACCAACTATTTCAGGTACATCTACTATTCCACCTTCTGCCGGTTCGACGAACTGGTGGCCGGCGTGGCGCTGGCGCTCGCAAAA
>JBJMVX010000114.1:0-4947 GCA_045810445.1 Massilia sp.
CACAACATGCTCGAAGTGCGGCTGCTGTACCGCCGCCTTGCCGATTACAACCGCCAGCTTGAGCAGACCGTGCTCGAGCGCACGGCGGAATTGCGGGCCAGCGAAGCACGCTTCCAACGTTTTACCGAATTGTCGTCCGACTGGTACTGGGAGCAGGACGCCGAGGGCGTGATGACGCGCTTTTCCGGGCCCGTGGCCGATATGCTGGGTATCGGTGCAGAAGGCGGGGCTGGCGGCTGGAATGCGGCCGAGCGCGCCGAACTGGACGAGAACATCAGCATGCGCCGGCCTTTCCTTGATTTCATGTACACCCGCACCCTTGCCGACGGCACACTGCAATACCTGCAGGTCAGTGGCGAACCCATGTTCGACAGCAGCAGCCGTTTCATCGGCTACCGTGGCGTGGGCATGGACATCAGCGAGCGCATGGCGTGGCTGGCGAAAACGAGCGTGCGCCAGCCGGAATAGGAATGCGTTAGCCTTCAAGAATGATTTCTTACACCATTTTTGGAGGCTACCATGGCAGGCAACAGTACGCTTGATCCCGACAATTTCCCCGAGGCACCTGACCGCAGTCTGGGTACGGGCCACGGCACCGGTGCGCTAGGCCCGAGCGATTCGTCCGATAGTGGCAGCGATGTCGTGGGTGCGTCCGGGCTGGCCGGTGAAGACACGCTCGACCTGGGCGCTGGCACCACATCCGACATGGAGGCGAGCAGCGCCGGTGGCACGGCGGGCCCGGATCTGGGCGACGCGGACCTCGACAGTGACAGCGACTCGGGTGGCACCGGGGAGCGTGCAGCCGCCGGGCGCGACAGCGTGGTGCGTGACGGCGCCGACATCGACGTTGACCATATCGAAGCCATGCCCGACGTGCCGCTGGACGACGACGATTTGCAATTCATGCACAGCAAACCACCGGGCACGCCCCAAGCCAGGCAATAGTCATGGCGCCGCTGTTGATTGCTAACCAGCAGATAGGCAACAGCGGCTGTGCATTGCGCAGCAGATTTACCCGCGCTGTTGCGCGCTCCCCCCTGGCGTGACACTGGCACGCTTCCTGCTGAAGTGTCAGCAAGGAGGAAGCCCCATGACCACGCTGACATTTGACAGTATTTCCGCACCACCGCGCCGGCAGGCCAAGCGCAGCATTGCGCGTGTCCCTGTTCACCCGCTTGCCCTGGCCGTACCTGCCGCCGTGCCCACACGGCGTGCGCCGCCGTTTGCCACCATTGTGCTCGTTGGCGTCATCGCCGCCTTGCATGGCGCAGCTTTTGTAACGCTCTCCGCGAAGCAGGCAGTCACGCCCGCGCCGGCCGCGGCGCCCATCACCATTGCCTTGGCGCCGCCCAAGGCAATTGAACCACCGCCACCCCCGCCACCACCGCCGCCTGAGCGTCCCTTGCCACGTCCGCGCGCGGCGCCAGCGGCACCGCCGCCATCGGCGCCTGTTGTGGCCGAAGATACGCCCCTGGTTGCGCCAGGCGCGGACACGGTCCAGGTGGCGCATGCCGCACCGCCCCCAGCGCCCGTTGTCGCGCCTGCTGCAGCGCCAGTGGAGCCCTTGACCGAGCCGCGCGGCTACGCCGGCTACCTGAGCAACCCCGCACCGGACTACCCACCAGCGGCGCAAAAACGCGGCCTGGAAGGGCGGGTCGTGCTCAAGGTGCACGTACTGGCGTCGGGTCAGCCCGACAGCGTGGCCGTGGCCAAGTCCAGTGGTCACCAGGTGCTCGATGAGGCGGCCCTGAAAGCCGTGACCCAGTGGGCCTTTGCGCCCGCGCGTCGTGGCCAGAATCCGGTCGACGGCTGGGTCCAGGTTCCACTCACTTTCAAAATCTAGTTCCACTTTCTTTTAAAGGCAAACATGAACGACTTCTATCTCAAACTGATTGTCCAGGGCGCCCTGTACGCGCTGGTGCTGTTCTCCGTGATCACCTGGGTGCTGATCATTGGCAAGGCGTGGCAGACCTGGTTCCTGGGACGCCAGGACAAGGTGTTTGCACGCCGCTTCTGGCGCGCGGCCAGCCTGGACGCGGCGGCCTTGCTCGAACGCGATGCGGGGCCGAAGTCGCGCGTGGCCGGGGTCGGCTTTGACGCCCTGTATGTCACCGACAATAGCGCCGACACCGACCTCGAACACAGTTGGGACCGCAAGGAACTGCTGGAGCGGCATTTGCGCCAGCAAATCCAGAAAGAACACGCGGCGCGTGAGAGCGGCCTGGCCGTGCTGGCTTCGGTAGGCAGCACCGCCCCTTTTGTGGGCTTGTTCGGCACCGTGTTTGGCATCATTCATGCCCTGGGCGCGATCAGCAAGAATGCCTCGGCCAGCATTGATGTCGTGGCCGGGCCGATTGGCGAAGCCTTGATTGCCACCGGTGTTGGCATCGCGGTGGCGGTGCCGGCGGTGCTGGCTTATAACTTCTATGTGCGGCGACTGAAAGTGGCGGCGCTGGAACTGGACAACTACGCCAACGACCTGCTCAACCTGGCGCAAAAGAGTGGCTACCGCATTGCGCGCGTGGCGCCAGCAGCCAAGCCACAGCCAGCCACTGCGCCAGTCGCAGCGCCGACAGGAGTGTACGCATAATGGCCTTCTCAAGCTCAGCAGGTAGTGCCGACGTTCTCAGTGAAATCAATATCACGCCGCTGGTGGACGTGATGCTGGTGCTGATGGTGGTGTTCATCCTGACCGCGCCGCTGCTCAACAACGCGGTGCGCATTAATCTGCCGCAGACGGCCGCCACTTCGGCGCCTGATGCGGTCAAATCGGTCACGGTTAGCGTGGACCAAACAGGGCAGTTGTTTCTCGACAAACGCAAGGTGGAAGGCGAGGCGCTGGAGGGGGAATTGCGTCAGCTGGTGAAAGCGAATCCTGAACTGGCCTTGAGCCTGCAGGCGGACGAGACCGTGCCGTACAAGGCAGTGGCCAAGGCCATGGCCACGATATCGCGCAGTGGGGTGAGCAAGTTGTCGGTGTTGACGGCACCAGGGGGGTAGGCAGGCCCAGCTAGCAGGCCTGCTGTAGCGTTAGAGCCGGGACTGTCCCGGCTCTTTTTTTGTGATTGGTTCGGCTCAGGAAGCCGACCGGAGTTTGAACCCGAAAGCCGCAAAAAAAAGCGCTATAAGCACACTGTCCTTGCGAAATAAGCACACTGTCCTCGCGAAATAAGCACACTGTCCTTGCGAAAGCGAGGACCCATAGTCTATTTGCTCAGCATGGGTCCTCGCTTTCGCAAGGACAGTGGTAGTGGTCAAGGAGACCCATACGCTATTAGCTCAGCATGGTCCTCGCTTTCGCAAGGACAGTGGTGGTGCTCACGAAGAGCCGGGGATGTCCCGGCTCTTTTTTATGCCAGATGCTTGCGGAAGAATTCGACCGTGCGTTGCCAGGCCAACTTGGCTGCGGCTTCGTCGAAGCGCGGTGTGGTGTCGTTGTTAAAGCCATGCTGGGCGCCCGCATAGACGAAGTGCTGGTAGTCGACCTTGTTCGCTTTCAATGCTGCCTCGTAAGCGGGCCAGCCGGCCCGGATGCGCTCGTCTTTTTCAGCATCGTGAATGAGCAGCGGCGCCTTGATCTTGGCCACTTCGGCGGCCGGTGGCTGAGCGCCGTAAAAAGGCACAGCCGCGTCGATGCCTGCGACGACTGTCGGCAGGTAGTTGGCAATGCCGCCGCCGTAGCAAAAACCGACCACGCCCAGTTTGCCATTACCACCCGGGATTTTCTTGAGGATCTCGGCTGCCGCGACGAAGTCGGCACGGGTCTTGACCTGGTCCAGTTTGCCAAACAGTTCACGCGCCTTGTCTTCGTCGCCGGGATAGCCGCCCAATGGGAACAGGGCGTCCGGTGCGAAGGCGATGAAGCCGTCCAGCGCCAGGCGGCGCGCGATGTCTTCGATGTGGGGATTGAGACCGCGGTTTTCGTGCACCACCAGCACGGCCGGCAGCTTGCCCTTGGCATTAGCTGGCTGCACCAGGTAGCCGCGCAGCGTGCCGTAGCCTTGCGGAGATGGGTATTCGACAAAGCTGGCCTTGATGCGTGGATCAGCCGCTGTGACCACCGGCGCGGCAAAGCTGGGCGAGAGGGCGCTGAGCAAACCGGCTGCGGTGACGCCGCCCACCGCGTAGCGCGCGGACTGCGACAGGAACACGCGGCGGTCGATCTGGCCGTGCACATATTGGTCAAACAGCTTGAGAACTTCAGGATCGAAATCGTGCTGGGTCATGCGCGTCATTGCTGGTCTCCAGTATTTACAAGATAGTCCGGAATAGGAAAGCGACCGAGCGATCATACTCCGGGTGGGAGCTGGCTGCCGCGCCTTATTGAACGGCGGCGACCTTCGGTGCAGGCACCGCGATGCGGGTGACCTTGCCACCTTCTGCTTCGTAGTTTTGAATGCCTGCGGCACCAGCAACCTTGAAGCCTTTGGCGAGCAGGGCGTCAGCAGCTTTGAGGGCGCGGCCGGCGTGGTTGGACACCGTGATCAGTGTGCGGTCACGCGGGATGAAGACAGCGGCCTTGTCCAGGTCCTGCAACTGGATGCTCAGGTAGGTGGGGAAGCCGCCGATGGTGCTGATTTCATCGGGACGTCGCACGTCGACGATGAGGACCTGGTCGGCGTAGCTGAGCAAGCCGTCGATTTGCTGGCGGTTGAGCTTGGCCGAGATATAGGTCGGTTCGGCGGCCGGCGCGGCAGCGGGGGCTTGCTGGGCGAGGGCATTGTTGGCGCCAATGGTGGCGATGAGAATCGCGGTTGCGGTGAGTGCGGTTTTGAACGACATGTTGTGCTCCTGTGGGTGAATGAATCAAACTCAGGCTTGTCAGAGCAGGGACCATGCCTGGTACTGGGGAGCGCGGCAGGATGTTGATTTCTAAGGGAAATTTTCGAAATATAGTGGTGCCGGGCCAGGTAGCGCTGTTGGCTTTGCGACAGCGCTGCAGACAGC